>CACLUD010000020.1 GCA_902609995.1 uncultured Prochlorococcus sp. | reverse complement strand
TAAATTTTTGAGGCCTCAAAATATTGCTCCCCTTTTTTAAAAATCACATTTCCAACAACCGTTAATAATTTATTTTGAAGATCATATTTTATTAAATCTCCTTTCAAGTAGGCATTAGAAAAGTTAATTATTGCATTCCCTTCTGCATGAAATACTTCTTCTTCCTTATATTGAACATCTGAATTTATATCTAAAAAAAAATTTTTTTTAGTATTTTTTTTAAAAGCTAAAAGATTAAAAAATTGATTGCCACTGGCTTTTAAATCATTAACTACCTCTTTTTTATATTTGAGAGAATTATTTGATCCTAATTGATTAAAATTTATACTTGTTTCTTTTAATCTGTTTCTATCAAAATCTTTTGAAAATATCTTATTTGGATAAAAGAAGAATAATTCAATTAATACTAATCCATTTAGAGAAATAAAAAGATTTTTTAATAGCGATTTTTTCAATATTTTCTTCAATTACGTTTAATATTATATGTTATTGCATTAGTATCATAAAATTTTTAATTAAACCTTCCTCCACACAGCTAATAATTTTCCTTGTATTGAAATTTGATTTACATCAACCATAATTGGATCATAATTAGGATTAGCGGCCTCAAGAAATATTTGCCCACCTCTTTTTATAAAATATTTCAAGGTTGTACCAAGTCCAGGAACCATTGCACTTACAATTGTCCCATTTTTTAAGTAAGAGGAATCTGTAACTGGTTCCATTAAAACCATATCTCCATCAGCTATACAAGCATCTATCATTGAATCACCGTTCACAGTTAATGCAAACACGTTTTTTTTATTTAGGACATCTGAAATCACAAGATTTTCTTCAACGTCCCTAAAGGTTTCAATTAAGCCCCCAGCAGCAACAGATCCCATAATTGGAATCCCTTCTAAAAGTTCATCTACTATTTGCATGGTTCTTGCTTTTCCTTCCTGCCAGGATATATATCCCTTTTCTTGTAGGTGCTTTAGGCGACTTTGAATTGGTGCTGGAGATTTCAAACACATAGCTTGCATCATCTGCCTTATTGAAGGACTATGTTTAAATTGCTTCATATATTCTTTAATCCAACTGTACAGTTCATTTTGAGCTTGGGTAAGACTATCACCTGAAGGTTTCATTAAAACAAATATAAACTAATACATTTGTACCGTTTTTTTGAGAAAGTTGCAACTTTCTTTAAGAAAGAAGGTTATACAAAAGTGCTTGCTGAATATGCATTCTATTTTCAGCTTGTTCAAAAATCCTACTTTGATTACTTTCAAAAACATCATTAGTTATTTCTTTCCCTCTATATGCAGGGAGACAATGAAGGATTATTGCGTCATTATTCGCTTTACGAACCAAATCAGAATCGAGAGTAAATCCAATAAAATCTTTATCTTTCTTTTCACTTTTATTTTCTTCTCCCATAGACGACCATACATCGGTATAAAGAACATTTGATCCAGAGATAGCTTCGTAAGGGTCGTTAAATATTTTAATCAAATTTTTTCCCTCACATAACTCTTTAACTTTATTGACAACGATAGTGTTTGGTTCATATCCTTTCGGACAAGCAATTCTAACTTCCACCCCTAATAATGCTCCACACAAAATGAGAGAGTTGGCGACGTTATTACCATCACCTATAAATGTTAAAACCACGTTTTTGAAATCAATAAATTCCTCTTTAATTGTCATAAAATCAGCCAAAGCTTGGCAAGGATGTTCTAGATCCGTAAGTGCATTTATCACTGGCTTAGAAGACCATTTTGCATACTCTTCCAAATCAGATTGCTTAAAGGTTCTTATCGCTAATACATCACAATATCTACTTAGCACTCGTGCTGTATCTCTAATTGGCTCTCCCCTCCCAATTTGTGAAGTAGTAGGATTTAAGTCAACTGAAGTGCCGCCAAGTCTTGACATTGCAACCTGAAAACTAACTCTCGTACGAGTTGATGACTTATCAAAAATAAGTCCTAAAACTTTATTTTTGAATTTAATATTTAAATCTTTATTTTTAAAATTTTTAGCGATCTCTAGAATATGAAAGAATTCTTCATTTGAAGTATCCAAGCTTGATAAAAAATTTTTACTTGCAAGCTTAATCGGGTTTAGCATCTAACTTTGTTCGAAAACTTAAATTTTACTATGCAGGCATTTTACTCTCTGCTAAGAGGGTTTTAAGATCTTCGCCTTCAATAACTTCTTCTTGAAGGATTTTTTGAGAAATCGATTCAAGTAATTGTAAGTTATTTCTTAAGATATTTAACGCCGTATCATGTGCATCATCTACTAAGTCTCTAACTTCTTTATCAATTGCTTGAGCTGTTGCATCACTAACTGATCTTCTTGGATTATTTCCATTTCCAAGGAACTGACCACCACCTTGTTTATCATATGCAAGAGGTCCAAGAATTTCGCTCATTCCAAAAGTCCCTACCATTTGCTCAGCTATATCTGTAGCTCTTTGCAAATCGTTCGAAGCTCCTGTAGTGATTTTTCCAAAAACTACTTCTTCTGCAGATCTTCCTCCAAGCAAAGTGGCTATTTGTCCTTTTAATTCATCTTTGGAGTTAAGAAATCTTTCTTCGGTTGGCAGTTGCAGAGTATAACCCAGAGCACTCATACCTCTTGGAACTATTGAAATTTTTGCTACTTTTGAACCCCCAGGCATTAAGTGGCCAACAATAGCATGGCCAACTTCATGATAAGCAACTACTTTCTTTTCATCATCTTGTAAGACTCTGCTCTTTTTTTCTAATCCTGCTACTACTCTCTCAATTGCTTCGCTTAAATCTTGCTGTTCAACGCTTTTCCTTTTCGCTCTAGCCGCTAGTAAGGCTGCCTCATTGACCATATTTGCCAAGTCAGCTCCTGCAAAACCAGATGTAGCCTGCGCAATAGATTCTAAATCAATAGAATCTGCTAATTTCACTTTTTTAGTATAAATCTCTAAAATTGTTTTCCTTCCAGATAGGTCAGGTCTGTCTACTAAAACTTGTCTATCAAATCTTCCCGGTCTTAATAATGCAGCGTCAAGGACTTCTGGCTGGTTTGTTGCCGCAAGTACAATTACTGGCTTATCTGCAGAGGCAAATCCATCCATTTCGGTTAGTAGTTGATTTAATGTTTGTTCTCTTTCATCATTACCACCGACTACACCCATTGAACCAGAACGGCTTTTACCAATTGCATCTAATTCATCTATGAAAATAATGCAAGGAGCTTTTTTCTTAGCTTGCTCAAATAAATCTCTTACTCTAGCGGCACCTGCTCCTACGAAAAGCTCAACGAATTCAGAACCGGAAATAATAAAGAAAGGAACTTCGGCTTCTCCTGCTACTGCTTTAGAAAGAAGAGTTTTTCCAGTTCCTGGAGGTCCAACTAATAAAACACCTTTTGGAATTCTTGCCCCAATATCAGTGTATCTTTCTGGTTTCTTCAAAAAATCAACTATTTCTGTTAATTCATCCTTCGCCTCATCAACACCAGCGACATCGTCAAAGGTTACTTTTGATTCATCATCAGGAACATAAACTTTAGCCTTACTTTTAGTAAAACTTAATGCACCTTGAGCACCGCCTCCACCCATACTTCTTCTTGCGAAAAATTGCAGTACTAAAATAAAAATTAAAGGTGGGACTACCCAGCTAAGAATGGTAGAAAAGAAATTTGGTTTTTTAGGTGGAGCTGCAGCGAACTCAACACCTTTACTTTCCAATCTTTGGGGCAAATCCATATCAAAAATTGGAGTCGTTGCTAATACCGAAGGAGCTCCTTCCTCTGCTCCATTTAATTCATACCTTATTTGCTCTTGTGTAATATATGCTCTTTTAACTTCACCATCATTTACTTGATCAATAAAGAGGGAGTAAGGAACTCTTGGAATTTGCATATTTTGATTAGGGAACAAGCTACTGAATAAAAGCAGTGCACCCACTCCAATTAATATAATATTGACTATTCCAAATCTTCTATTAGGTTGATTATCGTCTTGTCTTATTGGCATAGTTATTATCGATTGTGGGTTTATTATAAACTAAACTAACGAGTTCCGTACCTGTATAATTTTTTTTGGGTAAGAACCGAACGGTTTTTTAATCAATAACCGCTTCCAAATTAATTTAAAAAGTACTCTTCACAAAAATATCATCGCCAATAAAACTAAATTCAGTTTCATTTAAATTAAAAACTTCATCCATATCTGTAAATTCAAAATCAGAAAAGGGGTTCATGCTACTTACACCTCCTAATATCTTTGGTGCAATAAAAGTCATTAGTTCTTGAATACAACCTGCTTTGATTGCTGAAGTTGCTAACTTAGGTCCACATTCCCAGAAAACATTATTACAGCCTTTCTTAGCTAGTAAATTTGAAAGCAATATAGGATTATCAGAGGATAATTCTTCAATATCTACACCCTTTGGGATTCTCTCTAGAAATCTTTTATCTGCGGTAGAAGCGTCATATACAACAAGAGTTCTGGCTAATTTACAATCCCACAAATTAGATTTTTCTGGCAGATCTAACGTTTTTGTAAAAACTACTCTTAAAGGTTCAGGCTGTCGTATACCTCGAGAAGTTAGAAGAGGATCATCTTTTCTTAATGTGTTACCCCCAATAACTATTGCATCAAAGCAAGCTCTAAAAGAGTGAACTAATGATCTTGAATCTTTATTTGTAATCCATTTACTTTGACCATTTTTCAGACCAACTCTTCCATCCATACTCATTGCCCATTTCATAACACCAAAAGCGTTATCGGTAATATTCCTATGAATAAAAGACTTATTTAATTCTTGAGATTCTTTCTCACATAAGCCTACATGAACTTTAATTCCAGCATCTTTTAGTAATTTAATACCTTTCCCTGAAACCCTTTTGTCGGGATCTTTTATAGAAACAAATACTTTCTTTATTCCAAAAGAAATTATTTTATCAACACATGGAGGGGTTTTACCTTGATGACAGCAAGGTTCCAGATTTACATATATTGTCCCATCTGTTGCATCTTTTTTTAGATTATTGAATGACATTGCCTCTGCATGAGGCATTCCTGCTTTTGAATGGAATCCTTCTGAGATAAGATTTCCATTTTTATCTAATATTACTGCTCCAACCATTGGATTAGGACTTGTTCTTCCTTTACCTAAAGAAGCCAAACAGATGGCTCTTTTCATCCATTTAACGTCACTAATTCGGATATCAATCATACATCAATTAAATTATTAATCTAAGGATCTCCATTCTTTAACAACAAAAGGAGGAACTGGTAGCTCTGAAAAAACACCTGTCAACGATAATCTGAGTGGTCTATTTTTATCAATATTATTTATTAGTTCATCCAAATCAAATTCGGCAGCAGCTTGTCTACCATCGTTAGCCAATTCCACATTTAATAATGTTTTATCATTTAGAAGCCACTGTTTTCTCCCAGAATCCACTTGTAAATTTGTTGGATGATCAATCCTAAGATTACCAGGATATCCAATTACCCTTAAGATCAATTTGTCTTCAAAAAATGGCGATTTATACGCTACTAGTTGCCATGTTTCAAAATCTAGATCTCTTAGAAACTCACTACTAGCATTTATTAACTCTCCATTGATTTCTGTTTCTGCTACTTCGGCAAAAGCCTTAACTGGGTTGAAAACCAGAGAAATTAATATGGCAAAAGGTATAAATCCCTTAAAAAAAATATTTTTATTTAATTTTGAAATTTTCATCATTTTCAGAATCCATAAGGGTGTCTAGAGTTACTGCTGTTCTAACAAGAGCTTGATATCTTTTAATGATTTTACGATTTTTTTCTATAACTCGAGATAAATTGGCAGTATCTTGATCAGAAAAATTCGTTGTTAAATCACCAGAGTCCTCTTCTATTAACTCAAAATTACTTTCTTTGTTAATTAGAGTTAACAATATTTCGTGTAAACGTTTTCTCCTTTCTGACAAGTAATTTATAGTTATTATTTTATAAATACTAGGATAAATTAATAAAACATACAAATAAATCATATTATTCCTTTTTAAATATTTATGACTCAGATAAAAAGAAAAATTTATGTAATAGGAATTAATTCTTTTGAATTCAAAGAGTTACCTTTGAAATTACAAAAATTATTTATAAAAACAGAAAATATTGCTGTTCCAGATCCATATTTTGAAGATATTAAATTATGGGGCCAAAGTAATACAAAAAAAGAAAAATTATTTTTCACTAGCAGAAGTGATAATAAACTAATTAATTGGCTTAAATCTCAAAAAACTGACGTAATTTTATTTTCTAGGGGTGATCCTCTTTGGTTTGGTATTGGAAGAATACTTCTAGAAAACTTTTCAAAAGAAGAATTAAGTTTTTATCCATCAAATACATGTGCTCAACTTGCATTTAGTAAACTAAAAATATCTTGGCAAGAAGCTATATATGTAAGTATTCATGGAAGAGATTCAACTAAATTGATTGAGGCCCTAAAATCAAAACCACGTAGTTTAGCGATAATTACAGATTCAAATAACAACGGTTTAGAAATAATTCAAAATAATTTATTAGAGTTAAATCTAAATAATCTTTACGACCTTTGGATTTGTGAGGAAATAGGTTTTAAAAATGAAAAGATTAGAAAATTTAACCCAAAAGAAAAATTACCATCGGATATTTCTAACTTAAATATTGCTGTTCTATTGAAAAGAGAAAAAGATATTCAAGGAAAAGAAAATCCTTTATTTGGATTAAAAGATGATACTTTTAAAACTTTTGAAGACAGACCAAATTTATTAACAAAAAGGGAGGTTCGAATTCAAATTTTGGCTGATTTAGAGTTACCAGAAAATGGCAGTATTTGGGATATTGGAGCAGGTTGCGGCTCCATTGGTTTAGAAGCATTAAAATTAAGGCCTAATTTAAAATTATTTTGTATTGATAAAAGAATTGGCTCAAAAGAGTTAATCTCAGAAAATGCGAGAAGATTAGGAGTTGTCCCTAAAGATATTTTTGAAGAAGATATAAATAATTTATTTAATTCCAATTATATTAATTCTTTGAGAGAGGCTAAGAGAATAATTATTGGTGGCTGTGATAAAAAGACTAAGCTTCGAATTATTAATGAATTGTCTAAAGATATGAACTTTGGAGATATTGTTGCTATTCCTTTAATCGATATCCAAACCATTAAAGATCTAAGAGATACCTTAAAAGGAAATAATTTCGAAGTGAATTTAAATCTTATCCAGACTTATAAAAGCTTGAGTATTTCAGAAGGAATAAGATTGGATCCAAATAATCCTGTATTTTTGCTTAGAGGAAGAAAACTATCTTAACTTTAGATTACTTATTAGGTTTACCAACATGAGGTAAACCCCAACCTAATTTATTTCTTAATACCTGAAAAAACTCATGATCCTCAAGCCTTATAAACTTAACCGAATGTTTACTTTTTCTAATTAGAACCCTATCTTCAGGCCAAACATAACAACCTGCATTTCCATCAACCACCATAACTAACCTTTCAGGAGTGGCTGGGAAAACAGTAACTGGTTCCGAATCATTAAAAACCAAAGCCCTAGAAGCTAATGAATGCGGAGCGATTGGAGTTAATTGCACCACAGGGCAATCGGGTGTAATAACAGGCCCCCCGGCGCTTAAAGAATAAGCTGTTGAGCCAGTTGGAGTAGAAAGGATGACTCCATCTGCAGATATATCGACTGGAGCATGTCTTCCTATGGAAATTTCAAAATGACACATACTCGTCAGAGGTTCTCTATGAAGGGCCATTTCGTTCAAACAAAGAGATTCCCATCTTCTTTGCTCATTTCTCATTACGCTGATAATTAAACTTTTTCTTTCTTCTATATCCCATTTACCAATAATAAGTTTATCAATTGCTTCCTCTAGATTTGAAAGATATGCTTCCGCAAGAAAACCTAAATGCCCAGTGTTTATTGTAAGGATTGGAATTTTTGCAGGAGCTGTCTGTCGCGCAGCAGAAAGTACTGTTCCATCTCCACCAAGAACAATCGCAAACTCCATAGAGGAATCGAACCCTTCTGGCACACAATTTGAATATCCTAATGGACGCACGTGTTGATCAGGATTAGCAAAGCCAACCATACCTCCAGAACTACTTACTCTTACAACTTCATAATTGGATTTTTCCAATTTTTTTTGAACGGAAATTGCAGTTTGAACAGCCAGTTCTTTACCATCATTGACGATTAGTCCAGCTTTTCGTACCAATCAATAAATTTAAAACTAATAGTATTTTAAACTAATTTGATAAAGAAACCTAATTTAAAATACTTATCATATTAAAACTGTTTTAAGAATCTGAGATCATTGGTATAGAACCTTCTTATATCATCAATCTGATGTCTCACCATACAGAATCTCTCTACACCTAATCCAGCTGCAAATCCAGTCCATTTCTCAGAATCAATTCCTAATTTTTCTAGAACCTTTGGATCTACCATTCCACAACCCATTACTTCTAACCATTTACCTTTCCATTGAACATCAACTTCTGCAGAAGGTTCGGTAAAAGGGAAATAACTAGCTCTAAATCTTACAGGAATATCTCCAAAAAAAGTTTTTAAAAAAGTCAGCACAGTTCCTCTTAAATGACTAAAATTTATATCTTGATCGATACATAAAACTTCCACTTGATTAAAAACAGGAGAGTGAGTAGCGTCTACAGCATCTCTTCTGTAAACTCTTCCTGGAGCAATAATTCTTACTGGAGGTGGATTTTTTTCAAGATATCTAATCTGAACAGGTGATGTATGAGTTCTTAGTAGACGATTTTCATCTAAATAAAAAGTATCCTGCATATCTCGAGCTGGATGATTTTTAGGTATGTTAAGTGACTCAAAATTATAAAAATCACTCTCAATCTCAGGGCCATTCTCTACTGAGTATCCTAATCCGCAAAAAATATCTATGATCTCATCTTGAGTTGAAATTAAGGGGTGCTTATTACCAGGGAAGGTTCCTGTGGAAGGAATTGTAACATCAATTTTTTCATCTTCGATCTGTTTATCAATAGCTTCACTAATAAGTTGATTTTTTCTTTCAGTTATTAAATCTTGCAAGTTTATTTTTATCAAGTTTGCCTTCTGTCCGATAATTGGTCTATCAACAGAAGATAATTTGCCCATAGTCTTCAATATTATTGATAATTCTCCTTTTTTTCCTAATAAAGAGACTCTTAATTGGTCCAATTCAGAATCACTTTTCGCATTTTTTATATTTTCATTCGCTAAGAGAGAGAGATTATTTAATTTGCCCTCAATTTGGCTTAATGATTCAATTTGACTCACTGATATAGTAAAAATAGATATAGTTTTATCTTACTTAAATATTGTCCATAATAAAATGTATTGATTAATGGAATCATTAAATATTTTAATAAGTAATGACGATGGGGTTTTTGCTGAGGGAATAAGAGCTCTAGCCAAATCCGCATTAAAAAAAGGGCATAAAGTAACAGTAGTATGTCCGGACCAAGAAAGATCGGCGACTGGTCATGGCCTCACTTTGCAGTCACCTTTGAGAGTTGAAAGAGCAGATGAATTATTTGATAAAGGTATTAAAGCTTGGGGTTGTTCAGGGACCCCTGCTGATTGCGTTAAACTCGCACTATCAGAATTATTAGATAAAAAACCTGACTTAGTTCTTTCTGGAATAAATCATGGTCCAAATTTAGGAACAGACATTTTTTGTTCTGGAACAGTAGCTGCAGCTATGGAAGGTACCTTAGAAAATGTTCCATCAATGGCAGTTAGTGTTGCGAGTTTTAAATGGAAAAATTTTGAATTTGCTAGTGAAATTGCAATGAATATTGCTGAACAAGCACTAAAGGATAGTTGGCCAAAGTCTCTTCTTTTGAACTTGAACATACCTCCTTGTGAACAAAATAAAATAAAGGAATTATCCTGGACAAGATTATCAATCCGAAAATATAAAAACCAATTTTCTAAAAGGGAAGATCCGAGAGGCGATGATTATTATTGGTTAGCAGGTGAGGCTGTTTTAGATCTTAAATCAAAAGGTGATGGCCCCAAGAATTGGCCTAGTGATGTCTCTCAAATACAAGAAAATAAAATTTCTCTTACCCCAGTAGAACCAGACTTGTTTTGGAGAGGAAGTTTAGACGTGTTGCCAAAAATCAATACTTCATTTATAAATGCTTCTTAGCAACCATAAAGAGAAGCAAAGTCCAAAGAAATGAGCGGCGATAACTTGTGTATTACTTAGAACTGATAAAATCTCAAGACCAGTAATAGGAATATCAGATGACGCCGTAATAAGTTGACCAGTTGTTTGTGAGGAAGCCTGTATAAAAAGTGCACCCATAAGTGCTTGATATCCAATTAAGCCAAACAAAATTCCTAACAAATCATTTATTAAGCCTCTTTTTATTAATTTGCTTGTTTGCCCTCTAGAGGGTCTAGCATTACTTGCAATTGCTCTGCCAGTTCTGACTATTAACCAACCTTGCCACAAACTAAAAAGTAGTAAAATCAAAGAAATTGTTGTTAGTGATAGACCCGGAGTCAAACTCAGCTGTCCTTCGCTTTTATTTACAACATTTGAAAAAAGCAAAACAGCTGTTACTACAACACCTAAAATGGATTGAATCCAAAAGCGTATCCAGCCAATGCGCCGCATTCCAAATGAAAGCGACTGAAAATCAATTTTGTCAGACATTCATTTGATTGAATAACTATGATCTATTCAAATTTGCCATCAAAATCATAAAATTGCACGTTATCTTGTGATCTCTTTAATATCACCATCTGAAGTTAAGCAGCCCACCTCAATCGCTATTGGTAGTTTTGATGGTCTACACGCGGGTCATAGAAAATTAATAGAGAGTGTAGTTAAAGAAAATGATTACACACCCACAATCGCAAGCTTTTGGCCACATCCTAGAGAAGTGCTCTATAAAGAAACTCGCCTTAGACTTGATCTACCAGAGGAAAAGCTCCCTATCCTTGAAGATCTTGGTATAGAACAATTGGTTCTAATTCCTTTTGATAAGAAACTTTCTAAATTAAGTGCTGAGAACTTTATTAAAAATATTTTGATCAATCAATTACAAGCAAAAAGTATTTCAGTAGGGGCTAATTTTAGATTTGGCTTTAAAAGAAGTGGAGATATTAATACAATTAAACTTGCCACTAAAGATTTAGATATAAAACTAAAAATCATTTCAATTTTAGAGGATAATGAAGGAAGAATTAGCAGTAGCAGAGTAAGAGATTTATTACAAAAAAGTGATTTAAAGAATGCTTTTAAAATACTTAATAGGCCATACAGTTTTAAAGGAAACGTAGTTGAAGGAAAAGGTATTGGAAAGAGCCTAGGATTTCCTACAGCAAATCTTGAAATAGATGGAAGAAAATTTTTACCTGGTGAAGGAGTCTATGCAGCATGGTCTACCATAAATAATTCTTCCAATAAAATTGCCTCTGTTATGAATCTTGGTTCTCAACCAACTATTGATCCTCTCTTGCCATCCGCCGTTGAAGTTCATTTAATTAATAAAGATATCAACCTATATGGGCTAAATTTATCAGTAGAACCTATTGAGAAGCTAAGATCTCAAATCAAGTTTCAAAATATTGATCAACTCTCTAATCAAATCACAAAAGACAGAGAAAATGCATTAAAAATTCTTTGTAAGCATAATAAATAAGTTTCTATATGAAAAATCCAAACATAATTCAACCTGAAGATTTACGAATATCTCAAATTATTGACGCTAATCTAGATAGAGCAAGAGAAGGTCTGAGGGTTTTAGAGGACTGGGCCCGATTTGGCTTGGGTAATGAAGATTTTGTTATTAGAATAAAAAACTTCAGACAAATATTGGGTAAAAATCATTTAGAAATTTATAAATTATCAAGAAATCATATTGAAGATCAATGCAAAGGATTATCTCATGTTGAACAAATCAACAGGAATAATTCCTCTAAAATCATAAGTTCTAATTCTGCGAGGGTTCAAGAAGCGCTTAGAGTTATTGAAGAATTTTCAAGGACTCATAATAGTGAACTTTCTAAAATAGCTTCCGAGATTAGATATGAAATTTATACTTTAGAAATTGAAATATTAAATTTTAATACTCGTAAGAAAGCACTATCAATAATTAGTAAAAACAATTTATATTCGATAACAGACCCAAGAGAAAACTTATTAGAAATAATTGAAAAAATATTATTAGGAGGGGTAAAAATAATTCAGCATAGATTTAAAGAAGGTAATGATAAAGACCATCTTAAAGAGGCAATTGAAATAAATAACTTATGTAAGAAATATAATTCTTTGTTCATCGTTAATGACAGATTGGATATAGCATTGGCATCAAATGCAGATGGTGTTCATCTTGGTCAAGACGACCTCGATATAAAAACAGTGAGAAAATTACTTGGTAGCTCAAAGATTATTGGAATTTCAGCCAACAATTCAACTGATATCAATAAGGCTGTAAAAGATGGATGCGATTACATTGGAGTCGGGCCAGTTTTTCCAACCTTAACAAAGAAAAATAAAGCACCTCTTGGTGAAGAGAAAATTAAGGCCTTAACAAAAGATCTAAATATTCCTTGTTTTGCCATAGGAGGAATTAATAAATTAAATATCTCCTCTCTAAAAAATTATGGAATTAGCAAGGTTGCAATAGTTTCTGGGCTGCTAAATTCAGAAGATCCAAAAGAGGAAGCTATGATTATTATAAAAGAATTATCCCATGAAAATTAGTGTTAACGGTAAAGAAAAAAAAATAGAACTAGAAAATGAAAAGGCTTATCTTTCAAGCACTTTAGAATTCCTAGGATATAAGCAAAATACTGTGGTGGTTGAAGTGAATGACTTAATTATTAACTCAACTAAATGGGAGAGTGAAATACTTAAAGAAGGCGATAAGTTAGAAATTGTATCTATTGTTGGAGGCGGATAATTTACTAAATAGTAGAAATTTTGAAATCTTCATACTTTTTTAACGTTAAGCATGAAACAATAACCCAATTTTTAATTTTTTCATTTTATATTCTTATTACTTCAAATAGAAAATGAAAGAAAACCTAAATCAAAATTCAAGATCTTTGAAATGGGAGCCGAATGGTGAATTAGCCCAAAAAGATTTATCCGAATTAATCGAAAGATTAAAAAATGTAGAAGGTGATGATACTTCTTCAGAATTATCAAGATTAGGTACCAAATCGAACATAATAAATTAATATTGTTACTAAGATCTTGTTTTTAGAGAAATTTATATCAAATTGAATTTAGTAATTTAAAAATAAATGACCAAAAGATATCCAGAATGGGTAAATACTAGAGTTGTTGTAAAGGCTATCAAAATGAGAGAAGAAGGAATACTTTCTAAACAACTCAATCTATGGATAGAGAATTTATTAGAAATCGAAAAAAATAATTAACATCTAAGAAATCCTTTTTATAATTCTTAGGGCAGCCATTGCCGCTCCATAACCATTGTCTATATTCATAACCGAAATTCCAGGGGCACAACTAGATAACATACTATTTAATGCAGTTTCTCCATTCTTACTAATCCCATACCCTACGGAAACCGGCACCGCAATTATGGGTTGAGGTAGTAATCCTCCAATAACAGTTGCTAGAGCTCCTTCCATTCCCGCACAAACTATAAGAACATCGTATTTATTAATTTCCTCTATTTCACTGAATAAACGATGAAGTCCTGCTACTCCTACATCTATAAAAGTATGACAGCTCACTCCATAAATTTCTAGAGATAATTTAGCTTCAAGTGTTACTGCTAAATCACTAGAGCCTCCTGAGATTATTGCTACTTTTTTATTTGTCGAGAATTTATTTAAATTTTCACCAATTATGAAGCAATTTGCTTCTTCAATAAATCTTCCCTCCTTAAAGATTTCTAATAAATATGCAGCTTTTTCTTTATCAATATGCGTAATAAAAACTACTTCTTTTTTTTCTAAGACTTCTTTAGATACTCTCTTTAATTGATCTATAGTTTTATCTGCACCCCAAATCGCTTCAATAAGTCCAATTCTTTCTCTTCTCTGGAAGTCAAACCTAATATCTAAATTCATCCTTGTTTAACTAACTCTCCTTCATAAATTAATTCAAAAGGATTAACATTTCTATTCAAAGATGTTTTAACGTTTTCTTCAAATTTTTCTTGCACCTCATTTACTTCGTTCATTGATATACTTTTCCATAGTTTTTTATTTTCCCAATTTACCAATATTAAAGCTTCTTCCTTTTCTTCATCCCAGAATATTTGTCTACCCAAAAAACCATCTTGAATAGATAACCAAGGCTCCCAAACTTCTTTTTCAGCCTGAAGCCATACTTTTTTAAACTCAGAAGGAATCTTAAGTCTTAATTCTTCTGTGACAGGTCCACTTTGATGAGTATCCATGGGAAGAGCATTAAGGATTGGAGAATTGATTTGAAAAAGAAAAATTAATAGAAAAATAAATAAAAAAGAAAGGTTTTTGATTTTCTCTTTAACATTAAATTTTATTTTCATTCTTTTTTCTCAAGCAAAACTACAGAGTGACAACTTATTCCTTCCTCTCTACCCTCAGGTCCCAATTTCTCATTTGTGGTAGCCTTTATTCCTATAAAATTATCTTCGATTTGCAAGATCTCAGCAATATTTTTCTTCATTAGTTGCACATGGGGTTTAATTTTTGGTCTTTCAGCTACGATAACACTATCAATATTATTAACTTCCCAACCTTCCTTTCTAATTAATTCAATAACTTTAGATAATAAAAATAAACTATCAGCATTTTTCCATTTCTGATCAGATGGTGGGAAATATTTTCCAATATCTCCAAGAGATAGCGCTCCTAATAATGCATCCATTATTGAATGACTAAGAACGTCAGCATCACTATGACCATCAAGTCCTAAATTATCAGGATGCTGCATATTAACTCCTCCAATTATTAAGTCCCGACCCTCCACTAATCTATGAATATCATATCCATTACCTATTCGGAATTTCATTATTTCATTTGAGTCTCTGTTTATTCTCTTACTTTTTGGTAATTTTTTATAGTCATCATTCGAAATCAAGTCATTTCTTCTATCCAAGGTCCTTTCTAACATTTTTTGCTTACGCCATAATTTAATCTCTTCATGATTACCACTAACCAGAATATCTGGTACTTTCATTTCTCTAAAAATTAAAGGTCTAGTGTAATGAGGATATTCTAATAAAGAAGTATTATGACTCTCATCTAATAACGATCCTGGATCTCCTAGGGTTCCTGGCAATAATCTTGTCAAGCCATTTATTATAGATATAGAAGGAATTTCGCCACCTGAAAGTACATAATCACCTATAGAAACCTCTTCATCAGCCAAGCATCTAACTCTTTCATCAAAACCTTCATATTGCCCACAGATAATTATCAATTGATCTAAAGAAGACCATCTTAAAAGATCCTGCTGCTTCAAGACTTTACCTTGTGGAGTCATTAATAGAGTTTTACTATTCGGTAATTTGTCTATTGAATCATGAGCCATGTAGATCGGTTCTGGTTTTAAAACCATCCCTGAACCTCCCCCGTAAGGCTTATCATCTACTTGCCTATAATTGCCTTCTCCGTATTTTCTTAAATCATGCAAGTTGACATTAATCAGATTTTTCTCTAAAGCTCTTGTTATGACTCCTAAATTATTGATTAATTCAAAAGCTTTGGGAAACAAAGTAATTACGTCAAAAGTGAAAGGAGTCATTTAATAATCCACCTCATAACCTAGCTCCATTAATTTTGATTCTTTTTTTCTCCAATTTGGAACAACTTTCACAAACAACTCCAAGTGAACTGGACCATTTATTAACTTCTTCATATTTGATCTTGCAGTCTGACCAATAGTCTTTAACATCGAACCTTTTTTACCAATAAGAATTCCCTTTTGACTTGTTCTCTCAACAATAATTGTAGCCAAAATAGCTGTAAAATTTTTACCCTTATCTCTTTTAATTTCCTTAATTTTTTCTATGTTTACTGCAACACTATGGGGGACTTCTTCCCTTGTATTGATTAAAACTTGCTCTCTTACTAAATCCGCTAATAAATTATCTATGGGTTGATCGCATATTGTATCTTCCTCGTAAAGCATTGGTCCTATTGGAAGGAAATTTAAAATCATATCAATCAATTCAGAGCACCCATCTCCTTCAGATGCACTTACAATGTGAAAATTTTTACTAGTCCCAAAAACTTTTCTATATTGATCTAATCTTAGACTCTTGAATTCCTTATTCACTAAATCCCATTTATTCAATACGACAGTAAATTCAGTTTTATTTGCAACTAAAAAATCTTTTATGTATTCATCACCTCTCCCAGGTTCAACGCTTGAATCGAGAACTAAAACAACCATATCTACTCCATTAATTGCTGATTTAGCATTTTTCACAAGTATTTCGCCTAGAAGATGATGAGGTTTATGAACTCCAGGCGTATCTACAAAAATTATTTGCCCAAATTTTGTAGTAAGTATTCCTTTTAATTTATTTCTAGTAGTCTGAGCCACAGGAGAAGTAATTGTTATTTTCTCTCCAATTAACTTGTTTATTAAAGTAGATTTCCCTACATTTGGCCTACCTAGTAAAGTTACGAAACCAGATTTATAATTAGTCAAAAGTCTTTTAAAATATCCATAATAAAATTCTGATCAAAAATGATAAAAAAAGCTATAAACTTAAAAGAAACTTCTTTTACTCAGGCAATAAATATATCTGCTCAATGGTGTAAAGAATGGGGAGAAGATCTTTTAAGTGAGGAAGTTTTGGCGGATAGAGTTGCAGAGCTAATTAAAACAAAAAATGGTTTGAGAGGTTTTTTTGCGTATGCATTGTCAGATCAAAATTGTTATTTATTAGATAAGCTTCCGTTCTCATTTGTTTTCAAACTTCAAGAAGCTGGAAATGATGTCGTCGAAATAGTCATTAAAAATCTAATTATGAGCTCTGCCCAAATAATTGTTCATGAAAGTGATAATAATCTTGAATATAAATCTAATTCGGAAAATATATCAGAGAGATGTAAAAGTATTTTGCGAGTTTTGGAAACGAAGTCTGTTACCAAAAATATAAATCAAATAATGAATGATTTAGACAATCTTGGAAATAGCTTTGATAATTCAAAAAAATATAATAATAAGCAAAAGGAATTTATAAAGCATCAAATTCTTGATATTGCACAATAAAAAAAGCGTAGATAGTTCTACGCTTTAAAGTATATAAGTTAATTTAAAATTATTTTTAATTTCTTCTTCCACCACCTTGAAGTGCAATCATCAATCTTAAGATAAATACAAATAGATTTATATAGGTTAAATACATACCTAAGGCTCCAGCTAGATATTGATCATCACTATATCTTCTTGGCATTGTGTAAAAATCTAAAAAAGACATCGCAACGAATAAAACTGTTCCAAATCCTGCAATCATCAACTCAAAGCCTGAACCTCCAAAAACTCCTGGAGCAAAGAATCCTCCGATTAATTGAACAAACATTGCTATTAACAAACCAATTAAGCCAAGTCCAACAACTCCGCTAAGGGCTTGTCCCACACTATCGCTCATCCTTTGTCCTGTGTAAGAAGCTATTACAAAAGTGATTCCCGTTGCCAATGCTGCTGTACCAACAGATCCAATACCAATTGTTCCAATAGCCAAAGCAACTATTCCACTTAAAGTAAATCCTGTTAACAAACTGAATCCAGTTAACAAAGGCAGAGCTTTTGCATTATTAGCATTATTGGCTGCACTTGTAGCAACGAAGAATAAAACCAATTCAGCTATTAAAGCAACAATAGAAAGAGGTTGGAATAGTAAAGGATTTGTCGCTATTAGTGAGACACCTGCCAATACACCTAAAGAAGTCAAAACCATTCCTCCACCTACATAAGGGAGAGCTTTTTGTACTACATTTGGTCCAACAATTGAACTGGTCTGAGCATCACGAATAGCTTGATTAAAATTACTACTTGCTGGCATTTTTATACCTTTTAATTATCCTTATTCTACCTAATTTTTTATATTTCAGTGTACGGATCACCCGAGTAATAGTTTATTCATAAGCCTTAATAATTTTCTGGACTAATGGATGGCGAACTACATCATCTATAGTTAAATGACAAAACTTTATTCCTTCGATATTGTGGAAAATTTTTGATGCTTCAACTAAACCACTTAACTGATCATTTTTTAAGTCAATTTGAGTGATATCACCATTTACAACCATTTTTGATCTTTCTCCTAACCTAGTTAAAAACATTCTCATTTGAGAAGTGGAAGTATTTTGAGCTTCATCTAAAATAATCAAAGAGTTATCTAAAGTTCTACCTCTCATAAATGCTAATGGTGCGACTTCAATAATGCCTTTATCAATTAATGAATTTGTTTTATCATATCCAAAAATACTATGTAGAGAATCAAATAAAGGGCGTAAGTACGGATCAACTTTTTGCTGCAAATCTCCAGGCAGAAATCCTAAATTTTCACCAGCTTCTACAGCTGGTCTTGTTAAAACAATTTTTTCGATTTTTTTCTCATTTAATAATCTGGCGGCACAAACGGTTGCTAAAAATGTTTTTCCCGTACCTGCTGGACCGATAGCGAAAGTTAAATCAAAGTTCTCAATAGATTCAACATATTCTTTTTGTCTTATAGTTCGAGGCCTTAAATATCTCCCTTCTTTTGAACGAGCTAGAATCTTTTTGCCAAGCTCAGCATGAGAAGAAGACTCACCCATATTTAATGAACTTAGAGCAGCCCTAAGATCAACTTCTGGTACTTCTAATCCTTGTTCCCAAATTGGTCTTGTTAGCTCAACCAATGCAGATGCCCTTTCAAGATTAGGAATTACTCCATTCATTTCAAGTTGTAGACCTCTAATAGTTAAGGAGACACCAGTAAGAGATTCAAATTTTTTTAAAAAAGAATTTCCATGACCAGATAATGCAGTGGCAGCATCAGAACTCGGCAAATCTATAGTGAAGTGACCAGTTTTGGAAACTTCTTTCATTTAGTTAATATGTAAAAATAAATTTAACAATTTTTTATTTTTCAGCTTCTTTACTATCGCTTTCAGCTTCTTTGCTCTTGGCCTTTTCAATCTTTTCTTTTTCCAATTTAGCCTTACCAATAGCAATAGAAGGCCTAACTTTCTTTTCTAATAATCCACCCTTTTCTAATAAAGTTCTTACAACATCAGTGGGTTGTGCCCCCTGAGTAAGCCTGATTCTTAATGCTTCTGTGTCAAGCCTAGTTTCTTTAGTTCTTGGATTGTAAAAGCCTAATTCTTGAAGAGGTCTTCCATCTCTTCTGGAAGTACTATTGCATGCAACGATTCTAAAACTTGCTTCTTTTTTCTTTCCAAAGCGCTTAAGGCGCAATTTAATCATTTTAAATTAGTACAGATTCATTAATAATATCATTTAAAGGTAGCTATTTATAAACTACAAATCCCCAAAACCTTTTTTCTTTTTATTTGATTTTTGTTTTTTAAATGATTTATTACTATTCCCTCCACGCATTCCTGGCATTCCACCCATTCCTGGCATTCCACCCATTCCTGGCATTCCACCCATTCCTGGCATTCCACCATTTGACATTTGTTTCATAAAACCTCTCATTCTTTGAAAATCAGCAAGTACTTTATCAACATCTTTTGCTTGATATCCACTGCCTTGTGCAATCCTTTGTCTTCTTGATGGTTGAGCCGCAAGGACTTCTGGCTTTTGCTTTTCTTCTAAAGTCATAGAAGAGATCATTGATTCAATTTTTTTTAATTGTTCTTCCCCATTTTTTATCATTCCATCATCAATTTTATTCATCCCTGGTATTAATTTAATTAAGCCTCCAAGTGATCCCATTCTCTTCATTAATCTCATTTGCTTAACAAAATCATTAAAGTCAAAAGTTGCCTCTTGAAGTTTCTTTTGCATTACTTCCGCATCAGCAAGCTCAACTTCTTTTTGTGCCTTTTCAACAAGTGTTAATACGTCTCCCATGCCCAGAATTCTGCTTGCCATTCTCTCAGGATGGAATGGCTGCAATGCTTCTATCTTTTCACCAGTACCTATGAATTTTATTGGTTTTCCACTTATTTTTCTTATTGAAAGTGCAGCTCCTCCTCTTGAATCGCCATCTAACTTAGTTAATATTGCCCCTGATATCCCAACTTTTTCATGAAATGACTTCGTCAAGTCAGCTGCTTCTTGTCCAATCATAGAATCAACAACCAGCAAAACTTCATCAGGCTTTGTAACTTCTTTGATTCGAACCATTTCACTCATCATTGATTCATCTATTTGCAATCTTCCTGCGGTATCAACAATTAAGGTATCTACATTATTTGCGTTAGCATAAATCAAAGCATCTTTTGCTATTTCTTCAGGCTTGCTATCTTTTTCTTTCGCTGAAAAAACTTCTAAATCATACTGATTACCAATTGTCTTAAGTTGTTCAACAGCAGCAGGTCTATAAATATCAGCTGCCACCAATAAAACCTTTTTGTCTTTTTCCTTCAAATAAAGGCCTAACTTACCTGTTGCTGTTGTTTTTCCTGCACCTTGTAAACCTGCCATCAAAATAACAGTAGGTGGGGTCTCTTTTTCGGTTAATGGGGAATTTTCATTTCCCATAATATTTATTAATTCTTTATTAACTACTTCTATAAATTTCTGTCCGGGATTAACACCTCTTACGACTTCTTCTCCAATAGCTTTATCCTTTACCTCTGAAACAAATTCTTTAACCACCGATAAACTTACATCAGCATCTAATAATGCTTTTTTAACTTGCTTTAAAGAATCATCAATATT
>CACLUD010000019.1 GCA_902609995.1 uncultured Prochlorococcus sp. | reverse complement strand
TTTTTGTATTTACTAAACAATAAACGTCCTTGGGATTTAGTAATTTTTTTTCAAATAGCGGAGTTATTATAGCTTTTGCAATATTTCCAAACCCAATGACTGCAATTTTACTGGTCACAGATTAATTAATTGTAAGCCGATAATTTAGATTCTCCCCAAGCTGGCTCTGGAGTTGTGTTAGTTTCAAAATTATATTGAGATGTCTTTTTGCTTGAGACATTAGATGGGGAAGCCTCCTCTGGGAAAGAGCTAGTTACATTTACACAACTAGGAGCAAAAAGAAAAATGCTTTCCCCAACTCTTTCTTGATGACCATCTATCGCAAAAGTACCTCCTGCAACAAAATCAACAGCTCTTTGCGCTTGATCAGGATCCATCATAGTCAAATTTAGAATTACAGTCTTTCTTTCTCTTAATGCCTGAATTGCTTGAGGCATTTCATCAAAACTCCTAGGCTCCATCAAGCTTACCTCAGAAGATGAATTAGCAATACCAGGCATTCCTACCACATTTGATGTCCTATTATTATTCATAAATTCAAATGGATTTGAATTTGAAAGTGCATTTGAGTTTTTATGATTTTGTTTAAAATCATTATTACCATTAAATTCATCCTCTGATGCATAATCCAACTCATCAAAATCATCATCCAGATAATCGTCCCCTGCAACAACTGCCTTTAATCGAGAAATAAGTGACACCTTTTAAATCCTCTTGAAATTGATAACTAAGGCCAAAAAACCTTTAGTAATATATCCATCTTTTATAAATGAATAAACTACCTATACTTAAATAACGTTACTTATAGTTTACTGCAAGTTTAAAAACAAGATTTTTATAAAATATAATTAATTACTGACTAATATGTTCTGTTACCAAAAATTGTTGATCCTAACCTTAACCAAGTAGAGCCTGCTCTAACAGCTTCCTCCCAGTCTCCTGACATTCCCATTGAACAATCCTGAAGTTTGAGGGAATCTGCGAGGTCACGGCATTTTTTAAATAGTTTAATATTTTCTGTTGAACTCAAACCTTTTGGGTTAATAGTCATTAGGCCTTTAATTTTGATACTTTTAAATTCCTTTATCTGATCCCATTTTTCTAACAATAATTTAGGATTAAATCCTCCTTTATTTGGATCATCACTTAATTTGACTTGCAACATTACTATTGGATTTCTCTTCTCCTCAAATGAAACATTAGAAATCTTTAATAATTTTTCATATGAGTCTACAGAATGAATATATTCAAAATTTTGTACTATTTTTCTTATTTTATTAGTCTGCACTCTTCCAATGAAATGCCATTTTATATTTTTTAAATCATTTAATAAGAGTTTCTTCTCAATAGCTTCTTGAAATCTACTTTCCCCAAAATCATTTTGTCCTAAATTATTTATAATTTTGATTTCTTTACTGCTAAACCCCTTACTCACAGCGAGTAAATTTACATTAAGAGGTAATTTTTTTTTTATTTGCAAGTAATTTGAAATTTCCAAATTTTATAAAAAAGTTTGTCTAAATAAATTATCCCATTTTGAGAAATCTTCTGATCCTTGTCTTCTTGCTCTTTGCAAGTTTAATTCAGACTGATTTCGAGCATCTAAATAGGGTATAACTTCAAAAAAGACTTCTCGTTGTTTAACTTCGACTAAAAAAAACATTTTTTGGGCATACAAAGTCGCATAAATATCTTTTCCCTCAATCCCTAGAGAAACTTGATATAACATTCCAAATGTTGGGTGATTTAAATAACGCTCTGAACTCAAATTAAAAATTTATTTATTTACAATGCACCATACTGTTTTCTAAGAAAAATTGCTATGCATATAAAACATATCGATAATGAATTAAAAAATAAAGTTAGGGAATTTTTTTTATCAACAGCTTTATATCTCTTAGTTTTTATAGTTATTTCTTTTTTAGAAAGTAACGAATCTGCCCCTTGATCAATTCTTAAGAATATATTTAAAAAAAGTCTTTCAACCATTGTTAATAAAACATTAATAGATTTCTTAAAACCTAAACTTCTAAGATTAATTGATCTAACTGATACTGATTTAATTATGTTTTGTAATTCTTCTTGAACTAAAGGAATAAAGCGCAAAGCTAACATTAATTGAAAAAGCCATTTATCAATAGGCAAACCAACTTTTCTCAAAGGTATCATAAACCAACTTAAGGCCCAGACTATATCCTCTTGTAATGTTGTTAGGAGCATCAAATTCACACTATGAATAACAGTAAATATTAATGTTGAAGTTTTTATTCCTAACTCAAAAGCTTTCCTAGATAAGTTATAGGGCTCAAGAGTTATAAATCCTATTTTCTTAGATGGAATTTCTAAAACATTCCAAGTTTCCTGACTTTCTAAAATCAAGTTCAATTCATTCGGATCTCTTAAAGAACTTTCAAGAGATTGAATATTAGAAGATGCTATTAATGATAATAATCCAATTATCAATGATAAACCTAAAAGAAAGAGGAGTGATCGCCACCAAACTCTAGAGGGTAACAAACTGATAAAAGTAATAAATATCAAACAAATAACTAAACTTAGTCTCCACAATGGGCCTGCCCAGATTGGAGTAATTAGAAAAATAAATACTGCAATTATTTTTAATCTACTGTCGACTATTCTTAACCAACTTCTATTACCATCAACATATTGTCCAATAGGAAATTTAGTAAGAATATTCATCAATCTTTTTGAATAATATTTATATTCTTTCTTGACGTCTCCTTTTCTAGGTCTCTTTGCTGTTTTCCTCTCCAAAGTAAAATTATTGGAGAACCTTCAAACCCAAGATTTAATCTTATTTGTTTTTCAATATATCTTCTATATGTAATTCCAAATAATTTAGGGTCATTTACAAAAAGAGTAAAAGTTGGAGGCTGGTTTTTTACTTGAGTCCCATAGTAAAGTCTACCTTGTTTTCCGCTTCTCTTTGTTGGTGGACTTTTCCATCCAAGAGCCTCCTTAAGAACTTCATTAACGACTGAAGTTGTAACTCTCCTTCTATGTTGGGTTACAGCATTAAGAGCATGCTCAAAAATATTTTGAACTCTTTGACCAGTTAAAGCTGAAATAAAAATCATTTTTGACCAATGCAAAAAATATAATTTTGCTCTAAGTTCTTTTTCTACTTCATAGATTGTGGAATTATTTTTCTCTACAAGATCCCATTTATTGACTACAATTACACATGCTCTACCTTGTTCTTCTATTCGTCCTGCCAATTTCTGATCTTGATCTGTCACACCATCTATCGCATCTATAACTAATACGCAAACATCACTTCTATCAATAGATTTAAAAGCTCTATTAATACCAAAAAATTCAGTTCCATATTTTACATTTTTTTTTCTTCTTATCCCTGCTGTATCTACTATTTTCCATAGATGGGAATCTTTCTTAATAAGGGTATCTATTGAATCAGTTGTAGTCCCACTTATATCACTAACTATTGCTCTTTTTTCTCCGCAAATAGCATTTAATAAACTAGATTTACCAACATTTGGTCTCCCAATAATTGACATCATTATTTTATCTTCCTTATCTTCATCATTTAAATCTTTAGGAAATCCGTCAATAACAAGGTCCAACAGATCTCCCGTTCCAGAGCCATGAATAGCAGAAACAGGATAAGGTTCACCTAATCCCAATTTCCAGAATTCAGAGGCCAAAGAAATGCCTAAAGATGTAGATTCACATTTATTTACTGCAAGAATTGTTTTACAAGCTGAATTTCTCAGCCATTTTGCTATGGATAGATCTCCATCAGTTACTCCTTGATTCCCATCAACCACAAATAAAGCAAGCGAGGCCTCTTCTAATGCTAAAAATACTTGAGTACGAATCTCAGGAAGAAATTCACTATCATCTTCAAAAACTAGTCCTCCCGTATCAACAACTTGAAATTCCCTCCCGCCCCAAGAAGCATTTTGATAAGTTCTATCTCTGGTAACTCCAGGTTTATCAAATACAATTGCATTATTACTTTGGCAAAATCTATTAACCAAAGTAGATTTCCCAACATTAGGTCTTCCGATTATCGCTATTGAAGGAAGAGTCAATTATTCCCCTGAGAAAGTTAGATCTAATACAACTATACCCTCAATACGATCTTTTACTCTAAACAATCATATTTATGTGATTTCAGGATCTCCATAATGACCTTTTGCTGGATTAGGAGATGGGTGAGATAATTTAGGTAACTTACAAATATCATCTAAAGAAGAACTCGAGTTAATAGACCAATAGATCAACCAATTCACAGCAGTTGCTCTTCTTGTTCTTCTAGGATAAAGTTCGTTAATTTTATAACCCTTAAAATTAAGAATTTTTTTTAAATTTTGTTTATGATCTTTTGGTATAGATCGTGTCAAGTGAACTGAAGCTGATCGTTCTGAAATAATTTGAGGGGCTTTCCAAAATTTTTCTGACCAATATGAGGGAGTTAAGGAACTTGATATCCATCCATCCATGGAAGGTTGTTTGATATAAAAAAGTCTTTCCCATACTAATTCACATACAAAAATATCACTTACTTTATCTTCAAGTATTAGAGACAATATTTGCCTACTTATCGACCATTTAAATTCATTTCTTAGAAAATTGTCCTTATTCATTAATTAGGTCTAATCAAAATCAAAGAAAAATAAGGCATTGTCTCCACATTATATTTTGAAGCATGTTGGATAATTTGAGAGGGCATCCCTACATTTAAAGCGATTAAAGCTTTATTAATGATTTTCTCTTTTTCTAAAACTTCTTTAACTGAAAGCCATCTTTTCCCAACTTTCATAAGTATTAAAACTGACTTATTTGCTTTAGTCTGAATTATTTGAGTTGTTAATTCTGATTTAGAAGAAGGACATTCTTTTATTATCAAAGTCTCACCTTTCTTCACTAAATCAAAATTACTTAAAGCTGCTGCTGCTGAGATTGATGTTATCCCTGGTATAGTCCTTGTAATTATTTCAGGATAATTATTATTTATTATTCTCAGAATATTAGATGAACTTGCATACAATGAAGGATCTCCAAGACAAAGTAAAGCAACAGATTTATCATTTCTAATAGATTTAACAATTATATCCACAGCACTAGACCAGATTTGATCTGGATCAAATTCTTGTCTTGCCATTGGAAAAATAATGGGTATTTTTTTCTTGAATTTGATATATTTTTTGACTATTTCCGCAGATGAACTCTTTCTATCATCACTTGAAATTGGGAAAACTATAAGTTTTGCTTTTTTAATTGCCTCTACTGCAGCAAAAGTTAGTAAAGAACTATCTCCAGGACCAACGCCAACTACTGTTAATGATACAAGATCACTTTTAAAACCAAGCAGATTTTTTATAGTTTTTCTAATTCCCATAAATTAATAACAAAATTCAACTAACTATGAATTCTTGGCAAAGCAAACGTTTGGGACAGGATCTCGGATTCAATATTAGATAATTCCTCTAATCTTTTGTTAGTTTCATTCTTAGAGAATTTAGTCTGTGCTAGTTTCCAATAAATTCCAAAATGTCTTGCTTCACTTTCAAGTAAAGACTTATAAAGCAACTTGAAAGATTTGTGCTCAGAATTCAATGCTAATAAACTTAATCTTTCATGACTTCTTGCTTCAATAAGTCCTGCTATCAAGAAACTGTCTAACATCCTATAAGGTTCCTCTTTTCTAATGCATTTAGCCAATTCGGCTCCATATGGGGGAGGCTTTAGAGCTTTTAGGGAATGACCAAGATCCTTTAATAAAAATAGTATTTTTTCAAAATGCTCTAACTCTTCCCTTGCTATAGGACTCAAAACTTCTGCTAGATCTGGTTCAGATGGATATCTAAACATTAATTGAATTGCAACTCCAGCAGCTTTTCTTTCACAATGAGCATGATCAATAAGTATCTCTATTGGATTCGATAAAGCTAGCTCTAGCCAATTTTCTGAAGATAATGAGAATAAATATTTAATGTTAGAAGAGGGCCTTTTAAAATCTACTTGCATTTACTTATTACTGCTTAAAAATTCAATTATTCCTTCAAGAGCAAGAAAATAACTTGTAATACCAAATCCACTAATTATTCCTATTGCTTTGTCTGTAAGAAAAGATTCTTTTCGAAATTCTTCCCTGCTAAAGATATTTGATATGTGTAGTTCTACAAATGGGATTTTTGATCCAATTAAAGCATCTCTTATAGAAATTGAAGTATGAGTAAGCGCACCGGCATTAATAAGGATTCCATGGATACTACTTACCGAGGATTGAATTTTATCAACGATTTCACCTTCATGATTACTTTGAAAGCATTCAAGATTAAAATTTTTTTCTTTAGCAACTTTGATTAAACTTTTTTCAATATCATTCAATGTTTTATTTCCATATATTTCAGGTTCTCTAGTGCCCAACAGATTAAGGTTTGGCCCATTTATTAATAAAATATTCATCAGCTATAAAGTCTTTTCTTTTAAATGCTATCTAGAAAGAAACAAAAAAACCAAAACATTTTCACACAAAGTGACCATTAACTGATAAGTTCAAATAGTGGGGGTCGGTGCCCGAGTGGTTAAAGGGGGCGGACTGTAAATCCGCTGGCTCTGCCTACGTTGGTTCAAATCCAACCCGGCCCACTTTTTTTTCAGCCCTTGTAGCTCAGCGGTAGAGCACTCCCTTGGTAAGGGAGAGGTCATGGATTCAAGTTCCATCGAGGGCATCTCCAAAAGCCCGACCACCACTAGCTTTATAGAGATTCTAAGAGATATTTGATAATAGCCAGATGTAGCTAGATATATCCAGATATATGCAATCCACTCTAATTTCTGCTCTAATATAAGAAATAGATATTATTTCAAATGGCAAGCAGTAACAGGGAATCTTGGGAAAAGTTATTAAGAAAACAAATCCACTCTAATTATGGCCAAGGTTGGTATGTAATCGGCGAAAGTTCTGGTCGAACTAAATTAACCTATCAATATCCAAACGAGGAGAGAAAGGCATCTAACACCCTCTCAATAGAGTGGAAGAAAACTAACGGATTACAAATACTAAAAGCCATTGAATTTATTAGTCCTTTAGTAAGAAATGATAATTTAACTCTTAAAGAAGCCGCTCGAAGATGGAAGTCTCAATTTATTGGAGATGATGCAAAAGCACCTAATAAAGCATGGCAAGATTTTTTAATAATTCCACCAAAATTTTCATACAAAAAAGAAGAGTATAAAAAAGCCTATGCAGAATATGAGGCCAAATTAAAGGCAACTAAAGTCGATCAATTCATGGCAACCAAATCGGGGTTAAGAAGCAAAGCTGAGAAAGATTGGTACACAAGAATTAGGAAATTTTTAGCGTTAATCAATAAAAGAAATGCACCAAAAACAGGGGAAGAATTAGTAAAAGAATTAGCTAGAGATTTGGGGGATATAACCGCAGATCAAAAAAACAGATATATCAAAAGTTGGTGCGACATTTTAAATTATGGGATTGAAAGACATTCAATGCCTAAAAGATGGACTCCACCAAGAGACACTATTGTTAAAGAACTAAGAGGCTCAGATGAATTAACAAGACAAGATAAATTAGTTCCTTATATAGAAGAGCATGACTTATTGAGACTATTAGATGATCTTGAATCAAGAGATCCAGAAATGTTTTTAGCTACAGGATTAATAGCTATTTTTGGTTTAAGGATTTCTGAATTAGCTGTTCTTAGTGTTGATAAAAATGAAAACCTATTTGTTGGGCATATTAAAAACAATAAAAATACCACCAATAAAAAGCGAAAAGCTAGAAGAGTTTTTGCTTGCGATTTAATAGAAAAACCAAATTTAGGAAAAAAATTAATTGGTTGGTATAAATCAAAATTAATTAAATTACCTCAAACAGTTTTAACTCAAATAGAACTGGTCGAAGAGAAAAGAAGTTTTGGAGATGTTGGAGATGCCTATACAGATAAATTAGAAACCAATCCAGTTTGGAAAGAAATTATAAGTAAAAATCCAAAAATTAAACCTTATTCGATGAGGCATCGTTTTGCTCATCAATGCCATAAAGGTAGTGCCAATCCAATAAGTATTAAAGATGCCGCAAAATCAATGGGTCATACAGTAACAACCCACATGAATAATTATGGTTCTTATACCGATGAACTAGCTATAGAAAAGGCATTTGAAAGACACGCCGCAAATAGGATTGAAGCATGAATTGTAGAAGTATTCCAGAGCGAAAAGATTGGTTTTTGACCGACCGAAAACCCACTATCTGTCCGCATTGTGGGGCGAAAGAGGTTCGCAAAGCTGTTGTAGGTTATCCACTCGAAGAAGATTTCTACAATGACAATATTTATTTAGTTGGCTGTATTCCAGATTTTCCTATTGATAGGACTTGGGGCTGTAGGCAATGTGATGCGGCATTTTTTAAAGATACCCCAAGAAATAAAGCTGCATTAGGTGGTTTAGTTCCCCATCAATGGCCAAAAGATTAGAAAGAATTTTCTCTATATATATAGATATATCTAAATATTTCTGCTACCTTATTCATAACTGATCTTACCTAGTTCGGCGTCTGCGATTGATCGAACCATGGTAAGCAAATTTATTTGAGGGCAGTGACCTGTGGCGGGTTACATGGGGTTTTGAGAGAAACCTCTCGAGCTTGGAAATTACGTTTCTGGGCGAAGTGAACAAAGTCAGGGTTGCTGTTAGTTCAAAAGAACTTCAGTTAATCCTATTGGAAATTTATGGCTAAATTTAGAGGAAAATTTTTTAAGAAAAAAGGTATCGTAGTCAGCAAAAAAGAGCGTGCGAAAGGTTTTAGTGCCAAAAACACCGCCGAATTTGTTGAAGCCGCCGCACCTGACATCTTAAAAAGTGATTCTGACCTAAAAACAGCTAGTCCTTCCCTTAGACACGCATTAATAGAAGAGTTTAAAAGAATAGACAGTAACAGCTAGTAAATTTACCAATTTTCTGGCGATGAAAAAAAAATTCGTAACTACACGAGAGGCGTCTAACTCTTGTGGCGTTAGCACCCAGTTCTTAAAAAAGAATCGGGATATTCATGGCGGTTTCTTAGAAGAGGAAGTGCATTACATTCTTGGTGCAAATATTAATTCCTCAATTCTTTGGGACGTTGATGAAATTTTAAAAACTTTCCATGAAAGAGGAAAGACTATTAGAAGAGGTCGAGAGCTAGTTAAGAAGATGCAAAACGAGTCAGTTGGTTCATAAATTATGGAAAAAGCTACTCGTAACCTGTCCCTATCGGAGGGAAACTGTTTTAGTGCCAAACAGCCTGCTAACACTAGAAACCACTCTTCTAAAGGCCGCTCATTAGAGCGAAAATTAGAGCCTACTGGTCGTTTCATACGATCGGGTAGAAACAATCCCTGCCCCATTTGTAACCGCACTAAAGACGATAAATGTGCATGGAATAGCTCTGTAATCCATTGCTATGACGGGGTTACTAATTATCCCCCCAGGAATTTGAAACTAGGGGGAATTGTCCAGATTAATTATGGTTCGACTCGAGATTGGGCTTTGGTCAAAAAAGATGCGGGATTTTCTGGAAATCATTGTATTTTTATTCCAAATAAACCACTCGATAAAAGTAAGCCATTAATCAAAAGGCATATTCCAAAAGTATCTATTCCGAGACTTAATAAGGTATTCAATGTCGTTTCGGAAAACGTAAGTGAAGCCATTAAACCTGATTTAATGATTCTGAACTTACAACAGTTAGAAAAGGTATCTATAAAAACTGATGAGGCATTAGCCGAGACTAAATCTCTCTTGGCTCTATCCAAACAGTTTTCTCAAAAGGAACTAATTAATGACATTCAATTAGCCAATCTTTTTGAGACTACAAAAGCATATCTTTATAAATTAACCAATCGGGCTGAACAGATAAAACAGTTCCGAGCGGTTTGCTTGGGAGAAGAGGAGGTGCTTCGTGACAACATCTAAAGCCTTTGATGATGCACTATACGGAGGAGATGATTCAGATAAAGAAATTTCTCCTGATGTAGTTATAGATGAAGCTACTGGAATTATTCTTTCGGGAAGTGGTAACAAACTAATCCAAAACCATGAGGCACTTGCTCTCATTGATGGGGTGTTAGTTCCTAATCCAGAAATGCCAAGCGGAAAAGAGGTTAGATATGCTCTTGGCTGTAGGCCTGCTTTAAATATAAGAACTAGGTTTATTGAGCTTGGAGACTATGAATTAAGTGGAGATGAACTATCTCGTTTATATCTGCGATTAAGTAACCATAAGCAAAAATGGTCAAAACAAATGACCATTGATGCTGTTACTACTATTGCTGAATTAAATGCTTATGACCCAATAGCTCTTTACTTACAAAACCTTAAAAATGGTATTGAGTTACCTGATAAAGATTGGTTTAATTTAGATCAATTTTTATTTAATATTGATGACCCTATAGCTCGGGCATTTATGCCTCGTTACCTTGTATCTGCTGTTAAAAGAGCTATCGAACCCGCCTGCCAAAATAGGCAAATCCCTGTCATTATTGGCTCTCAGAATATTGGCAAAACTGAATTAGGTCGATCTTTATTTGGCAAATATTATGGCGGCGGTATATCGGGGAAATTCGATATAGATGACATTACTAAACTCGAAAGGCTTTGGTGTTGTGAACTGGCCGAACTAGATGGAATCACTAGAAAGGGTCAAATAGAAGGTTTTAAAACTTTTATTAGTGACTGTGAAAACTTCGATCGAAGAAAGTATGGTCAAGGCATAGTAAAAATTGTTCGGAGAAATGTTTTCTGGGGAACTAGCAATACTCCACCATTAAACGATTCGAGTGGTACAACTAGATTTGTTTGCATACCAGTTCCTAAAAAAGAGTTACCTTACAAAAGGGTTGGAGATGCCTTCGATCAAATTTGGTCGAGAGCTTATTGGGAATATAGAAGGGGCTATCAATGTTATTCGACTCAAGAGGAGATGGACTTAATCGAGGAAAGAAACTCTGATTTTGAATATGTTGATAGTTGGTTTGAAAGGATAGAAGAGTTTGTAGAGAATACCACTCTCGAACTTATCCCAACCCAAGCAATCCATGAGCTATTGGATTTAGAGCCTCGGCATCTGGGGAATCCTTCTTACTCCACTCGGATAAGAAAAATTATGGCCAAATGCGGTTGGAAATATGACAGGCTGACAATAGGAGGCAATCAAAAAAGAGGTTATATAAAAATTGATAAAAAAGGCTAATTTATCAAAAAAATAAATTTATTAGTCGGGCTTGCCACCCGATTTTTTTATTTGTTTGGTTATTTACTAAATATGTATCTAAAAACTAAATATCTTTGTAGTTATTTCCTTGGCAACCTTGTCTAATAGCCTACCTGTCCCTGCACTAGGGAGGCATTTTTAGTTATAACCCATTGCAATAACTACTTTTATGTTTTCGAGTGGTCAAAATTAGAGCGATTATTAGAGTATTTGGGCTAAAATAGAGGTATGGACGCTCTCGAGGTTTACACCAAAAGAAATATCCGAGACTATTTGGCTCGACCTGAAGAAAAGTACGACAAAGAATATTCAAAAGAAAGACAAGAAATTAGAAAGTACATTCGCAAAGATGACCTCGATGCTAAACGTGGCCACCCAAATGGTCAGATTGATTGGGGCTATCTTTTACGCATGGCTGATAGTTTTTAATTTTCCCAAACTGGTGGGGTTTTTCTCCAACCCTGCGACAGTAGTTTTTTATATTCATCTCTAGCCTTTTCAATTTTTAATTCTTCTCGTTTAGTCATTACTGGTGGTTCTTTCCCAAGGACTCCCACTATCTTTCCAGAATCGACAAACATATATTCAAAGAATCTATCCTTATTGGCTGTATTTTTTATAAATCGTCTAACTTCCGATCGGTTGGAATTGATGAGCCAGAAAGATTGAGCCATGATTCAGAGTTACCCTCAAAATCTAATATTTTTTTATTTTTATTGGGAATATCAAAAATTCTTCCTGATACATCAATAATTTTATCCGTAGTAGGCTGTTGATCTTCCATGTTTAAATTTCTTAGGTTTGCTTTCGTTATCTAATACCAAATCTTTCATACATCTAATCCCAGAAATAGCCGCCCCATAGTTATTCTGTCGCATACTTTTTTGAATATTTAGCTCTAAAAGGTTAATTAATCGTGCAGTTATGTCCTTTTTTTCTACTTTTTTGAGGTCTTTTTGAAGTCGAATATCGGCTTTTTTTATGTAATAGAGGGCGTTTCGGCGTGTACACCCCCATTTTTCGGAAAGATGCGAAGCAAGAGTACTTGTTCCATAGCCATCAATTAAGGCTTGTAAGGTTTCTTGAATCCTTCTTTCTTTTTCAGCTTTGGTTACTCTTGTCATGGGAAAGTTCTCCTAATTCCTGATCGAGACAATACATTTGCATATCCTTAATCGTGAAATACACGATCGAAGCAAAGACCGAAACAGTTACATGATTAGCCCCAAATTTGGTTATCTCGTTAGTAACGTGGAGAACCTCTTTGGAAATCATAAAACTGACTCGATTAACTCCTTTCGGGTTTTCATCTTGGCCAGTTCTTCCGCTAAGTAAGTTTGATTTAATTCTTTTTCCCTGTTCGAGATGGATAGATTTAGTTGGGATAAATGCTCTTCGATTCTTTTCTTATATATTGGAATTTTTACTAATTCTTTTAGGTGTCCATAACTCCAATCAAGATAGCCTTCTGGAAGTCCACTATCGTAAGTGCCTGCCGCTATTTGCTCATCTCTCATCTGAATTAATTTATTAAAACAGACTCGATAATGTTCGCCCGATAGATGTAACCAACCAAGTGCAGGGTGTAATTTTGCTAAAGCCATAATTAAATAATTGGATTACCTGTACCTACGTTGTAGTTGTTAGCCGAACGCCATTCTCTAAGCCTTCTTTGTTCAGCATTTTGCTCTCTTAACTTTTCTGTCTGTTCAGTCATTCGAGCTTCAGCTTCTTTTCTTGCCTGCTCGATTTCTTCCTGTCGAGAATGATAGCCAGTATTAAATCCTAAATAACTAGCCACATGAGGTTGGTGCTTTTCGATTAGGAATTTAGCGGTCATTGATAACTTACTTGGGTCGAAAGGTTGCCCCCAAGTTCTTGCAGGTAAAAAACTTTTATTAAACTCGTAACTTTCGCATAATTTATTCTCAAGAGCTTTAGCCTCTTCCTCTACCTTTTCGGCATTAATATGAGATCGGGCAATTTTTGCATCTAGTTCATTCGGGTCAAACATAAGTAGCTTTTAAGTTATATCTATAATATATACACTAAATATAAGAGAATAGCTATACTAAAAGTGGTTCTATGACAGGCATAGAGTAGCTTTGGGGGTTTGGCGTAGCCCCCTTTTTTATGTTAAATAGTAAGCCTTATTTATAAAGAATAAAATCTTATAATCCGTTTATATAACTACGATATAGCTACTAAATACTGATATATCCAGTTCACTCTAGTTATCACTCTAATTGGTTAATATTTTGTAATAATAAAGCTATAAACCTAGTCATAGCAACAGTTTTTAAAAGATATATTTTCCCTTGGTAAGGGAGAGGTCTCGGGTTCAAGTCCCGACGAGGGCATGCCTCGAAACCCCTCTATAACTAGCTTTTAACAAATTCAAAAAGAATCTATAAATACCAAATATATCTAGATATAAAGTCTCATTTACTGTAGGAAACTGGGCTTTGCCATACCTGAAATTGTTGAAGCAAGTAGGACTTCTCAAGTAAAGAAATTTAGACAAGCTTGGAAGATTGGCAAGTTGTTTGCTAAATATCCAACTGACGGAATCGTGGTCAAAATCAACTCTAGAAAATTACAATTATTGAGAGAAGAATCTTATGGGTGTTATCCTTTTTGGCAGATGGCAATTTAATATTAATGAAACGCTTACAATTTGCACCGCTCTATTATCGGCATATGGCTACCAAGTATTAATGGAACTTGAGAAAGGAGAAATAATCGAAATTCCAGTAGAAAATCCTACTTATTTCACTAAGGCAAAGCAACAAGAAATAGGGATTATTGTTTTTTGTTCTCTTACTATAGTTTTATTATTATTGACTATCACTATTAGGAATAAGCCTGAAAATGTTGCCAGACGAAAAGTATTAAAAGAAGCAGAGAATGAAAAAAATCAAGAAGCTAGAGAAAATTATATAAAGGATTTAATGGCTGATCCCTATATAAATATTGAATCTGATAAATATTTCGGGATACATCAAAATAGACTGAGAGAACATAGAGCTTCGGCATATCAAGGGCGAATATATTATTTAGGTAAAAAAGGAGGTCTTTATTATCGATCTTCTACAGGAACAAGAATTTATATCTAATTTTTAAACACCCGCTACTTTTCGTTCCGCTAGTCGTTTTTTTAGAATTGAATAATTTTTTGAAGCCCATTTTCGAGAAATATCAAATTCAGCATCTAAGTTCTCTCTAAGTAATTTGCCAATTTTAAATACTTCTAAGAAGCCTAGATAAATTATTACCAGCACCTTAGTTATGTTTACTGCAACAGCTGCTATCTTTTCAATTCTTTGATCTTGCATTTGAAGTTATCCAAGTCAACTAAAATTACCAGTTGTAAGAAATTATGCAAATAGTTTTTCAAACTAAAAATAACTTATAAAGAAAAAAGTTTTTTAAATAATCAATATAAAAATAGGGACGATTGATGTTTTTTCTAAATATTATTAAGTAAGTAAATTTATTAAATACTAAATGTCAATAAAACCACCTATACCTCCGTTCAATTCTGAAACAGCTATTAAAAAAGTAAGATTAGCTGAAAATGCATGGAATACAAAAGATCCTGTAACAGTATCACTTGCTTATACAGAAGATAGTTTTTGGCGAAATAGAAGCGAATTTATTAAAGGAAGAGAAGAAATTGTAGAGTTTTTAAAACGCAAATGGATCAAGGAAATTGACTATAAACTTATCAAAGAATTATGGGCTTATGATCAAAATAGAATCTCTGTACGTTTTCAATATGAATGGCACGATCCAGAATTTAATTATTTTCGTGCATATGGTAATGAAAATTGGGAATTTTCTGAAACAGGTTTAATGAGTAGAAGAGAGGCGAGCATAAATGATATTTCTATAGATAAAAAAGATTGTCTTTTTACATGGGGAGATGGACCCCGTCCAGAAGATTTTCCTGGACTCACAGAGCTAGGGATTTGATATTGACAGTCGATCTAAAATAAGTGCAAATTAGCTCCTTTTCATTAATGCTTTTTCTAATTTCTTATAAATTTTACGATGCAAACGCCCAAGAGAAAGGGGCGAAAATGCTAACTGAATGGTACGACAAAGGAGGTCCACAAAATAGACCAGAGGGATATGATGTTAAATCTTGGATTTTCTTACCTCAACATGGAAACGGTTACTCTGTGGTAGATGCGGATTCTCTAGAAACTATTTGGCGTCAATGGAGACCTTGGAGAGAATTAATGGAGATTACTATTGAACCTTGTGCAGATTTAGATGAAACAGTAGCTCTATATCGTTAATTAAACATTTTCTACTTATATGTATGGAATAGCAATTACTTATGGAGTTATTAGTTTGCCTAAATTAATTGATCTTCTTATGGCCTTGCTACTTGTAGGTAGTACTTTTGTTGGTGGGATTATATACTTTATTAAATGAAAAAGTGTGATTTATGTAATAAGGAAGATGTGATCCATTACAGAGTAAAATCTATTAATTATAAAAGTTGGATTTTTTGCTGTAAAAAGTGTTGGCATATTGTTTCAAAAGAAAGCCAATATTCTTATGGTGGAACAAGAAAATTAAAATAAATGGAATTTTTTACTGAACTTTGGAATAATCAACCAGCTACAGTTATTGGTGTAGGCACAGCAACATTAGTATTGTTGGGATTTTATATATTTTTACTCAATACATATAAGTAATAATTGAAGAAGGAAAAATAATTGAAATTCCAGTTGAAAATCCTACTTATTTCACAAATGCAAAGCAACCAGACATTGGGATTATTATTTTAAGTTTTACTATAGTTTTATTAGTATTGGCTTTCTATATTAAAAATCGGCATTAATACCGATATACAGAAAATATTATCCGTAGTAATTTCTAGTTAATTAAATGGAGGGATCAGAAATGATTGATAGTCCACCAGAGAATTTAATGAGATTGGTTTAAACAGCCAAATCCTACTAAATAAAAATAAGCTAATTATTCCTAAAGAGGTTGTTTTCATTTAAAGGCTGAGTTCAACCTCTTTTTTGATGCAAGCTTTTATAATTGACAGTCGATCTAAAAAAATGGGCAATTAGTAATATTTATTTTCAGGAATTATTTATTTTGCTAGTAATAGAAAGCCAATAAAAATTAAAAAATAAAATGCTTTATGTTCAGCATTGGTCATTTAAGGCCGGATATCATCAAAAAGGTGCAGAAAAATTTCTTGGTGGTGGGGGAGATTATCCTGGAGTTGAGATGATTGGAAGATATCACGCACCTGGTTCTTTAGAGGGTTGGATAGTTTTAAAGACTGATGATCCAAAAGCAATATATCAACATGCCGCTGAATGGGGTGAATTTCTAAATTGGGAAACCACACCTGTATTTACTGATGAAGAAGCTGGTCCATTAGTTGCCAAAGTTTACTCATAGAAAGTGATTGACAGTCGATCTAAAATAAGGAGCAACTAGCTCCTTTTTCTATGCTTAATACTTTAGTTGTCTCGACATTTGGTTGCCCTTTCTCTGAATTTGAAGCGATGGTTAAAAAAGTAGATAAAGAACAAGGATACGTTTTTTGTTCTGAGCTGGAGATAATCAAAGTAAATGAACATAAAGCAATGATTCTGATGAGCTGTTCTGATTTAGAAAAGTTTGGTTCCATGCTTGAACAACCAGAATTAAAACAATGGGATATTGATAACAACTGTGTTGATACTGTTTATAATCTTGAACTTGTTGAGTGAATGAAATTCTCACTACTTTCAGCAGTGCTATTTCTTTTCACTGAAATTTTATTTGCACAAGAGAAACTGAATTACACGGTTACATCTGATTCTCAATTACAAAATATTAAAGGCAATTTTGAAGCTATTGGAAATGTAATTATCAAAAGTACTAACAATAATTTTGAAGCCTCTTCAAATAAGCTTACTTACGACAAAGATGCGAGAACTTTAAAACTAGTTGGAAATGTATTTGTTAAAAATTTAGAGTCTGAGGAAGGTTTATCTATCCAGGAATCATATGGCGATGAATTGACTATATTTACTGATTCAGGACTTTTTAAATTTAATTCTGAAAATAAAAATAGAGTAAAAACAAAACTTAAATTTTAATTTTTAAGAATCAACTTAGATTATTTTTATGGAGGACTCCTTTACCCATCTAATATCAATTGATAGAAGATTGTAAGAATCAAGTTTCCATTTTTCTATATTCAAATTGTCTTTAAATTTTTTATCATAAATAAATCTTGGCAAATCGTGAACAATCTTTATCACACCATTTACCACGCAAAACTGACCAGGATTAAGAACAAATTGATTGATTTCATTTTGCTCTAGATAACCTAAATCAAGAATTTCTTTTTGAAATTCTTTATGTAAAAATATTTCAAAAAGATTAAAATCAAATTCTTTGAAATACTTATAATAAGGATCCCAACTTCGTTCCATATAAGAAAAATCTGATTAAATAAAAATTATCATTTGTTACTTTGATTACTTTATAAAAATTGAAATTTTTCTAACCTAATAATTAATTATAAATCTCTAATGAATATATTTGGAATTGGTTTACCAGAAATAATTGTAATTTTAATTCTAGGTCTACTTATCTTTGGTCCTAAACGTCTGCCTCAACTTGGTAAGACTATAGGTAAAACTTTAAAAGGAATTCAAACTGCTTCTAAAGAATTTGAGAATGAAATCAACAAAACCTTACAGTTAAACGAGAATGATGATTAACTAAAAAATTTATTGATTATAAAGATTCTTATTTACAAAGTATTTTATATATTCTTGAAATAAGAAATCATAAAATCAATTCAACTACCATTTTTTATAGGGTAAAAATTTACCACACATTTTAACTAGAACCCTATCTCCCTTAGGGTCTTCGACCTTGTCAACTTCAATAGAAAAGTCAATTGCACTCATAATACCATCTCCAAATTTTTCTTGAATAACATCTTTCATTGGGAGTCCATAAACTTGCATTATTTCATAAAATCTATAGATCAGAGGATCCGTAGGAATAACAGGGTCTAAACATCCTTTAACCGGAGGAGTTGATAAATCTTCTTTTAAATCTGAGGCCAAGTCTAGTGCGGCTATCAAAGAAGTAGCTTCCTCTTCTGAAGCAGTGGCTTGACCGTAGAAAAGACTTGCTACCCAAACTTCATCTCGATTAATTAAATTTCCTAAATCTTCAAATGATAGATTTTTTTCCTTTTTTGCTTTTAATAATAATTTAGTTAATGATGGTAAAGTCATGATAAATTTTAATTTTTTTTTGGTAGGAGAAGCTAAGTCACCTCTTCTACTGCTCTTGTTTCTCTTAATAAATGCTTCTCAAGACGCATTTTTATTTTTAAATATTTAGGGTCTTGCTCAATATTTTGCCTATCACGAGGTCTTTCCAAATCAACTGAAATTTCCTCAGAAATTGTTGCAGATGGTCCACTTGACATCAAGATAATTTTGTCTGACAAGAGTAAAGCTTCTTCAATACTATGAGTAATTAAAACTACTGTTACTTTATTTTTTCGCCAAATCGACAATAATTCCTCCTGTAAATAGGATCTGGTTAATGCATCAAGAGCACCAAATGGTTCATCCATTAATAACATATTTGGATTGATAGAAAGAGCTCTTGCTATTGCAACTCTTTGTTTCATACCTCCTGATAACTCCTTTGGGAATTTATTTGAAGCTTTTTCCAAACCTACCATTCTGAGATAATTTATAGCTCTTTCTTTAATATCAGGTTTTGTTTTTTCAGGGAAAACAGTATTCAGTGCAAACTCAATATTCTGAATAGTTGTCAACCATGGCATTAGAGCATAATTTTGAAAAATCACACCTCTATCTGGACCTGGCCCTTTTATTGCTAGCCCATCAATAATAATTTTTCCTGATGTTGGAGCTTGTAAGCCCGCTATTAAATTTAATAAAGTTGATTTACCACAACCTGAAGGACCAATTATCGAAACAAATGTATTTTTTTCTATTTTTAAATTAATATTCTTAATTGCCTCAAATGAACTCTTTTTATGTTTTGAATAAAAATCAAAAAATTTTTTTTCTTTGAAAAAAATTTTTCCTAGTTTAAGCAGTTCTAGATGGGTTGAATTTTTTTTTGGATTTGAATTTTTTTGCATAATAAAATTTATCGAACTAAATACTGTAATCGAACTTATCTTGAAGAAAACCAAAAAATTGATCTAAAATAAAACCAGTAAATCCAATGATAATGATGGCTACAAATATATTTTCGAGAGATAAATTATTCCATTCGTTCCAAATAAAATAACCAATTCCTGTTCCCAACAACATTTCAGCAGCTACAATCACAAGCCATGCCGTTCCCATAGAAATTCTCATGCCTGCCAAAATATTTGGCATAATTGCTGGCAAAATAACTCTTCTAATAGTTATTGATTTACTTGCACCTAAGGATTTAGATACTCTTAGATAATCAGGATTAATGCTTGCAACACCAAAAGCAGTATTTATTAAAGTAGGCCAAATACTAGTAATAAAAATAACAAAAATACCGGTGATCTCTGAATTTCTAAAAACAAATAGTCCTACAGGTAGCCAAGCTAATGGAGAAACTGGTTTAAGTAGTTGAACATATGGATTGAGAGATGATTGAGCCAATTTAGACATCCCCATTAAGACGCCTAATGGAATAGCTACTAAAACAGCAAGACTATAGCCGATTAAAACTCTCCTCAAACTTATAAGTAAATTAAATCCAATCCCTAAATCATTTGGGCCATTATCAAAAAAAGGGTCAGATACCCACCAAATCAAAGCATTTATAGTTTTATATGAGCCTGGAAAATTTTTCACTAACAAACCCTGCTGAGCAATTATTTGCCAGAAAATTATGAAAATTAAAAGACTTAAAATTGTAACTACAAAAGTAAGTCTTTTGGAAATAACCTTATTCATTTAAGTTATTTTTTTAATTAAATTTTTAAATTAGAAACCGTCTCTTTTTATTTGATCCTTGACATATTTGATTGGATTACTTGGATCAAATTCGTCATAAGCCAAAACTTCTTTTCTAAACCTAGCTGTTGGTGGATTACCTCCCATTTCTCTTTCTAGTGCTTGAGCTTCATCAGTTAGAAAAATAGAGGCACTATTCGGGTTAAAATCACCTGCCTGAATAGCCGCCACAGCCCCTCCAAGATCCCATCTTATAAGCTGAGATTGTATCCAATGAGAAAAACTCTGCCAAGGATAAGGTTTAAAATCAATTCGGTCAGGCACGTTTTGAGTTTTACCTAATCCGTCTTCAAATTTACCTGTAAGAACTGCTTCTACAACTTCAGTAGGTTGATTTAAAAAACCTCTTCCCGAAATAGCTTTAGCGACCTCTTTTCTATTTGAAGGTGTTGAAACATAGGCTGCTGCATCGATAATTGACTTATTGAGCGCTCTAAAAGTTTCAGGGTGCTCATTTATCCAAGGCTCTCCTGCTGCAAATGCGCAGCATGGATGTCCAGGCCATAATTCTTTTGTAAGAAGATGAATGAATCCTGCATCTTCATAAACGGCTCTTTGGTTAAATGGATCAGGCATTAAGTAAGCATCAATATCACCTGCAACTAATTGAGCAATACTATCTGGAGGTGGAACAGGACGAATTTGAACATCTTTATCTGGATCAACACCACCTTTTGCAAGATAATATCTCAAAAGAAGATTATGCATTGAATAAGGGAAAGGTACTCCAAAAATGAAGCCTTTCATATCCGCAGGTCCTTTTACTTTGCCTTTATGACGATTAGCAACGGTAATTGCTTGACCATTAATATTTTCAATACTTGCTAGTTTCACGCTAAATGGAGAAGTTCCTAGACCAAGAGTCATAGAAATTGGCATCGGGGCTAGCATATGGTAAGCATCTAATTCACCTGCTATAGCAGAATCTCTTACAGCTCCCCAACTTGGCATTTTAACAACTTTGACATCCATTCCAAACTTGTTATAAAAGCCCATTGGTTCTGCCATAATGATTGGCGAAGCACATGTTATTGGTATAAAACCAACTCGTAAAGTTTGTTTTTCTAAGTTATTAATATTTATCGGTGTATCATCAATGGGTTGCTTTGTAGGTTTATTTTGATTAGAACAAGCTACTGTAATTAAAGCTGCACCAGCTGCAAGACTTGATAAAAAAGCTCTCCTTCCCATAGGAGATGAAGCCCTAGTATTCGCAAAAAACTTACCTGCCTGAGGTCCAAAGGCAGCTCTAAATGCTTGATCTAATCCACCAGCCTCTTTAGCTAATTCTCTTAATAATTTCTCTTTATAAGGATCGCCATTAGATGCATTTTTGTAGAATAAAAGATCTCTCATTTCTGCAGTAGAAATTGCATCAGCCACTTCATAAGCCTGATTTTTGATAAGACCCATCCGAGAAAAATCAGAAATTATCTCTACTGGATCGTCCGGCATATCTGACATGAAGTTTTCATGATCATTACCTATTGGTCTGCATTCAACGCATGCACACAGATATCCATGATTATTAATTGGGTTTAATAGATTATTTAATGAATTTTGAGAATTATCTTGATATTGATCAGAATTATCTGAAGATGAAGAACTACATTTAAAATTATACTTTTTAGTAGAATTACTTACTGGATTAAGCATCAAATAAATATTTAATAACAATTCAAGTATTTATTTTAAATTTCACTTGTGTTGTATTAATAAATACATTTTTCTTATATTTAATAAT
>CACLUD010000018.1 GCA_902609995.1 uncultured Prochlorococcus sp. | reverse complement strand
TGCAGTAATGCTTGAAGATGCCGCTAAAGGATTAGAACCTCAAACAAGAAAATTATTTGAGGTATGCAGAATGAGAAAAATACCTATTTTTACTTTTATTAACAAGATGGATAGACCAGGCAGAGAACCTTTTTCTTTGCTTGATGAAATTGAATCAGAGCTTGGTTTAAATACTTTGCCCGTTAACTGGCCGATTGGTATTGGTGAGGAATTTAGAGGAGTTATTGATAGATTTACAAGAGAGGTCATTTTATTTGATAAAGCTGTTAGAGGGAAACAGTCAAATGAGAAAAGAATGAGTTTAGATGATAAAGAACTTTCAAAATACGTAGAGAAAGAATTACTTGATATCTCTCTTGAAGAGCTCGAGGTCCTTGATGAGGCAGGTTCGAAATTAGAAAAAGAAGAAATTTTTAATGGTTCACTTACTCCTGTTTTCTTTGGCTCGGCGATGACAAATTTTGGGGTAAGACCTTTTTTAGATAGTTTTTTAAAAATGGCTCAAAAACCAACTTCAAGAAATAGTAATAAAGGAGATATCGAGCCTGCAAGCGATGAATTTAGCGGTTTCGTATTTAAGTTACAGGCAAATATGGATCCAAAGCATAGAGATAGAGTTGCTTTTATAAGAGTTTGTAGTGGAAAATTTGAAAAGGATATGTCAGTCAAACACTCAAGAACAGGAAGAACTATTAGATTATCTCGACCTCAAAAAATATTTGGTCAAGACAGAGAAGTAGTTGATGATGCCTATCCTGGAGACGTAATTGGACTTAATAACCCTGGAATGTTTTCTATCGGTGATACTTTATATACTGGCTCTCATCTTGAATATGAGGGTATACCCTCCTTTAGTCCTGAAATATTTAGTTGGCTAAGAAATCCAAACCCTTCAGCATTTAAAAACTTTAGGAAGGGAGTAAACGAACTTCGTGAAGAAGGTGCTGTTCAAATACTTTATGACTTTGATGAGAGCAAAAGAGATCCTATCCTTGCAGCTGTTGGACAATTACAGTTGGAAGTAGTTATTCATAGATTAAAGAATGAATATGGTGTAGATGCCAATCTTGAATCTATGCCATACCAATTGGCACGATGGGTTTCAGATGGATGGTCAGCTATTGACGAATTAGGAAGGATCTTTAATTGCAAAGTAGTAAAGGATTGCTGGAATAGGCCAGTGATTCTTTTTAAAAATCAGTGGAATCTTAATCAATTTATTGCAGATAATGAGAATTTAGATTTAAAAAAAGTAGCACCTGTTGTTAGTGGTGTGGAACCAATTGTTTTATAAAGTCCTATTGGATAATAAAATTGGTTAATCTATAGACATTGTAAAAAACAATTGGATTCAAATAAAAGCAAAAATAATCCCGATAAAACTCCCTATGAAATATTAGGTGTTAACGAAGGTGCCGATTTTGAAGATATACAAAAAGCAAGAGATCTTAAAGTTAAGGAGGCTGGTGAAGATCTACTACTTAAGGCAAAAATAGAATCATCTTTTGATCAATTGTTAATGGGTAGTTTGAAAGCGAGACAGTCAGGGAATGTTAGTTTCGAAGCTCAAAATGCTTCTAAGAAAGAGAAACAAATTAATAAACTCATTAATAATGATTTTCCGCTTTTATCAAAAATAAAAAATTTAAATAATAATGGTAACAAGTCAAACGAATATAGCCTTCCCAAAATAACTCCTCCATCTTTTGATAATCTTTCAATCAAATTATCTGTTGGATTATTATTTTTGATAATACTTTTAATTAGTCCTGATTCTTATAACAGACTTCTGCTTTCTATTTCAACTTTAATCCTTACTTACATTCAAATTAAGTCAGGAAAAAAGTTTATTAGTTCTCTTGGATGGAGTGTGACATTTCTTTCAATAGGATTAATATTTGGAGGTTTATTTGAAACTAACTCATTTATTCAGGAAGTATCTAATAACTCTTTATCAATTCAAAAAATTCAAAGTTTACCAGCGATGATAATTTTGTGGATAGGAGTAATTTTCCTTTAAATTAATTTTTAATCATCTCTTTAATCTCTTCGGCATTTATTAGATATTTATTCTTGCAAAATTCGCAAACTAATTCTGCTTTTCCTTCTTTAATTAAAATATCTTCTAACTCGTTTTTATCAAGCATTTTCATTGCATTTAAACTTCTCTGTCTAGAGCACCTACATTCAAATCTAACTTCTTGAGTTCGAGCTTTTTCGGAAATTGTTTTATCGTCAATATCTGGAAATATATTTTTTATTAGCGAAAGAAGATTATCTTTTGATTTAAATAAGTCTTCACTAAAAGAATTAATTTCTTTACATCTTTCTTCAAGCAGCGAAACTAATAAGGGATCAGTTTCTTTTTTTGGCAAAACTTGAGCTAACAATCCTCCGCTAGAAATAATATTTTTATTTTGAATCTTTTCCCCAATAAATACAGCAGAGGGAGTCTGCTCAGAATGATATAAATAAGATGCTAAATCTTCAGCAATATTCCCATTCACTAACTCAACAGTGCTAGTAAAAGGTTCTCCAAAACCATTATCCCGAATAACATTTAAATAGCCTGTCCCTAATGCTTTGGTGAAATCAAAAGAATATTGATTTGACTTGGTTTTGACTAGATCTAATTCCAAATTAGGATTTCCTACATAACCTCTAACTTTCCCATCTCTGCCCGCATCCACAAGTAATCCCTTTAAAGGACCATCAGATCTTACTCTTAAAGTGACTCTACCATGCATTACTTTCATCGAACTTGCTAATAAAAGAGAGGCGCTGAAAGCTCTCCCCAGGATAGAGGTAGTTAGATAAGACAATCCATGCCTTTCTTTCGCTTCCATTGATGTATCTGTTGTTAATACCGCAACTAACCTTATTCCACCATTAGCCGCAGTTGCGCGTACAATTTTATCCCCCATAATTTTCTTTCGTTAATTCCTTAATCTTTCCTTGTTCAAGAAATAATATTTTAGACGGTATCCCCTCAAATAATGAAGGTTCATGAGTAACGATAATTATTGTATTTTTATTTTTGAGATTAAGAACTAAATTCTTAACATCATTTTTCATTGACCAATCAAGCCCAGCAGTTGGTTCGTCAAGTAAAAGAAAAGTTGGATTTCTCATTAGTTGAACTGCTACAGCTAATCTTCTCTGTTGACCGCCACTTAATTTCTCAGGAGGTTTAGTAAGATTTATATCTGATAGCCCAACTTTTTTTAAAACTTGCTCTATATTTTTTTCTCTCAATGATTTAAAACCAATTTGTAATTCTTTCCCAATGGTTGTTCCTAAAAAGTATCTTTCCGGGAATTGGAATACTACTCCACTTATCCATCTTCTTTGCCTAGCAGTAATATTTTTATTTTTCCAAGTAATCTTTCCTTTTTGAGGAGTAATTAGTCCACTTATTATTTCCAGTAGAGTAGTTTTGCCTGAACCACTGCTGCCGCAAATTAATATAATTTCATTTTCATGAAGATTGAAACTAATATTGTTTATTATTTTTTTATTTCCTGTTTGAGGTTGATAACTAATATCTTTTAAATCAAGCATTATTAATTTAGTTGTAGGTATAAAATTTAAACTTTGAATTATCAACTTATAATAACCATAGATCTAAAAAAAAATAACAGTAAAAATGAATATTGCATTTAGGGAAGTTGATCCTTTTAATTGTTGGATTTGGATAAAATTCTTTGAAATACCTACTGAAGCAGAAAAAAACTACTTAGATGGTGTTTTTGATAGTTGGTATGTTTTAGGTAGGTTAGGTGGTTTTAATTCTGAGAATTTACAAACTCATGAAGAAGGTTCTGATTTAAGTTGGATGGCATACGATAATGAACAAAAAGAATCTGCCCTTCCTGCCTTGATGCATAATTTAGGTGTTATGGAATATCAAAATTTGTGGTCAAGAAGTTGGGTTGATTTTGGGACTTCAGATTCACTTTCTATTGATATTTTAATAAATGCGTTAAATGAGATATCTAATAATTATGTAAAAATTGATGAATTAATAATTGGGGGAGAAAATAGTGATTGGTCGATTGAGGAACATGAAGATTTGGTTTTTAAAAATTGATTTTTATATATGGATGATTTAACAAGATTATTTATACAGAATGAAAGAATAATTAATAACAAGAACAATAATTTCAAGCTTACAAATAATGAAGCGCGCTTTATAAATAAAGTAATGCGAATAAAAATTGGTAAAGAAATATTTATCACTAATGGCCAAGGTTCATTATGGAAAGCTATAAATTTAAAGGACAATTTTATACAGATAAACAATATTAATAAACCTTATTTATTTCAAGAAAAAGAAAAGATTTTATTAGGAATAGCTGTTGTTATTCCTAAAAATGGTTTTGAAGATATTCTAAAAATGTGTACTGAAATAGGAATTGATTTTATACAACCTTTGTATTCAGATAGACAAGTTAAGAAGTATACCAACTTCTCAAATAAACTTATAAGATGGGATTCAATTGTTAATGAAGCTGTTGAACAATGTGAGAGATTATGGAGACCATCTATTTTGAGTGATGTCAATTTATTCGACTGGATAAATTCTATAGATAATAAAGATATTATTTCAGTATCTGTTACAAGAGAGGATAGCTCTGATAATTTAAACTATTGGTTAAAAAAAAAGCAAAGTATTTTGGATAAAAAAGGAGGAGTTTTATGGAATGTAATTGGACCGGAAGGAGGCTGGTCCAAAGGTGAAATTGAATTTTTTATTAAAAATAAAATTGCTTTTGTAAAACTTTCAGAAACCATTTTAAGAACTTCAACAGCTAGCGTTAATGCAACTTCAATTCTTAGTCAATGGCGTAATGATCTTAAATTAATTCTTTAAAAAGATGTATTTACTTTCTAATGATTTTTTACTTGGTTTTGTTATTAATTTTATTCTAATTTCTTTGTTTTTTAGAGTTCCATTGATGACAAAAGGGGGGTGGATAAGTGCTGGGGTATTAGGGTCCATTTTATGGGGATGTTTGTCATGGAACGGTTGGAGCTCTGTTGTAATATATTTATTCCTTGGATCTCTTGTGACAAAAATTGGTTATAAATTTAAAAACGAAAAAGGGATAGCTGAAAAAAGAGGTGGCAAAAGAGGTCCTGAAAATGTTTGGGGTTCGGCTGCAACAGGTTTGTTTTTTGCAATAATGGTTAAATTGAATTTTACTAATTTAGTATTTTACAAGATTGGTTTTGCTGCAAGTTTTGCCGCAAAGTTGGCAGATACTTTTGGTAGTGAAATAGGAAAAAGATTTGGTAGGAATACATATCTAATTACTTCTTTTAGAAAAGTTGCAAGAGGAACGGAAGGAGGAATTAGTTTAGAAGGCACAGCGGCAAGTGCCTTAGGTGCAATATTTATGTCATTAATAATGTTTATTTTAAATATTATCTCAACAAAATATCAATTTTTGATAGTTGCAATTTCTGGTTTTTTAGCAACAATTTCTGAAAGTTTTATTGGAGCTAAATTTCAAGACAATTATAAATTAAGTAATGAATTAGTAAATTCTATTCAAACAAGTATTTCTTCTATAATTGCTATTTTTGTTATAATATTTTATCTCAAAATTTTTAATTAAATTATCTTTTATCAAATTAGGATTCCTTCCATTTCTTAAGAATATCCCAACTTTTAAGACGTTGATAAATCCAAAGATGTCCATGCGCATTTAAGTGTATACCATCCTCTGCGATCCAATTCTTACTTCTATTATCTGAGTGCATTTGTCTAAAAGTTGGCAGAAAAGGGACATTTTGATTTATACAGACTTCTTCCATTCTTCTTTCATAAGAATGACAGAAATCATTTGAATACCATAAACATCCAGCAAATGGCATTTTATTTTCATCGACTGGGGTTAGCCCAATTACAAAAACTTGAGTTTGGGACTTCATTTCAAAAATTAATCTTTCTAATCCATACTCGAATCCATTTATCTCTAATTGGTGCCGCCCATTTTTTTGTCCAACTGTTGGAGTATCATTAAGACCCACATTTAAGAGTATAGCTTTGGGTTTATTTCTTCTTGTCTCTCCTCTTGATGACCATTCTTTTTCCCAACGTAAAGAAACCTTTTCAATTCCATCTCCTCTTACCCCTAGTGGATAAATAATTGGAAAATCATGAAATTTAGACCAATCTTTTCTAAGTCTTTCGCACCATCCTCCTCCTTCAGTATCCCCCCAACCATATACTGAACTATCTCCGATTACAATCAATTGTTTTGGTAAAACAGGCACTAATTTCCTTTTAATTATTAAACTTGAATTAAGAAAACTTTTATTACTAATTAAGTTAGATTACTTTTGATTTTACCATTTATTAATTCTCCAATTATTGCAATTGAGCTATAAGCAAACAAAATCACTATGACTTCCTCCCAAGCAAATGAACTCAATGATTCTTGAAGTTGCCAACCTAAACCAACACTACCAATTACTCCCAGAATGGCTGTTTCTCTAATAATAATATCTGATCTATAAGCACAATATGCTAAGTAACTATTTGCTTGTTTAACAAATAATCCGAAAAGCCAACTAGACCTCTTTGCAACTCCTAATGATTTAATCGCAATATATTGTTTATTATCTTGGTTATGTAAATTCGCCAAAAGCAATTTACTCGTTATAGCTGCATTATGTAATCCTAATGTTATTGCTGCTAAAGATATTGAAGGATTATTAAACATTAAGAGTATTAGAATTAATATAGGCGGTGGTATTAAACGAAATAAAAATGAAATTATTCTGATAATTGTAATTCCTATTTTATTATTAAAAATCAATATAAAAATTGGAGGAAAACTTATTGCTATTCCAGTAGATAAAAGACATAAAAATAGTGTTTCTAATAATAACTTTAAAATATCGAGTGAAATAAAATTAAAGTTTGATATCAAAAGATTGTTGATTGAATTAAAAGGTATTGCATTTTCATTAAATATAAAACCAATAAAGAAAGATAAAGAAAATAAACTTAAACAAAATAGAGCTATTACAAAAGAGGTCAGAAATTTCTTAGAAGTTTTAAAGAGGTTTAATTTTTTTAATAATTCTTTTGAGATAATAATTAAAAAAGCTAAACCCCAAAGATAAGTCCATAGCTCTCGGAAATTCAAAGTTTGAAAGGATAAAAATATACTTGTGCCTATTCCTCCAACTCCAAACAATCCCAAAACTGCCGTACTTCTTATGGCACATTCCAAACGGTATAAACCAAAATTTTTAAAGGTTTCTATCACTGGAGCCCAAACTAATGTTATTAAAGTTGAAGATTTAATACCGTTAAGTTGTTTAATTGATTCAATAGTTTTAAGATTAACATTTTCTATTTGATCACTAAAAACTTTTGCATTTATAGCAATATAAGGAATGCAAATAGCTATTATCCCAATTGAAAAATTTATACCATATATTTGCATTAACATAAGTCCCCAAATTATTTCATGAATCGATCTAATAAAAGTTAAAAATAAATTTAAAAATCTCTTTAAAAATATAGGTAAATTTAATATTTTATAAAAAATTTCTGAAGATAATATTCCAAAAATAACCCCAAATATAATACTTATTAGCCAACTAAAAAATGCAATAAAAATAGTTTCATTTAATCTTTTTATTAATGTGAAAATGATTTCATTATTAATTTTTGGATTTAAGGCTGAAATAATAAATTCTTTAAATAATTCAATCCCTCCAATATGAAAATTAATAAATAGTTCATAGGCTATAGGAATACAAACTAGTATTGGTAGAAAAGTTATTGAAGAAGAATTTAATTTTAATTTATTCAATTACCTAATAAATCTTGTTTAAATGATATTTTTTTAATTTAGTTTTCTCTAAATCAAATAATATTTCACCATTTTTCATTCCAATAATTCTACTAAAATCATCTAATAAATCTAATCTATGCAAAGAAATTAAAGTAGTGTTAGGAACTTTTATTTTATTTTTATTTTTAGTAATTAATAATAGATTTTTAATATTAGAAGTAAGTTTTGGATCTAAATTATTAAAAGGCTCATCAGCAAGTAGAATCTCCGACTCTTGAATTAATGATCTTGCAATAGCAACTCTTTGTTTTTGGCCTCCAGATATTTTTCTAATATTTTTGGAAAAAATAGATTTTTTAAGATTACAAACTTGCATATATTGATGAGCTTTACTGAAAGAACTTATATTAAGTAAATTTTTAAAAGCAAATAGGAAACTTTGTTTTCCAAGAAGTCCACAATTAACATTTTGTTCTGCTGATAGATCTTCTATTAATCTTAAGTCTTGCCAGATAGTTGAGATCTTACTCTTTTGATATAAGTTTAATTTATCAAATTCTGTATTAAATAATTTGACTCTACCTTTGTTAGGCTTGAGTGTTCCGTTAAGAATAGATATAAGTGTAGTTTTACCCGCGCCACTTTTGCCTAATAAGGCAATTTTTTCACCCGAATAAATTCGTAAACTTACCTTGTTTAAAGTGAAATTGTTTATATTTTTATAGCTTACCTCTTTTAATTCGAGAAGAGGATTAATCATCTGATTTTTTTTAATTTTCTCGCTATTACCTCGATATTTTTATAGTCACTAGATTCTACTTTTATAAATTTTTTTGCGTTGAAAATATCTAATATCTTTTTATGTTCTGCATTTTTAATATCTAAATTAAGAATTGTAGATTTAAGTTCTTCAGTAAAACCTTCTCGAAATCTATTATCAAGATTTCCTTGAGCAACCCAATGATAGTCAACATAATCAGGAGTTATCCAAAATAGATTTACATTTTTTGTTCTTTTAGGATTATTTTTAAGATTGTTTTCCCACACTTGTTTATTTAAAGCTCCTGCATCAAAGGCTCCACTATTAACTAAAGCTATAGTTGCATCATGACTGCCGCTAAAGCCTACTCTTTTTCCTTTAAAGTTTTCAATTTTTATTCCAGCATCATTAAGGAAATATTCTGGCATTAACCTTCCAGATGTTGAATTTTCAGAACCAAAAGTAAATCTTAGATTCTTGAGCTTTTTAAGTCCATTTTTATTTGAAATCGTATCAAATTTTAACTTCTTATTCACAATAAAAACGCTTTTAAATTCTTTATCAATATCTCGTTGAGCAATCACAATTGCATTAGGGGTTTGTAATCTGGCCTGAACTCCGGATAAACCACCAAACCATACTAAATCTAAATCATTTGTTTTAAATCCAGTAACTGCAGCAACATAATTAATAACTGGAATATACTTTACCTTTACATCTAGAGTCTTGGATAATTCTTTTGAAAACAAATTTAATCTTTTGTCTAAAATCTCTTGATTTTGATCAGGAATTGCCCCGATCTTTAAAACTTTTGGATTTGCATTCAAGGGTGAAGAAAGAGTTGCAAAAAAAATAGTAGAGGTTACTAATACTTTTTTTAAATTAATAAATATCTTATTCATTTAAAAGTAATAATTTAAAATGCCTTTCTCTAATCTTGATAAGCCATCAAGAATTTTTTCTTTTGAAGAGGCGCATGATATTCTAATACATTGATCATCACCAAAAGGTTTTCCAGGCACTACCACTAAACCATAATCATTAAGAATTCTTTTGCAAAATTCTACAGAAGTAATGGAATTATTAGGTAATCTGGGAAATGCATAAAAAGCTCCCTTAGGTGGATATATAAATAGTCCTTTGATATATTTTAGCCCTTTATAAAGGACTTCTCTTCTTAGATCATAATGGCTATTGATTTCTAAGAAGAACTCTCGCTTTACTTTTAAAGCCTCTAAAGCACCTCTTTGAACGAAAGAACAAACATTACTTGTACTTTGGCTCTGCAAGGCTGATGATGCTCTAATAACATCTTTTTGTCCTACTAAATAACCAACTCTCCAACCAGTCATTGCCCAACCCTTTGCAAAACCATTAATTATAAAAATTCTTTCTTTTAGGTCAGTTGCTAGTGAAGCTATACTTAAATGCTTAAATTCTTTTTTAAGAATTAATTCGTAAATCTCATCTGAAAGAATATTAATATTTTTATTTTCTCTTACTACTTCTGCAATTTTTAACAACTCTTCTTTTGGCATTACTCTACCAGTTGGATTGTTGGGAGAATTAATAATTATAAATCTCGTTTTTGAAGATATTTTAGATTTTAAATCTTGTATATTTATTTTGAATCCATCTTCAGCAGAAGAATTTAGGAAGACAGGCTTCCCTCCTGCCAATCTAACCATCTGAGGATAGCTTAGCCAATAAGGAGCAGGTATAATAACTTCGTCACCATCATTCAATAAAACCTGGAAAAGATTATAAATCGCCTGTTTGGCTCCATTTGTTACCATTACATTCTCAAATTCAACATTTAAATTGTTTTGAGTTTGAAGTTTTTCAGAAATAGCTTTTCTAAGTTCTAAATCCCCTGAGGCAGGACCATATTTTGTATATCCATCAAATATAGCCTGACTTGTTGATTTTAAAATCTCATTGGGAGCATCAAAATCTGGTTCTCCAGCACTTAAATTACAGATGTCTTTTCCCTCTTTTGAGAGTTGATTAGCTTCAGCACTTATCTGCAGAGTAAGTGAAGGCTGAATAGAGAGTGCTCTTTTTGATAAATTTACTTCACTCATTTGATCCAAAGTTCTTTTAATATAACCTTTAAAATTTTTTTATTGATAGATTAAGAATAAGTAAAAGTATCACAGATTGGTTTGATTTGGTTCGTTTTCTTAATTTAATTTATTTTCGTATTGTCTTTTCTTAGAAAGCAAAATGTGAAGTGAAGAAGTATATAGTTAATATTTTATTAATAATTTTTAATTTTAATATTATTAATAAACTTTGAACTTAAATTTGCTTTGAAAAGATTAGTTATTAGTAGAGGTAGTGTATTTGCAAATTTATTAATAATTGGGGAAGCACCTGGGGCTAAAGAAGACTTAGAGGGTGAACCTTATGTTGGTAAATCAGGGAAATTGTTGGATGAGCTATTAATAGAAGCAGGCATTGACTTACAAAAGGATGTATATTTTTGCAATGTAATTAAATGTCGTCCACCAAATAATAGAAAACCTACTAATAAAGAAATAAATATTCATAAACCATGGTTAATGCAGCAAATTAAACTAGTAGATCCAAAATTTATTATTTTAACTGGTTCGACTGCTATGAGAACTATTTTGGAAACAAAGAATCCAATTTCTAAGACAAGAGGAAAATGGTTTAAGAAAGATGGGAGAGAAATTATTACTATTTTTCACCCATCTTATTTGTTGAGATTCTCATCAAAAGAGGTTGAGAAACCATATGATCTAACTTTAAAAGACCTTAAGAATGTTAGTAGTAAACTATATGCTTTATAATTTAGATAAGTCTTTTTGAATTTCTAGAATTTAATGTCACTTACTCAATCAAAAGAGGTGAATAGTCTCTCAAGGAGATATTCAACTCATATTGAGAGAAGGTTAACTAGAACAGTTATGGTAGGGAATATCGCAATTGGTAGTGATTATCCAGTAAGAGTTCAATCAATGATAAATGAAGATACTATGGATGTTGAAAATTCTTATTTAGCAATTAAAAGACTTCATGAAGTTGGATGTGAAATAGTAAGATTAACTGTTCCTTCTTTAGCTCATGCAAAGGCTGTTGGAGATATTAAAGAAAAATTATTAAAAAATAATATAAATACCCCGTTAGTTGCAGATGTTCATCACAATGGAATGAAAATTGCAATGGAGGTTACAAAACATGTTGATAAAGTAAGAATTAATCCAGGATTATTTGTTTTTGAGAAATCAGATCCTACAAGGACTGAATATACTGATAGTGAATTTGACACTATTAAAAAAACAATTCTTAAAAGATTTACTCCACTTGTAGAAGTTTTAAAGTCGGAGAATAAAGCTTTAAGAATTGGAGTTAATCATGGGTCTTTATCGGAGAGAATGCTTTTTACTTATGGAGATACACCTTTAGGGATGACAGAATCTGCAATGGAATTTGTCAAAATCTGCGATGAGCTTGATTTTCATAACATCATTATTTCTATGAAAGCCTCAAGAGCCCCAGTGATGTTAGCTGCATATAGAATGATTGCAGATAGATTAGATGCTGAAGGATATAACTACCCTCTGCATTTGGGGGTAACTGAAGCAGGAGATGGAGATTATGGAAGGATTAAGAGTACGGCGGGTATAGGAACACTCCTTGCCGAAGGTCTTGGAGATACTATCAGAGTTTCTCTAACTGAAGCTCCTGAAAAGGAGATTCCAGTATGCTATTCAATTTTGCAATCTTTAGGATTGCGAAAAACAATGGTTGAATATATAAGCTGCCCTAGCTGTGGTAGAACGCTTTTTAATTTAGAGGAGGTTGTAGATAAAGTGAGGAATGCCACTTCCCATTTAACTGGTTTAGACATAGCAATAATGGGTTGTATAGTAAATGGTCCAGGAGAAATGGCAGATGCTGATTATGGTTATGTAGGCAAAGGTAAAGGTACAATTGCACTTTACAGAAGAAAAGAAGAGATAAAAAGAGTACCTGAGGATGAAGGGGTTGATGCTTTAATTCGGCTCATTAAAGATGATGGGAAATGGATTGATCCCTAAACTTATTTTTAATTTATAATTCAATTAATAGAAAATTTTATGCTTAGTAACGACCCTTGAAGATAAAAGAATTATTTAAAAAAAAACTTGTCTTTTTAATAGTGACTACCTTTTCTGGGATATTGGTGAGTAATCATTCAAAGGCGACAATTTTAGAAAATAACTATAAAGAGGTCATTGATCACGTATGGCAAATTGTATATAGAGACTTCCTTGATTCAAGTGGAAAATTTGAGAGATCTAATTGGATTAATTTAAGAAAGGAATTTTTAGCAAAAAAATATTCAGATAATAATGAAGCTTATGACGCTATTAGAGATATGCTTTCAAATTTAGATGACCCATATACAAGATTTCTAGACCCTAAAGAATTTAATCAAATGAGAATCGATACTTCAGGAGAATTAACTGGAGTCGGTATACAAATTGTTAAAGATAAAGAGTCTGATTCCATAATAATTATTTCTCCTATAGAGGGAACTCCTGCTTATCAGGCTGGAATTAAAGCTAGAGATAAGATTTTATCAATCGATAATGTATCTACTAAAGGGTTGAATATTGAGGATGCAGTTAAATTAATAAGGGGCAGAAGAGGTACAAAAGTTAAACTTGAAATACTAAGAAATGGGAATTCTTTTTATAAGTATTTATCAAGAGAAAGGATAGAAATAAAATCAGTGACAAGCAAAATAAATGAAACTAAAGATGGATTATTAATAGGTTACGTGAGACTAAAACAGTTTAATGCTAATGCATCAAGAGAGATGAAAGATATATTAAAAGATCTAGAAATAAAAAAAGTTTCTGGCTATGTTCTTGATTTAAGAAGTAATCCCGGAGGATTATTAGAATCTAGTATTGATATTTCTCGCCAATTTATTGATAAAGGCATAATCGTAAGCACCTTATCTAAAGATGGTTTGAAAGAGACAAAAAGAGGAAATGGTAAGGCTTTAACAAAAAAACCTTTAATTGTACTTGTCAATGAAGGTTCGGCGAGCGCAAGTGAAATACTCTCCGGAGCAATAAGAGATAATAACAGAGGTAAATTAGTAGGGAAGAAAACTTTCGGCAAAGGCCTTGTTCAGTCTATGCGAACTTTGGTGGATGGTTCAGGGTTAACAGTTACGGTCGCCAAATACTTAACTCCTAATGGAACAGATATAAATAAGTTTGGAATTACTCCAGATATAGAAGTCAAAATGAATTCTAATCCAATTCTTCTAAGAGAAATGGGAACTAAAAGGGATAGACAATATAGAGCTGGTGAGAGAGAACTTCTTAAAATTATTAAAAAAACTAAATTAGTAAGTCAGTTTGAACCTGAATCTGCAAATTTATTAGCTGTTTTTAAAAATAATGATATTAATTTCGTTTATTCATTAAATTAGATGCTCATATCCAGCATTCTTTTTATGGGTTTATGAGCTTTTTTAATTATTTCAGGGTCTAATTCAATTGAAGGAGAATTGTTTTTTAAACAATCTAAAATTTTTTCTAATGTATTCAATTTCATATATGGACACTCATTACATTTACACCCATCAATATCTGGTACTTCAATAAAATTTTTATTAGGTTCTTTCTTTTTCATTTGATGTATTATCCCAGGTTCAGTTAAAACCATGAAAGTTTCAGAATTATCATTACTAACGAAATCTAATAACTTACTAGTTGAACCAATAAAATCTGAAAGTACTAATAAATTTTGGCTGCACTCAGGATGAGCTATTACTTTTGCATCGGGATGTTTGTACTTTAATTTTAATAAAGCCTCTTCACTAAATGTTTCATGAACTACGCAGCTGCCTGGCCAAAGTTTAAGTTCTCTTCCTGAGTTTTTTTGAACCCATCGACCAAGATTTTTATCTGGCGCAAATATAATTTTTTTATCTTTAGGAATTTTTTCTACTAATGCAACAGCATTGCTACTAGTGCAAATTAAATCACTTTGTGCTTTTACTTCTGCAGTACAGTTTATATAACTAACAACATAATGATCTGGATTTTCTTCTCTAAATTTTTGGAACTCTTCTGAAGGACAATCATCAGCCAAAGAACAACCTGCATCAATATCAGGTAATAAAACTGTTTTGTTTGGACTAAGTATTTTTGCTGTTTCTGCCATGAAATGGACGCCACAAAAAATTATTATATCTGCATCATTATTTGCGGCTTTCCTAGAGAGGTCTAATGAATCTCCAATAAAATCAGCGATATCTTGAATTTCTGGCGCTTGATAATAATGAGCAAGAATTATCGCATTAGCTTTTAAGCAAAGCTCCTTAATTTCAGAAATCAAATCTTTTTCGTTTTGAATAGATTTCTGTTTTGCAGTAGAAGTTATACTGGTCAGGATTTACAATGTCTCTTAATAGATTATATGCCTTTAAATAGAAAAAATTCTGACAAATTTAAAAATTGCTATTGTTGGTGACTGTCACGGTCAGTGGTCTGAAGCGGATATTAGGATTTTATCGCTTATAAAACCAGATATTGTTTTATTTATTGGAGATATTTCTGATGGTAGTGTAAAAATAATAAAGAAGATAAATCTAATAAAAATCCCTACTTTTGTGATTTTGGGAAATCATGATCGAGGTAAAGACTCCACAGGAGAGACTCTTTTAAAACAGATTCGTATTTTGCAAGAAAAATATTGCGCTTGGGATTTGAAAATATTTAATAATCAATTAAATATTTTAAGTGCTAGGCCCTGTAGTTCAGGAGGTGGTTATTATCTTTCAAATGAGGTTAAAGCTGTTTATGGACCCATAAGTGAACAAGAGTCAGTTAATAAAATGCTTAAATGTTCAGAAAAAAATAGTAGAGAATTACCTCTTGTTTTTATGTCACATGCAGGTCCTTCAGGCTTGGGATCAGACTCTAAAAGTATTTGTGGTAAAGATTGGAAAGAGCCCTCTTGTGACTGGGGAGATAGAGATTTAGCTGTTGCAATTTCAGAAATACAAAAAAAAAGAAAAATTGACCTTGTCATTTTTGGACATATGCATAATCGTCTGAAAAGAAATCAAGGCTTGAGAAATATGTTCAAAATTGATAAAGAAGGTACAGCTTATTTGAATTCTGCAATAGTTCCGAGATATAAAAATAATATAGAGGGTGAATTATTAGTAAACTTTTCATGGGTTGAGTTTGTAGATAATAAAATTTCACATATTTCTCACAGATGGTATTCAGAGTCAGGAGAGATATGTGAAGAAGAAATTCTTTTTTGAAATAGAGATTATAAGGAGGCAATTATTAACTTTTTTTCGGTTTTTCATATCTAGAGAATACGGTTTGTGATAAAAGGTATCCTGCAATTGCTGCGGCAGCAAAAGCAAGTCCATTTTTGAATAATGGTATAATTTCGCTTGTTCTAGAGATTATTGGTGCTAAACCAAAAATGCCAAAGAGCATTCCCCATAAAGGAGAAAGAAGAGCTAAAAATCCAATTGATATGATTTGACCCTCTTTTCTAGGTGCGGCAGCAAATCCTGCAACTAATCCTCCTAAAATAGAAGTACACAAAGTCCATATATATTGTTCTTTTGGTAATCCAGGAACAACTTGGCATCCTCCTCTGTCAAGACAAATTTTTACTGAATTAATTGCATCTAACACCGCTCCATCTTCTCCATGATCTTTTACATAGTATTGATTTCCGAATCTTGTTTGAAGTTCCACCCAAAATAATCTTGGCATGAAAGCAAAATAGGCTTCACCAACATTAAAATTTAATAAATTACCTCCTCTAGGGTCTGCAATTACTAATAAACTTGTTTCATCTAAATCCCAATAATCTTTTATTGCTATTCCAGGGACACTTTCGAATTGAGATAAATATTTAATCTTCCAACCACTTTCCTTTTCTAAGTTATTAAGATTTTCTTCTAAATTTTTTTTCTGATTTGGACTTAATGTCTTAGCTAGATCAATAACAGGTGTTTTTTCTTCAGGTAAAAGATTTGGATTATTAATAGCAAAAGAAGGTTCATTAAAAATAAAAATTACTAAAGATAGAAATATTCCTAAGAAATAGTTAATCTTTGAATGCATAAAAGTTTTTTGTCTCTATATATTTTCGCCGATGAAAAGCCTTCCCGCGAATAATCAAGAATGGTTAATAAAAAAAATAATAAAAATGGGAGGAACTATAAGTTTTTATGACTATATGGACTTCGTTTTGAATGACCTAAATAATGGATACTACGGAAGTGGTAGAGCTAATTTAGGCTTTAAGGGTGATTTTGTTACTTCATCTTCAATGTCAGATGACTTCGCGTTTTTCTTATCGAAACAAATTTACGAATGGTTGATACAGTTAAAAAGCAAATCAATTTTTGATGATAAGTTATCAGTGATTGAGTTTGGATCAGGAGACGGCAGTCTTATGAGTGGTCTCCTTGATTATTTCTTTATTAACGATAAAAAAATATTAAAAAATCTTTGTTTTATCATTATTGAGCCAAATAAAGGAATGATAAAAAAACAGCAAAAGAAATTAGAAAAATATTTAAAACTGGGTTTCGATATATTATGGAGGAGTTTGGAGGACTTTGAAGATAGAAGTTTAAATGGGGTTGTATTAGCTAATGAGGTACTTGATGCTTTGCCAGTAGAAAGAATAATAAATTTAAAAGGTAAAATGCAACGGCAAGGAGTCTCTATAGATAAGAAATCAGGAAGATTGTTCTTTGAAGCAATTTCAATAACAAAAGAATTAAAAAAAAGTATTGCCTCTGCTCAGGAAAAATTAGATATTAATATTCCCCCTAAAGATGCTCCAGAAGGATGGACTACCGAATGGCATATAGATAATAAAAAATGGTTAAAGGCTATTTATGCAAAAATCAATAATGGAATTCTATTAATAATTGACTATGCCAAAGAAGCTAAAAGATATTATTCATTGGGTAATAGTAATGGGACATTAATTTCCTATAAAAACCAAAAAATTGTTGAAAATATTTTTGAGTCTCCAGGGGATTGTGATATAACTGCTCATGTTTGTATTGAAAGTTTAATTTATGATTCGGAAACTTTAGGTTTTGAAACGATTGGAATAGTCAAACAAGGAGAGGCATTATTGTCACTTGGCTTGGCAGAAAGACTTTTTGAAATTCAGAATGAACTTAAGGATGATATCTCAAAAGCTCTTTCGAGAAGAGAAGCCTTGTTGAGATTAGTTGATCCAATCTGTTTAGGAGATTTTAAATGGTTTGTTTTTAGCAAATTTAATAATAAGAAATTTAAAATAAATTCAATCTGTATTCGCTAATCGAAATATTTTAGGAATTGTGTCTCATTTATATCATTAAATATATCGACTTCTCCAATCTCTATAGGTAATATAAATCTCATTTTCCCATTACGTACTTTTTTATCACCCATAAGTATTTTCGTTACTTCATTCTTTTTGATTTTAGGTGTTTGTGTTGGTAGACCATATCTTTCAATAAGATTATTTTGCCTTAAAGAATGCTCTTTTGACCATAAATTCTTTTCAGTCGCAATATCCCCTGCAATTTTCATTCCAATTGATATTGCTTCGCCATGTAGATACTTTCCATATCCACACAAATTTTCTATTACATGGCCAAAGGAATGACCATAATTCAATATTGCTCGAATTCCATTTTCTTTCTCGTCTTCAGAAACTATAGAAGCCTTAGTTTTAATTGATTTATTGATTATTTTTATTAATGATTCGTTCTCGAGATTGAGGATTTTATCTCTATTCCTTTCATTTTCTAAGTATTCGAAAAGTGATTTATCTTTTATGACGCCATATTTAATCACTTCCGCCATACCTGCCTTGAATTCCCTCGTTGGTAAAGTTATTAGAGTTTGAGGGTCAATAAAAACTGCTTTTGGCTGATAAAAAGCTCCTATTAGATTTTTTCCTTTAGGATGATTAACGGCTGTTTTTCCACCTACAGATGAATCAACCATTGATAATAATGTTGTAGGGATTTGAATATAATCAATACCTCTTAACCATGTAGCGGCGGCAAAACCAGTTACATCGCCTACAATTCCGCCACCAAGTGCAATCATTAGGGAATTCCTATCTAAACCAAGCTCGAAAGCAGCATTAAATATCTCACTTAAACTTGCCAAGTTCTTATGAGATTCTCCAGCTTTAATATTGAATATTTCAGCAATAAAATTATATTTTTTTAAATTATTAAGAAGTTTGTCCCCAAATAATGTTGATATTTCTTTATTAGACACTATAAGTATTTTTCTATTATTGTTAATCCCAATTCGGGTTAGTTCTTCTCCAATGCTATTAATTACTCCTTCTTTTATAATAACTTGGTATGAATTATTACTTAGAGGAACCAGTATTTTGTTCTTATCCACAATAAATGTTTTAGAAGAGATTTTTATTAATTTTAAAAATTGATTTTTTTATTCTAACCTTATCTTGACTTAAAAATTAGATTAAAATAATCAGTTGTTAAGAATTAAAAATCATAATAAAATCATCATATGAATCTAAAAAGAAATATAGAAAATATAAATAAAAATTATTCAATAGGAATAATTGGAGGTGGTCAATTAGCTTTAATGCTTGCTGAAGCGGCAAACAATAGAGGAATAAAAGTATGCGTCCAAACTAAATCTTCTAATGATCCAGCAGGTGCAAAAGCAGATTATGTAATTGAAGCAGATCCCTTAAAGGTAAAAGGGAATAAGGACTTAATTAAAGAGTGTAAAAAAATTATTTTTGAAAATGAATGGATTAAAATTGAAAAATTGAATTTAATTGAGTCTAAAAATATTTTTGTACCAAGCCTTGAATCAATTCAACCCCTAGTCGATAGAATCTCTCAAAAAATATTAATAGAAAGATTGAACCTTCCCTCACCAAGATGGAAAACAATAGAGGAATTTAAAAGTCTTAATGAAAAAGAAATTGAGTATTGGAATTTTCCTCTTATGATTAAATCTTATAAAGGAGGATATGACGGTAAAGGAAATACAAAAATCAATACCAAAGAAGATCTGAATTCTTTTTTTGATGAAATCAATTCAGAAGAATGGATAATTGAAGAATGGGTTGATTATAAAAATGAGTTTGCTTTAGTAGGATCAAGAGATTTTGATGGAACAATAAGATTCTTTCCTGTTGTTGAGACATTTCAAAAAAATAACATTTGTGATTGGGTTTTGTCTCCAGCTGATATTGATTATGATTTGAAGACTTTCGCGCAAAATATTTTCGCATCAATAGTAAATGAACTTGATTATGTAGGAGTTATGGGAATTGAATTCTTTTATGGTGATAAAGGATTATTAATTAATGAAATAGCCCCTAGAACTCATAATTCAGCACACTTTTCTATTGAAGCTTGTTCTTCAAGCCAGTTCGATCAATATGTTTGTATATCTTCAGGCATCAAGCCTCCAGAAATAAAAATGCATTCCCATGGATCCTTAATGATAAATTTACTAGGTTTAAATAAAAAATTTCCTTTATCCACAAAAAAAAGATTAGATTTGTTATCTCAAATCAGTGGTTCTAATCTCCATTGGTATGGTAAACCTAAAGAAATTGTTGGACGGAAAATGGCCCATATAACGTTTTTACTTAACGAAGATAATCAGTCGAAAAGAGTTGAAAAATCAAAAGAAATATTGAATAGGGTTAGAGAGATTTGGCCATCTCCAAATGACTAAAGAAATAAGTTAATATTTAAATACTGGATCTTTGGTCAAGTTCTTCTTTATGTGCTCTGATCTGACTCTTTTTCGACTTGAGGAGACTGTCGTGATGTAGACGTAAACCAATCTTGTAATTGGAAACGAAAGCCCACTTTGACTCCTCTTCTGGCTTTTCCAGGTCGATGCATCAGAGAACTGGCGGGGATTCGGTGTTGCCTATCAAACTGCTTGCTAATAACTGCATTTGGTAGGTAATTTTATTTTTAAGAATTAAGAGAAAAACGTAAATAAGAAATTTAATACTTGACGAACTATACCCGTCGCATCTATATTAGTAGTACACCTGTATTACTTACTAATGACTCTAGGAGGAGCAAATGTTTGGTCTAATTTTTCTTATGGCAGTCGTGTTGACACCCCAAATGGCTGGATACTTAACCCGCAAAGCAGCTTTTTAATCTTATTTGAAAAGTGCAAAAAATCAGCACGTAATAACATCAAAGTTTATACTCATCTCTTCTATGCAAATCATCTAGGAGAACCAGCAGGACTTAAAAACACAAGACTTCATGATCTCGATACTGCGTTTGAAACATGGAATGAACTAATAGCTGGAGGATGGACTGAAGTAACAAACCAATTTCAAGAAACAGTATGACTAACTTAAATCCAATCAAAAAGAAACTTGCAAAAGAGAATAGAAAAGTATCTCTTCAAGACCCATCAAAACTATTAGCAGAATTTTTTAGTGGCGTAGTAATTAAGCTCGATGAAGGATACATCTATGACTAATGGAAAATCCTCAGTCATGGGCTTACTTCGAGTACCACTCAGAACTGAAAAGCAAACGAACAAAGATATGCATAGCTTGCACCTACTTTCGCTACAACACGACAGATCAAGGTGTATTTATCTTGACTTGTCACTTTCACCAGAAGCTTATTTCTCAAGGATATCACTTAGTTAAGGGCTGTAAATTTTGGAAAAAGGATAAGAAGGTATTTGCGCCTGAAGCTGCTTAACAAAAATCATTGATAAATAAAATTTATGCTTAAATATTTCTCAGTTCTTATTACCCTCTAATGCCTTATTCAGAAACTAAAGTAATTATTGGTGGTCTAGCCCATATTCCAGTTCTTATTTTTATCTTCAATTTCATTAAAAATAAATTTGAAGAGAGGGCCCAATCAACTTCTATTAATTAATGTATTTGCCAAATCTTTATTTTTTGTTATTTGGCTTTTTTTAAATAGAGATTCTTTTTATTAGCCTGATCTGATGTAAACAACATAACTAATATTGTCCCAACTAAGAATGAAAACATCGTTGTTACCTCTAAAACTGTCACCATCTCACTAGGGAGATAATTTGTAAACATAATAAAATAAATCTCTTATTTCAAACGTAGCAACTATTCAAAGTTTGACCATGGGTAATAACTTTATTTATTCGAAGTTTTAACATTAAATGTATAAAAATAGAAAATACGTCGTTAAAACAACTATATAACTACTAATATTTTTATATGAAAATTTCTGACAATTTAACCACTTCAGTCGTAGATCCAAAGACAACAAAAAGAAAATATCCATAAGCAAGGATATTATTTCTTGATGATAATTTTAATACTTTTGAACATGTGGCAAATTGTCTTGCAAGAATTATCCCTGGAATAAGTGAAAAAAATCATGGTTACGTTACCTGCGCTCCAAGTTGATAGGTAAGGATCGGAAGAAGTATGGAGAGGACCCTTTGAGAAGGCAAAACTATATCATCAGTAACTTGTCATCAAAGGATTAACTATGACACCAATTGAAAAAACATAAGAAATTCTAAATACAGGGGGTACATTGATTTTTTCAGAGTATTAGCGATATAGGAACTTTTCTCATACTCATTATCTAATCACTAAACGAGCTGATTGAAAACATTAGGGTGTTTTTATTGCAATTTAGATATAAGAGTTGTAACTATCATATATAACGAATAAGTAACAATACAAATCCTCATTCACGAAAAAAAAATGTATGGTGTAAATTTACCTTGTGTGTGGGAGAAGTTTTATTAATACAGTGGAAACAAGGAAACACTTATTTTATAAAACTATTTAAAGATCTCTAGAAATAGAGATCTATTTTTATTTTCTAGTTTTAAAT
>CACLUD010000017.1 GCA_902609995.1 uncultured Prochlorococcus sp. | reverse complement strand
AACCATTACCTAGTAAATTATCAAAAACTTGTAATAGCAAGTCGAAATTTCCAAGAATTGATGGAATATTTTCCTCGATATCATGTGCTAAGGAAACATTCTTTTCAGTAGCGTTAAGTCTGTAATTTCTAAGTGTTTGTTCAATAGCTGGTTTAATTTCCATAGGCTCTAATTGAATTATTTTACCTGATTCCAATCTCGATAAATCAAGTACATCATTAACTAGTCTTGTTAATCTATCAGTCTCTGAATTAGCGATACCCAAAAATTCAAGTTGCTCCTCATTAGAAAGTTGATCTTTTAGATCATATAAAGTCTCTACGTAACTTTTTATATTAAAAAGTGGAGTTCTTAGCTCATGAGAAACATTACTTATAAATCTATTTTGTGCTGCATTAAGTTCAACTTCTCTTGTTAAATCTTGAATTGTTACTGCAATTCCTTTTAATTCAACTTTATTTGTATCCAAAACAGACTGTAAAACAATTCTTAGAGTCCTTGCAGGTTCGCCTAAACTGCACCTCAAATCATCATTTTCCTTCTCTCTTTTTAAAATTGATTCTATATTTGTATGTAAGTCATTAGATAAAATTTCAGGAATTTCATTTAAAAGATATTTACCTTCTAAGAATCTACCTTCCCAACGAAATAGTCTTTTTGCTGTGGGATTAGTTAGAACTATTTTTCCTTTGGAGTCCAACAGTATTGCACCATCTGCCATTGTAGCTATTAGTGACTGTTGCTTTATCTGAGCAGCTTTGAGTTCTTCAATATTTGCCTCATCGTAATTCTCTAGTTGAGAAGCCATTCGGTTAAAACCTGTAAGTAATTCTCCTAGATCACCAGTCATCGGTAAAGATATCCTAGATTTGAAATTGCCTTTTGAAATTTCTCTAACACCCTTTACTAATTCTCTTACGGGCCTGGTAATGGTTAATGCATTAAATACTGCGCCAAGTATCACTAAAACCCAAATAGAAATGAAAACTGCTATGGTAACTTCTCTAGTTAATGCTGCACTTGACAAAGCCTTTTTGTTAGGTGTAACTCCCAAAGCTAATGTTCCAAGATACTTACCTTTCCATAACATTGGTACAAATACATCTGTAACTTGTCCTTGAGGGGTGGCATGCTGTCTTACTAAAGGAAATTGAGGTCTCTTCTTTAATTCTGATGGTAACTTCAATCTTCTAGTTAATTGAAATTGGTTATCTGAACTTGTAGGTGTAGCACTAATTGGAATTCCAAGTTGAACAATATCTTCAGCATCAGTAAAAAAGATATAACGTAAATTTCTACTTGATCTCCAAAACTTTTCTGCAACATTCGATATCTCTTTCTTTTGATTATTTGCGACTAGTTCAGTCACATTACCTGATAGTAGAAGGCCTAGATCTCGTGCGTATCTCGTGTCATTCATACCGGCATCTCTTTGAATACTATTAAGAGCAAAAAATGTTATGCCAGTCATTAAAAGACTCACAACAAGAGTTGCTATTGCTAATAATTTTGTTCTTAAACTAAAACCACTCCACCAAGTTAAAACTCTATTTGACCAGTGGTCAGGATTATTATCATCAATAAATTTTTTTGAAGGAGTAAGTTTTATATTATTAGGCTCATTGCTCTCTATCATTTAGTTAGTCCTCTCAGCAATTTTTTTTATTCTGACTTGATGACCAATATCTTTTCTATAATATATACCGTCATAACTTATTTCTTTTAAATTCTTATAAGCCTTTTCAAAAACTTTATTAAAGTCTTCGCCTTGACAAACAATACTAAGAACTCTTCCTGCATCTGTAATAAATTCACCTTTGGAATTTAAAGATGTTCCCGAATCGAAGATTTGACAATCTTCAAAGTCAATATTGCCGTAATTTATCGGAAAACCTTTTTCATAATTATGAGGATAACCTTTTGAAGTTGCAATTACACAACCACTGAATTTATTTGACATTTTAATTTTTTCGTTTCCGAGAAGATTACCCTTGGCACATTTTTGTAAAAGAATCACAAAGTCTTTATTCATTAAAGGCATTATTGTTTGGCATTCAGGATCGCCAAATCTGCAATTATATTCTATAACTTTTGGGCCTGATTTTGTGATCATTAATCCAAAATATAAAACCCCTTTGTAATCGATATTCTTCTGCAATAATGAATCAATTGTAGGTTCAATTATTTCCTTGGTAATACTTTCAAGAAGACTTTTTGTCATCATTGGAGTAGGAGAATAAGCTCCCATACCTCCCGTATTAGGACCTTTATCATTCTCATTAAGTCGTTTATGATCTTGAGCTGTAGGAAGTAAAACATATTTCTTTCCATCGCAAAGAGCAAAAACTGAAACTTCTGGACCCTCAATTTTTTCTTCCAAAACAACTATTTCGCCAGCATCACCAAATTTCCCCTTAAATATTTCTTCCGTAGCATTAATAGATGCTTCTTTTGATTCAGGGATGAAAACTCCTTTCCCGGAAGCTAATCCGTCAGCTTTTACTACTAATGGATTTGGAGATTTAAAGATAATTTCTTTTGCTGCCTTTAATGACCTAACTTTCCAAAAATTTGCAGTAGGAATATTTGCGTCTTTCATAAATTCCTTTGCCCAAGATTTACTTGATTCTAATTTTGCTCCATCTGGACCAGGACCAAACACATCAAAGTTATTTCTTCGAAGAACATCCCCTAAGCCCTCTGCCAACGGTGTTTCTGGTCCTATTACTACTAAATCAATATTTAAATATTTTAGTTTTGAGGTTAATTCTTTAATATTATTTAAATCTAAATTAATTCTCTCAGATTTATTTATTTTTTTTGAACCAGCATTACCTGGGAGTAGATAAATTTTCTTGATTAAGTCATTTTTTTGAATAGCCCACGCTAATGCATTTTCTCGACCACCATTACCAATTATTAAAATATTTTCTAATTTATTAGAGCTTTTAGTGTTGATTGTATTAATACTCATGAAGGGGTTATTTAGATATAATAGATTTGAAATGAGATTCAATTAAATTTAATTTTTAGTCTATTAAACATTTCTATTGCTAGCAAATAATTCAATTATATTCTATTTTTAGTTCTCAAAGGGGTTTTTAATGAATAGTAAATTAAAGTTTATTTATGAAGGTAAAGCAAAAAAAATATTTGCTTATGAGGATTCAGATAAAGTAATAATTGAATTCAAAGATGATGCCACAGCTTTTAATGCATTGAAGAAAGCTAAGTTTGAGGGCAAAGGGGAATTGAATTGTCTTATAAGTTCAAAACTATTTGAGTTTCTTATAAAAAACAACATTCCAACGCATTACATTGGGCTAAAAAATAATTATTCAATGATTGCTCAAAAAATAAAAATCATTCCCCTTGAAGTTGTTCTTAGAAATATCGCATATGGATCTCTTTGTAAACAGACTACGATCAAGCCAGGATCAGTTTTGGAAAGACCCTTGATTGATTTCTATCTAAAAAATGATACTCTAAATGATCCTCTCCTAACAAAAGATAGAATTAATTTGTTAAATATAATTGATGATGAGGAACTAGAATTTATAAGTAATATGACATTAAAGATTAATAAACTTCTCAAAACATTTTTCTACAAAATCAAATTAGATCTTGTGGATTTTAAATTAGAGTTTGGCTATAACTCAAATGGACAAATCGTTTTAGGTGATGAGATCAGTCCTGATAATTGCCGATTATGGGATCTTAATCAAAAAAATGGTACAATAGTAAGCCTTGATAAAGATAGATTTAGAAATGATTTAGGGGGCTTTATTGAAGCCTATAGTGAAATTAATAAAAGAATAAATAATTTTATTTAATTCAAATGGCTTTTAATTTATCTAGCTTTAAAAAAATTATGCGAAATAATCTGTCAAAATTTACAAAATTTTTTACATTCATAGCTTGTTTCTCTATTATTTTAATTTCAAATAATTCAGAATTAGCAGCTAGGTATTTGCTTAATAAAGAAGGAGAATTAAAAAAAATTAAAATCAATAATAAAAATACAAATCAATACTTAGATGATCCGATATCACCTTTTAATTTTGTGAAAAAGAATAATGTGTTAGTTGTAGATAATAGTGAAAGGAGTTCTGATGAGAATGTGCTCATTGCAGAAATTATAATTGAAGGATGGGAAAATCATCCTGAAGGTAGAAAGTTGGAGTTAGCCGCTTATGATTCTATGAATATCAAGCCTGGAAGTGTTGTTAATAATAAAGAATTAAATAATGATTTAAATTCTATCTATGCAAGTGGTTGGTTCTCAGGGGTAAAGATTAAGTCTCAAGACGGTCCACTAGGGGTGAGGCTGATAGTTACCGTAGTGCCTAATCCAATCCTGAAAAAAGTCAAAATTAATCCGAAAAATACAATTATTCCTAATGAAATTGTGAATGATATTTTTACTAATTATTATGGAACCACTCTGAATTTAAATGAACTTCAAAATAGAATAAATTTGATTAAAAAATCTTATACAGAACAGGGTTATTCTCTTTTAAGAATAAATGGTCCTGAAAGAATCTCTGATGATGGAGTTGTCATTTTAAATGTAGAGGAAGGAATAGTTTCTGATATTGAATTAAGGTTTATTGGACCAGATGGAGATTCTATTGTTGATGGGAAACCTAGGAAAGGCAAAACAAAAGATTGGGTCATAAAGAGAGAATTGAAGACAATTCCAGGCTCTATATTCAATAGAAAAATTTTAGAAGCCGATATCAATAGACTTTATGCCACATCCCTGTTTGATGATGTCAAAGTTTCTCTTGGTCCAGATAATAAAAATCCTGGAAAAGTTTTAATTTTTTTAGATTTGAGTGAGCAAAGAACAGGTTCCCTCTCAGGTGGTCTAGGGTACAGTAATGCTTCTGGTATCTTTGCACAAATTGAGTTAAAAGAAACTAATACTCTAGGAAGAGCATGGTCATCAAATATTAACCTTAATATCGGCGAATACTCAACAACTTATAACTTTTCTTTATCTGACCCTTGGATAAAAGGGGATAAGTATAGGACTTCTTTTAGGACAAATGTTTTTTTAAGTCGAGATTATCCTCAAGAATTAAAAAGTGAAAATAATGGAAGAATTTATGCTGTCGATGATACTACATCTGAGAATACAGATACTTTCTCGTCAATTGTTCTAGAAAAAAAAGGAGGTGGATTCTCATTTTCAAGGCCTCTTAACGGTGGAGATCCTTTTAAACAAGCAAAATGGAGAGTTTCTGCAGGGATGAATTTAAAACAAGTTAGTATGGTTGATACTGCTGGAAATAAAAAACCTTATGGAACTACGAAACCAACAACCGCAAATATAAGTGAAATTATTTGTATTGGTTATTCACCTAAAGATGGTTCATGCCCTGATAAAAATACATTAGTTAGTTTTATTGGCTCGACTTCAAGAAATAATGTTAATAATTCGGCTAATCCAACTTCAGGAAATAAATTAAGACTTGCTAGTGAACAATTTATTTCAATGGGAAATAACTCTCCGACTTTTAATAGAGTACGAGCTACATATGCATTTTTTATCCCAACAAAATTGATTAACCTTACTAAAGAATGTAAGTCAAGTGAGGTTATTAATAGTGATTGCCCTCAAACTATTGGATTCGAATTTGAAGCTGGAACAATTATTGGGGATTTACCTCCTTATGAAGCATTTTGCATGGGTGGTTCATCCTCTGTTAGAGGATGGAGCTCATGTGATCTTTCTGTAAGTAAAAGTTTTGTGGAAGCAACTGCTGAATACCGTTTCCCCGTCTGGAGAATGTTATCAGGAGCTTTATTCGCTGATTTTGGAAGTGATTTAGGGTCCCAGGATAACGTTCCAGGTAGACCAGGTAAAATATTACAAAAACAAGGTTCTGGTTATTCTCTCGGAGGAGGGGTCGGTATTAAGACACCAATTGGACCTCTAAGATTGGATGTCGCTAGTAAAGACTTAAGTGGTGATTGGAGATATAATCTCGGAGTTGGATGGAAATTTTAAGTGTTTTCTTGGCCTTCTAATTATGATTCCTGTTACACACTTTCTGGTGTTATCACTAAAGAGGGTGTAGGGCTTCATAGTGGTGAAAAAACAAGAATAAAAATTTCACCGTTTGAAAAAGAGGGTTATTATGTTTCTTTCTCTGACAAGCCTGACGAAATTTTTAAGTTAAATCAAGATTTAATTGGCAGTACTATGTTATGTACTGCAGTCAAATTAGCAAGAAGAAATTTATATACAATTGAACACTTGTTAGCCTCATTGGCAGGTTGTGGATTGAGTTATATTCATATCGAAGTTGATGGGAAGGAAATCCCATTGCTAGATGGATCAGCAATTCAATGGGTTAGAGCATTTGAAGAGGTGGGTATTAAAAGAGTTCCTAAACCAAAAAACTTTATAAAAGAAATAAATAAATCAATGATATTTTATAAAGATAGTTCAGTTATCGCTTTAACTCCATCTAATAAAATTACAATTATCTCAACTATAAATTTTCCTTATAAAGCAATTGGAAATCAAACTTACGTAATAGATTTAAATCCAAATTGTTTTGTGGAAAATATTGCACCTGCTCGTACATTTGGTTTTAAGGACCAATTTCAAGAACTAAGTGAATTGGGATTAATAAAAGGGGGCAGTTTAGAAAATGCCCTTGTGTGTGATGGGGATAAATGGGTTAATCCTCCATTAAGATTTAGTAATGAACCTATAAGACATAAAATTTTAGATCTTATTGGGGACTTGGCTTTGGTAGGGTTACCTAAGGCTCAAATTTTAGTCTATAAAGGATCACATTCTTTGAATGCTTTATTAGCCTCATCACTAAAAAATTAACTTTATTTTCTTAAGTTTTGGAACAACAATTATCGACTGAAAATAATCAACTATCTTCTGAGGAAATATTAGGTCTTTTGCCTCATAGATTTCCTTTCGCTCTTATAGATAGAGTTATAGAACATGTCCCAGGCAAAAAAGCTGTCGGATTGAAAAATGTGACTATAAATGAGCCTCAATTTCAGGGGCATTTCCCAGAGAGACCTTTAATGCCTGGGGTACTTATTGTTGAATCAATGGCTCAAGTAGGCGGAATAATCGTAATTCAAATGCCTGATCTTCCCAAAGGACTTTTTGTATTTGCAGGTATTAATAATGTCAAATTTAGAAGGCCAGTAGTACCTGGAGACCAATTAGTAATTACTTGCGAGCTACTAAGTATAAAAAGACAAAGATTTGGGAAGGTAAAAGGTGAAGCTCATGTTGATGGGAAGTTGGTTTGCTCAGGTGAATTAATGTTTTCATTAGTTGATTAAAAACATGGAGATTAAAAATACTAATTTTAAAGGTGCAATAGTTCATCCAAATGCATTTGTTAATTCAAGTGCAGAGTTATATGATGGAGTTTCTATTGCTAGTGGAGCTATTATCGGACCAAACGTCGTAATAGATTCAGGTACTCAAATAGGCCCCAATGCTGTTATTGAAGGGAAAACAAAAATAGGTAAAAATAATAAAGTTTTTCCAAATGTTTTCATTGGACTTGAACCTCAAGACCTTAAATATAAGGGTGCTTCTACAGAGGTAATTATTGGGGATAATAATACTTTTAGAGAATGTGTAACTATTAATAAGGCAACTGACGAAGGTGAAAAAACAATTATTGGGAATAATAATTTATTAATGGCTTATACACATATTGGTCATAATTGTGAAATTGGTAATGGAATTGTTTTATCAAATAGTGTCCAGGTTGCTGGTCATGTAAAAGTTGAAGATAATGCAATTATTGGAGGCTGTTTAGGTATCCATCAATTTGTACATGTAGGATATCTGGCAATGATAGGTGGAATGACTAGAGTAGATAGAGATGTACCTCCTTTTTGCTTAGCTGAGGGACATCCTGGTAGATTGAGAGGCTTAAATAGGGTAGGAATTAAAAGAAGTGGGTTGATGGGAAATAGAGATTTTGATTTAAAATTATTGCAAAATACCTGGAATTTATTATTTAAATCTAAAGATGTAATTTCTATTTCATTGGAAATAGCGATGAAAGAAAAATTAGACTTTTCATCTAATAAATTATGTAATTTTTTAAAAGATTCAATATCTTACAAAAGAAGAGGACCAATGCCTTCAATTAATTTATGAATAGAAAGATATTCATAAGTACCGGGGAAGTTTCAGGAGATTTACATGGAAGTTTATTAGCTAATGCATTATTTATTGAAGCCAAAAAACGTTCGGTTGATTTAGAAATATGTGGCTTGGGTGGAGAAAGGATGCGAAAAGAGGGTGTAAAAATTTTGCAAGATACTACTTCAATTAGTGCCATAGGTATTTGGGAGGCTTTGCCACTTATTATTCCAACAATTCAAATACAAAAAAAATTTTATAAATCGATTAAAATTTTATCGCCGAATTGCTTAGTCTTAATAGACTATATGGGTCCTAATATCAAAATTGGAAGAAAATTAAAAAGTGAGAAGAGTAAAATCCCAATTTATTATTATATCGCCCCTCAAGAGTGGGCTTGGAGAGTTGGCAATAATTCGACGACAGATCTGATAAGCTTTTCGGACAGAATTTTTGCAATTTTTAAACAAGAAGCAAATTTTTATAAAAGAAGAGGTGGAAATGTTTTATGGATTGGACATCCAATGATCGATTTGATAAAAAAAATTCCTACCAAAAAAGATTCTAGAAAAATCCTAAAACTCAGAGCAAATGAAAATATCTTGTTAATAATGCCAGCATCAAGGCCTCAAGAATTAAAATATGTATTACCCGTTTTTATGCAGGTAGCAAGAAAATTACAACAAAAATATCCAAATCTTATTGTCTTTATACCTTCTTGTAGAGAAGTTTTTGACTCTAAATTTAAATTAGCTTTAGATAAATATAAAGTTAAAGGAAAAGTTATATCTCAAAAAGATATCGAAGAATTAAAAACTTATATTTATTCTTTAACTAAATTAGCCCTATGTAAATCAGGAACAGTAAATATGGAATTAGCTCTATACCGGATACCTCAAATTGTTGGATATAGGGTAAGTAGAGTTACAGCGTTGATTGCAAAAAAAATTCTTAATTTTAAAGTTAAATTTATTTCTCCAGTAAATTTACTATTAAAAAAACTCATTATTCCTGAATTCATTCAAAAAGAATTTGAAGTAAAAAAAATATATGAAAAAGCTTGTAGAGTGATAGATCGTAAATCAGAAAAAGAAAAAATTTCAAAAGGTTATGCTTATTTAAAAAAAGAATTAGGTCAAGAAGGTGTAGTAAAAAGAGCTGCGGAAGAAATTATAAATTCTTTAATATGATGTTTATAATTAGAAAATGAAATATCTTTTCTCATTAATTGTTGTATTTTCAATACTAGTAAATCCTATAAATACTTTGGCTGAAGAAGTAGTATTAGCGGGAGGATGTTTTTGGTGTTTAGAACATGATTTAGAATCATTAAGAGGTATAAATTCGGTAATTAGTGGATACTCAGGTGGAGATTTACAAAAACCGAACTATGAAAATCATAATGGGCATCAAGAAGTGGTTTTAGTAAATTATGATTCAGAAGTAGTATCTTTATCTGAAATATACAGGTTATATTTTAGAAATATTGATCCACTTGATGGAGGGGGACAATTCTGTGACAGAGGAGATTCTTATAGGCCAGTTATCTTTTTTGAAAATGCAGACGAAAAGAATGAAGCTAGCAAATCTCTTCTCTCTGCTTCAAAGGAATTAAGGGTTAATTTAGAAAAAATTAATGTTGAGCTAAAACCAAAAAGTCAATTCTGGGAAGCGGAGGCATATCATCAAGATTTTGCCAATAAAAATGAATTGAAATACAAGTTCTATAGATTCTCTTGTGGAAGAGACAAACAATTAGACAAATTATGGAAAGAAAATGCTAGATCAATTAATGTTTGGTCTGAATAATTATTTTTCATCTCATCTTTTATTTTTAATCCATTGGACTAAAGTTTTAACTCCATATCCTGTAGCTCCTGATGGATGAATCCCTCTATTTTTGTCAGTCCAACAAGTTCCAGCGATGTCAATATGAGCCCAATTTATATTTTTATCAAAAAATTCCTCTAAAAATAATGCAGCTGTTATAGATCCCCCAGCCCTTGGGCCAGTATTTTTCATGTCGGCAATATGAGACTTCAGACCATCTTTATAAGATTTTTGTAAAGGCATTTGCCATAATTCCTCTCCAGCTTGGGATGATGCTTTTTTTAAGTCCTTTGCCATCATATTATTATTGGTCCAAAAACCGGCCACATCATTTCCTAATGCAACAACAATTGCACCAGTCAAAGTAGCAAGATCAATAATTGAATCAGGTTTTAGATTTGATGCGTAAGTTAATGCATCAGCCAATGTAAGTCTGCCCTCAGCATCAGTATTATTGATTTCAATTGTCTTGCCATTTGAAGCTTTTATAACATCTCCAGGATGCACAGCTGATCCATTTATCATATTCTCACAAGCTGCCACGATAAAATGTATTTCTAATCCATCTGGTTTTATAGCTCCAAGTGCTTTAGCTGCACCAAGAACTGCCGCGCTACCACCCATGTCATATTTCATCATTTCAATTTGGGAAGCTCCAACTTTTAGGTTATATCCTCCAGAATCAAAGGTTAAACCTTTACCTACTAATGCAATCTTTTCTTTTACAGGACTTTCTGATTTTAAAGTTATGTGTATAAATTTTGGTTCTAAATCAGAGCCTTTAGCTACGGCTAAAAATGCACCCATGCCTAAATCTTCACATTCATTTTTCTCAAGGATTTTAATTTCTAAACCATGGTCTTTGGCTATCTTTGAGGCTTGTCTAGACATCTCTAGAGGAGTAAGACTATTTGGGGGAGCAGCTACAAGCCTCCTTGCTAGCTCCACGCCTTCACAAATATATTCCGTTTCATTGAAGTTTATATTTTTAAATTTATTTAAATTCAAAAATTCAATTTCTTTAAGAACTTTTTTATCATCTCTTTTGCTATTGAATCGATTATCTTTGTAGGCTGATAATCTTGCTGATTCTCCAAAAGATTGAATTTCTTCTTGAGAATTTATTAATTCCCAAGGAAACAAGATACTAATTTTTTCTTCTTTATCAGAACTTTTTCTTATAACATCCGCTAGAGAATTTTTAATATCAATACTGTTTATATTTTTGCTTTCTCCAAGACCGATAATCTTCAGAGTTTGTAACCTTTGATTAAAAAAATCAAAGGTTAATATCTCTCCTTTTTCTCCCTTGAACTTTTTTTGATTTATTTTTTCTCTTAATAGCTTTGAATCAATAATGAAATCAATTTTTTGTAATTGATTCTTAAGATCCTCCTCAACAATTCCAAATATTAATGTAGAACCTTGCCATGTATTAAGATCTTGTTGGAAAGTTGAAAATTGCATTTTGATAAAGATTTAATTAATTTTAATTGTTTGTAAAAGTAGTTGACCACCTATTTCTAGTTTCTTTATTAAATGGTGGCATCCATAAATATATTAGTTTCTGTTCTAATCTACGTCTTGATTTGGCTTCTTTGGGGACATCTAAAAAAAAACGTATATCTAACCGATTAGTTAGATTGTTATATGCTAACGCTTCTTTATAGTTACTAAGGTAATTTTTGCAGTCATGCTCACCTTTCCATCTTTTATTAGCTGAATTTGTTTCCCCTATGTAGAGAATTATTTGAGAGCTATTTATCGTATCAATTACAAAATACATAGCTGGACCATTATGTACGAATTGATTTGTTCTCCAAAAATTTAACGATAATCCTTGTAGTGAAAAGGGGTGAATTCTTTCATGATAGATATTATCTTTCTCGGGAATAATTGAATGTTGAAAAATGTTATTTTTGTTATCTTCCACAATTTTAGATTGATAATCAGAAATTCTATTTCTCCAGGCCATTAAGGTTTTACTTCTAACTTTGAGATTATTTGAGAAAGGCAGATTACTTGAGGTATTTAATGCAGAACTAAATAACTCAAATTGCTTATTTTTCTTTGAAATATTATCTAAATTAGAGTTTTCCAAATGTATTTATAATGTTTTAGGATCATAATTCTTTATTATTATTATTCAAATAAATATTTATAAACTAAAAATTTATTAATCTTGTAATTAATTCAAAAGATTCTTGTTATCTTGGTAAAGAAGTAAACTATTAAGTTAATTTAAATAAAAAATGAGCTTTTTCGAGTCAGATATAGTTCAAGAAGAAGCTAAAAAGCTTTTTACAGATTATCAAGAACTGATGAAACTTGGTTCTGATTATGGAAAATTTGATAGAGAAGGAAAAGTTATGTTTATAAAGAAAATGGAATCACTTATGGATCGATATAAAGTTTTCATGAAAAGATTCGAATTATCAGAAGATTTTCAAGCTAAAATGACTGTAGAACAATTAAAGACGCAGTTAAGCCAATTTGGAATTACTCCTGATCAAATGTTCGATCAAATGAATAAAACCTTAATAAGAATGAAGGAAGAACTTGATAAGAGTTCTTAACTTTCTAAAATTTGAATTTTTTATGGTAGATAAATTTGAATTACCAAAATGGCTCCTGAGGGGAATAGAAGAATCATTTCCGCTCAGAAACTTTGATCAAACACTTTCATCTAAAATCAATGAGGCGAATAAACATAAAAGGAAATTAAGAGTAAAACTTGGTATAGACCCAACAGGAACTGATATACATATTGGTCATAGTATCCTGTTTAGAAAACTCAGAGCGTTCCAAGATAATGGTCATGTTGCGGTACTAATAATAGGAGATTTTACTGCACAAATAGGAGATCCAACAGGAAAAAATAAAACAAGAGTTCAACTATCCGAAGAAGAGGTTAAGGAGAATTCAAAAACATACTTGAATCAACTTGGGCTGGGTAAATCATCTGATAAATCTATTTTAGATTTTGATTCAGAAGATAGGATAGAAATTAGATATAACAGTGAGTGGTTAAAAAATCTAGATCTTAATTCAATTATTGAATTAATGGGAAGCGCTACTGTTAGCCAGATGCTCGCTAAGGAAGAATTTAATAAGAGATACAACTCTCAAACTCCAATTGCATTACATGAATTTTTATACCCACTACTTCAAGGCTATGATTCAGTGGCAGTGAATTCAGATATTGAACTTGGTGGTACAGATCAGAAATTTAATATTGCAATAGGAAGAGATTTGCAAAGACACTTTAAACAAGAACCACAATATGGAATATTGCTTCCAATTTTAACTGGATTGGATGGAATTAAAAAAATGAGTAAATCAGAATCGAATACTGTTGGTTTGAGCGAGGATTCACTATCAATGTATTCAAAGCTAGAAAAAGTTCCAGATAATATTATTCCATCCTATTTTGAATTGCTTACAGAATTAGATTTAACTCTCCTTAAAGAAAATAATCCTCGAGATTTGCAAAGACGCATGGCCTTGGAAGTAACATCTTTATACCATGGGTGTGAAGAAGCATTAAGAGCACAATCTAATTGTGAAAAACTTTTTTTAGGACTTAAAGAAAAAGTTGGAGAGATTCCAATAATTTCTTTAAAAGAAATAGTATTCCCTGTGAAATTTTTTTATTTGTTAAGCTCATTAAACTTATTTAAATCTAGTAGCGAATCAAAAAGATCTATTAAAGGTGGGGGTGTAAAAATTGATAGTTATAAATTAGTAAACCCAGATCTTGTTTTTGATTCAAAGGAGGATTTATCAGGCAAAATTTTGCAAATTGGCAAGAAAATAATTAAAAGGTTTGAGAATTAAAATTAAATGAAAAAAATTAATGTAGAAGAAAAAATAATATTAGCTATTGATGGATTAGATATATATCAAGCAAAAGTATTGCTAGATAGATGTCCCAATATTAAATGGGTAAAAGTAGGCTTAGAACTTTTTACGAGGGAGGGACCTAGTGTAATTAAAATTTTGAAAAATTTAAATAAAAAAATTTTCTTAGATCTTAAATTTCATGATATTCCTAATACTATGAGCGCTGCTTGTTATGAGGTGTCCAAACTAGGAGTTGATATTATTTCTGTTCATGCTTCAGCAGGTTCTAAAGCTCTTACTGCATCAAAAAAGGCATCTTTAGAAGGAGCAAAAATAGCTACTGTAAATGCTCCTTGTGTTATAGGGATAACTGTTTTAACTAGCTTATCTAGTGAAGAATTCCAAACTGATCTTGATAGAAAAAACTCGATTGAGGAAAATGTTATCAGGCTTGCAAAATTGACTTTTGATTCTGGATTAGATGGATGTGTTTGTTCTCCTTTGGAGGCAAAAATATTAAGATCAACGTATAAAAATAATTTCGAATTAATAACACCTGGTATTAGGACAAATATTCAAAAAAAAGATGATCAAAATAGAATAATGACTCCTTATGAAGCAATAAGTAATGGAGCTTCTAAATTAGTTATTGGAAGAGCTATTACGAAAGCTAAAGATCCTAATAAGGCTTTTTTGGATATCTGCGAGTCTATTTGTTGATATCATTTATCTTTGATTCATCTCCTTTAAGTAATCGTCTAATATTTGTTCTATGCTTCCAAATAACTAATATTGATACAACTAAACTAATCAAGAAATAAGGATGATTAGTAGATCCAATATCCAAAAACATCAAAAATGGTAGAAAAATTGCAGCTGAGATACTGGATAAAGAGACAATTTTAGATTTTGCAATAATTATTAAAAAAATCCCAAGTAATGCAAATCCTACTTTCCAAGAAAGAGCAATAAACATTCCTAAACCTGTGGCTACTGCCTTGCCACCCTTCCCTTTTAACCATATTGGCCATATATGTCCTGAAATAGCAGCAATACCTGCTAAAACTTCAATTAAGTTTTGATTTGTGTAGTATTGAGCAATTTTAACAGCAATAAGACCTTTGCCTACATCAATAATAAAAACAAAAAAAGCAGGCCATTTCCCAACATTTCTTAAAACATTCGTTGCCCCGGTTGATCCAGATCCTGTAAGTCTTAAATCAATATTTTTAAGAAATTTACCAAATAAGAATCCTGTTGGCAGTGATCCCAAAAAATAACTTACAGAAATAATTAAAATATGCATAGAAGTTAATTCAGTTCAAGATCATCATAAATTTCATCATTTGAACCTGCGAAGGCAAGCCATAATGGAAATTGAAGGATTGGTATTTCTACAGATGTTTCGGCTGCATCGACAATAATAAACGGCAATTCTTCATTAGCCTCTAATCTGTCAGCTCTCTCTATAACGCCTTCTGGTCTTTCAAAAAGAACAATGCCACTATTAGGTCCAAAATCATCTCTTGTAAGACCTAAGGAATCTTGTAAAACTCTCCTCCACTCTCCTAATCTCTCAGGTTGAGAAGCCAATATTAGAGTTTGAAACTGGTCACCATACAATTCTCCAAGAATAGCTATTAATCCAGCAGATAATAAAGCATTTTTTTGCCTCGAACCCCTGCTCTCTAGGGATCCTCTTCCACCCATATTAAAGAACCAATCATCCATGACTTCAATATCTGATGAATCAAGGCTTCGTCTTAATTTCCACGGTTCTGAATAAAAATCAGGCTGTTCTATGAAATTTGAGAAACAATTTCTAATGAGTTGTTCATCTGGTTTAAATGTCTCAGATAAGGCAGGAACGGTAACCAATTCATTTTTGTTTGAAGCCTCTTTTTTTTCATCAAGAGGAGAAGGCTTAACAACTATTGGTTGTGAAACTAATTCTAGTTTTTCTACATTTTGTGAAAGGTTCTGTAAAGAGCCCGTTAAATATTCTTGGAATCCCTTTACTCTTTTAGCGATATTATCTGATTGACCCTTGAAATTTGATTCAATATCTTTATCTAATTCATTTTTTTTTGTTTCTAAATCTTTTATCTCTTTAACTAAAGAGATTTTTTTTGAAATAAGCTCGCTAAAGATTTCATTTGAAATATCATCTAAAGATTTTTTAGATTTTTTGCTTACGGAAGTTACATTTTTATTTTGAATTGTTTTATTTTTGATAATCTCATTATCTTTTGCTTTTGTAATTGATTTATTGATTATTGATTCCTTATCAGGATTATTATTAGAAACTTTAGTATTAGTCATTTAATTAAATTTGTAATTAATCAAAAATTTATTTTTAAGGGTTTTTAATTTCCAGAGATTCAACTTTCTTTATAAGTTCGTTTTTTAGTTGCTCTGGATTAAATAGTATAGGTAATAAATGAGGGCTAGACTTTTCTCTAAAGTAAAAAATACCAGGGATGATAGGAAAAAAGAATTTCCAAGAGATCCAATTTTTAAATGGAAAGGTTCTAATTTCTTTTCCAAGTTGCAAAACTACAAAATCTTCATTTGTGATTTTTATTCTTAAAGTAAATGATTGAAGCAATAAAAAAAAACTAAATGCAGCAAATACTATTGTGGGCCAATAACCAATATTTAGAAATAGGAGCATAAAACTTAAAATTATTAGGATTATTGGTAATTGAAAAGATGGAGAGATGGTTACTGGCTCAGTTATCTTTGATTTAGTATTAAACATCGATTTATCCAAATAATATTTGTGTTAGAACTACATCCATTAAAGATACAGTAACAAGAGTCATGACCACGGCACCTGTTGTACTTGTTCCTACTTCTTTTGGACCTCCCTTAGTAGTAAGGCCATATCCACAGGCAATAATTGATATTAGTAATCCGAAAACTACGGATTTAATTATCATAGATGATAAGTCTGAACTAGTTAAGCTTACATTACCAGAACGAACAGAATTCCAAAAAACAATGGGAGGAACGTTATAAAAAATTGTGCTCCAGATTTGTCCACTCCATAAAGCAACTGATAAAAATAAAAGACATTGTATTGGTGACATAATTGTCATGGAAAGTAATCTTGGAACTACTAAATATTGAATTGGTTCAGTTCTTAACATTGTTATAGCTTCTATTTGTTCTGTAACTTTCATCGTTCCAAGTTGAGCTGCATATGCAGTAGCGACTTTGCCAGTCATTAAAGTAGCAGTTAGAAGAGGAGCCATTTCTCTTGCCATCCCTACAGCTAGTAAGCCGCCTATTTCACTTGAAACTCCCATGCTTGTTAGTTGGGAAGCTACCTGAATATTAAAAACTGTACCTGCCGCAATGCCTGTAATTAAAACAATTAGTAAACTTCCAGGGCCTGATTCCATAAGCTGTTCAAAAAGATCATTTCTTGAAATTTTACCTCTAAAGATATAGTTAATTGCTTGTCCTCCAATTATGAGGCTGCTTACAAGTCTTTTAAAAAACTTAGGGTAATACATGTTTTTATATTAATTTGTTAGTAATTTTTGATCCCACTTTTGCATTATAAATAGTCCAACTATTACTAGCAAAGAAGGTATAAGACCAATACATAACCTAATGGTTAATTGAGCTAAAGATGATTGTTCAATTATATTTAAACTAGAATTGTCCACATAACATGATTGATAACCAGATATATATAGTAATAAACCTAATACTTGAACACTTAGTCCAATGCCAATTTTCTGAATAAGAACCATCCAAGCAGTATAAAGGCCTGCTGGTTTTTCTGGATCTTCATCTATTGCATCAGGAAGTAGTGACCAAGGTATTAAGTAAGCGGTTGAAGCTCCTATTCCAATTAAACAGATTATGACAATCAAAATTATAAATAGGATAAGGTTATTAAAATTTAAGAAAAGGCCATCTTCTAGAGAAGAAACTTTTGATAAAGAAGGTAAAAATAATGCTGCTGTACAAGAAACAATCCAAATAATTGCACCATAGTTTAAAGCTGAAATTCTGTTCAACTTATTTGAAACTCTTGCCCATATTTGTAATCCTATTAGTGCACTGACTTGGAATGGTATTGGAACCCAGTTAGCAATTTCTGAAGGCACATTAAGAACATCCTCTACATAAATTAACGCGACTGTTTGCATTAACTGCAATGCACACCAAAGTAAAATATAAAGAGAAATTACTTTAAGAAATTTTTTGTTATTAAATATTCTTTTGAATTGAAGTTTAATTGGTTCCGCTTTTCCAGATGGCCGTCTAGCTTTTTTTGCATATGGGGCTAATCCCCAGCAAGATAATAAGGTTGTTATTACTGCTATAAAACCGCTAATTTTACCCATCACAAAATATTCGTTATTAGCTAATCCTTCTGAATTTAAAACTACTCCAGCTATTATCAAACCAGTTAAACCAGCTATTATTGAGCCTGTAAATCTTGCGGCATTTAACCTAGTTCTTATTGAAGTTTTTTCTGAGATTTCTGTAGATAGAGCTGCGAAAGGAAGATTAATACTTGTATAAGCAGTCATTACTATTATTGAAATCAAAGTATAGTAAATCGTTCTGTTTATTACAGGACCTGTGGGGATCCACCAAATTGCTGCCAAAGAAAGCCCAAGAGGCACTGCAGCAATTAGCATCCAAGGGATTCTTGGGCCCCATCTCGATTTTGTCCTATCACTTAACCATCCTATTAATGGATCGTTTATTGCATCCCATATTTTTATCAACATTAGTAATGAACCTGCAATTAAAACGGGTAAACCTGCAGAACAAATAAAGAATCTAAAAAGGAAGAAGCCAAATTGCGTGGCAGCTAGACCTGTGCCTGCATCTCCAAGTCCATAGGAGAGCATTAATCTTGTTCTTGATCCGGTTATATTTTTTGAGTGTGAATTTTCCAATCTTTTTACTTTGTTGATAATTTGGTAATGTATTATTGCAAAGGTAATTCTATTACTTACTGCGGGCGTGGTTTAGTGGTAAAACCTCAGCCTTCCAAGCTGAAGATGCGGGTTCGATTCCCGCCGCCCGCTTTTAGATTATATTATTTTTGTTCCAAATACTTCTTCTGAAATAATTAACACAGAGCTTCTATTATCTAATTTAATAAAAGTATCTGTGATAGGGATAGGTTTGCTAGTTCCAGACTGATTAGTATCAATAATTTTGAGCCATAGACTTTTAGATTTTGGTAGATAAAAATCAATGCTTTTTGAATATGCATTTAAGCCAGCCCAAATTAAAGGATTATTTTCACCTTTATTGATGCTTAATGCAACTGTATGTGACCAACTACTCCAATCTGGACTTTCTAACTTTGGACCATGCCAATAATAATTGACTAAATTGTCAATTTCTTTTTTATTCGTTGAAGAAATAGGATTAAAAAAATTAATAAATTTTTTTCTAATTTTTATTAAATACTTTAGATAATTTAATAGTTCTAAATCTTGTTGATTTTCATCCCAATTCATCCAACCCAAAGAATTGTTTTGGCACCAAGAATTATTATTACCGCCTTGAGATCTTCCGATTTCATCTCCCATTAGCAACATAGGGACTCCTCTTGAAATGAATAAACTCAAAAGTAAATTTTTTTGTTGGCGCTTTCTTAATTTTTTAATTAATAAGTCTGATGTAGGTCCTTCCACTCCATGATTCCATGAATTGTTGTGGTTATCTCCATCTCTATTTTGCTCTTTATTTGCGAAATTATATTTTTTGTTAAAGGTAACTAAATCTTTTAGTGTAAATCCATCGTGCGAAGTTATGAAATTTATAGACTTTGGTAAGAAATTATTTTCTTTGTAATGTGATGGACTACCTTTGATTTTGTCACTCATGTTCCAAGCCGTATCTTTATCCCCTTTCCAAAATCGTCTTAAGTCATCTCTGAAATGCCCATTCCATGTAAACGTTTTCTTAGATAGAATTTAAATCATTATTTAATTCTTTATTATTAACAACACTTCCAGGCTTGATATTCATAGAATCATAAGCGGCTAACTCCAACTTTCTACCTTCAGGATGATTTTCCCATCCTTCAATTATAATTTCTGCAATGAGCACATTCTCATCAGAACTCCTTTCACTATTATCTACAACTAACACATTATTCTTTTTCACAAAATTAAAAGGTGATATCGGATCATCTAAGTATTGATTTGTATTTTTATTATTGATTTTAATTTTTTTTAATTCTCCTTCTTTATTAAGCAAATACCTAGCTGCTAATTCTGAATTATTTGAAATTAAAATAATAGAGAAACAAGCTATGAATGTAAAAAATTTTGTAAATTTTGACAGATTATTTCGCATAATTTTTTTAAAGCTAGATAAATTAAAAGCCATTTGAATTAAATAAAATTATTTATTCTTTTATTAATTTCACTATAGGCTTCAATAAAGCCCCCTAAATCATTTCTAAATCTATCTTTATCAAGGCTTACTATTGTACCATTTTTTTGATTAAGATCCCATAATCGGCAATTATCAGGACTGATCTCATCACCTAAAACGATTTGTCCATTTGAGTTATAGCCAAACTCTAATTTAAAATCCACAAGATCTAATTTGATTTTGTAGAAAAATGTTTTGAGAAGTTTATTAATCTTTAATGTCATATTACTTATAAATTCTAGTTCCTCATCATCAATTATATTTAACAAATTAATTCTATCTTTTGTTAGGAGAGGATCATTTAGAGTATCATTTTTTAGATAGAAATCAATCAAGGGTCTTTCCAAAACTGATCCTGGCTTGATCGTAGTCTGTTTACAAAGAGATCCATATGCGATATTTCTAAGAACAACTTCAAGGGGAATGATTTTTATTTTTTGAGCAATCATTGAATAATTATTTTTTAGCCCAATGTAATGCGTTGGAATGTTGTTTTTTATAAGAAACTCAAATAGTTTTGAACTTATAAGACAATTCAATTCCCCTTTGCCCTCAAACTTAGCTTTCTTCAATGCATTAAAAGCTGTGGCATCATCTTTGAATTCAATTATTACTTTATCTGAATCCTCATAAGCAAATATTTTTTTTGCTTTACCTTCATAAATAAACTTTAATTTACTATTCATTAAAAACCCCTTTGAGAACTAAAAATAGAATATAATTGAATTATTTGCTAGCAATAGAAATGTTTAATAGACTAAAAATTAAATTTAATTGAATCTCATTTCAAATCTATTATATCTAAATAACCCCTTCATGAGTATTAATACAATCAACACTAAAAGCTCTAATAAATTAGAAAATATTTTAATAATTGGTAATGGTGGTCGAGAAAATGCATTAGCGTGGGCTATTCAAAAAAATGACTTAATCAAGAAAATTTATCTACTCCCAGGTAATGCTGGTTCAAAAAAAATAAATAAATCTGAGAGAATTAATTTAGATTTAAATAATATTAAAGAATTAACCTCAAAACTAAAATATTTAAATATTGATTTAGTAGTAATAGGACCAGAAACACCGTTGGCAGAGGGCTTAGGGGATGTTCTTCGAAGAAATAACTTTGATGTGTTTGGTCCTGGTCCAGATGGAGCAAAATTAGAATCAAGTAAATCTTGGGCAAAGGAATTTATGAAAGACGCAAATATTCCTACTGCAAATTTTTGGAAAGTTAGGTCATTAAAGGCAGCAAAAGAAATTATCTTTAAATCTCCAAATCCATTAGTAGTAAAAGCTGACGGATTAGCTTCCGGGAAAGGAGTTTTCATCCCTGAATCAAAAGAAGCATCTATTAATGCTACGGAAGAAATATTTAAGGGGAAATTTGGTGATGCTGGCGAAATAGTTGTTTTGGAAGAAAAAATTGAGGGTCCAGAAGTTTCAGTTTTTGCTCTTTGCGATGGAAAGAAATATGTTTTACTTCCTACAGCTCAAGATCATAAACGACTTAATGAGAATGATAAAGGTCCTAATACGGGAGGTATGGGAGCTTATTCTCCTACTCCAATGATGACAAAAAGTCTTCTTGAAAGTATTACCAAGGAAATAATTGAACCTACAATTGATTCATTATTGCAGAAGAATATCGATTACAAAGGGGTTTTATATTTTGGATTAATGATCACAAAATCAGGCCCAAAAGTTATAGAATATAATTGCAGATTTGGCGATCCTGAATGCCAAACAATAATGCCTTTAATGAATAAAGACTTTGTGATTCTTTTACAAAAATGTGCCAAGGGTAATCTTCTCGGAAACGAAAAAATTAAAATGTCAAATAAATTCAGTGGTTGTGTAATTGCAACTTCAAAAGGTTATCCTCATAATTATGAAAAAGGTTTTCCGATAAATTACGGCAATATTGACTTTGAAGATTGTCAAATCTTCGATTCGGGAACATCTTTAAATTCCAAAGGTGAATTTATTACAGATGCAGGAAGAGTTCTTAGTATTGTTTGTCAAGGCGAAGACTTTAATAAAGTTTTTGAAAAGGCTTATAAGAATTTAAAAGAAATAAGTTATGACGGTATATATTATAGAAAAGATATTGGTCATCAAGTCAGAATAAAAAAAATTGCTGAGAGGACTAACTAAATGATAGAGAGCAATGAGCCTAATAATATAAAACTTACTCCTTCAAAAAAATTTATTGATGATAATAATCCTGACCACTGGTCAAATAGAGTTTTAACTTGGTGGAGTGGTTTTAGTTTAAGAACAAAATTATTAGCAATAGCAACTCTTGTTGTGAGTCTTTTAATGACTGGCATAACATTTTTTGCTCTTAATAGTATTCAAAGAGATGCCGGTATGAATGACACGAGATACGCACGAGATCTAGGCCTTCTACTATCAGGTAATGTGACTGAACTAGTCGCAAATAATCAAAAGAAAGAGATATCGAATGTTGCAGAAAAGTTTTGGAGATCAAGTAGAAATTTACGTTATATCTTTTTTACTGATGCTGAAGATATTGTTCAACTTGGAATTCCAATTAGTGCTACACCTACAAGTTCAGATAACCAATTTCAATTAACTAGAAGATTGAAGTTACCATCAGAATTAAAGAAGAGACCTCAATTTCCTTTAGTAAGACAGCATGCCACCCCTCAAGGACAAGTTACAGATGTATTTGTACCAATGTTATGGAAAGGTAAGTATCTTGGAACATTAGCTTTGGGAGTTACACCTAACAAAAAGGCTTTGTCAAGTGCAGCATTAACTAGAGAAGTTACCATAGCAGTTTTCATTTCTATTTGGGTTTTAGTGATACTTGGCGCAGTATTTAATGCATTAACCATTACCAGGCCCGTAAGAGAATTAGTAAAGGGTGTTAGAGAAATTTCAAAAGGCAATTTCAAATCTAGGATATCTTTACCGATGACTGGTGATCTAGGAGAATTACTTACAGGTTTTAACCGAATGGCTTCTCAACTAGAGAATTACGATGAGGCAAATATTGAAGAACTCAAAGCTGCTCAGATAAAGCAACAGTCACTAATAGCTACAATGGCAGATGGTGCAATACTGTTGGACTCCAAAGGAAAAATAGTTCTAACTAATCCCACAGCAAAAAGACTATTTCGTTGGGAAGGTAGATTCTTAGAAGGTAAATATCTTTTAAATGAAATTCCTGAAATTTTATCTAATGACTTACATACAAATATAGAATCAATTTTAAAAAGAGAGAAGGAAAATGATGATTTGAGGTGCAGTTTAGGCGAACCTGCAAGGACTCTAAGAATTGTTTTACAGTCTGTTTTGGATACAAATAAAGTTGAATTAAAAGGAATTGCAGTAACAATTCAAGATTTAACAAGAGAAGTTGAACTTAATGCAGCACAAAATAGATTTATAAGTAATGTTTCTCATGAGCTAAGAACTCCACTTTTTAATATAAAAAGTTACGTAGAGACTTTATATGATCTAAAAGATCAACTTTCTAATGAGGAGCAACTTGAATTTTTGGGTATCGCTAATTCAGAGACTGATAGATTAACAAGACTAGTTAATGATGTACTTGATTTATCGAGATTGGAATCAGGTAAAATAATTCAATTAGAGCCTATGGAAATTAAACCAGCTATTGAACAAACACTTAGAAATTACAGACTTAACGCTACTGAAAAGAATGTTTCCTTAGCACATGATATCGAGGAAAATATTCCATCAATTCTTGGAAATTTCGACTTGCTATTACAAGTTTTTGATAATTTACTAGGTAATGGTT
>CACLUD010000016.1 GCA_902609995.1 uncultured Prochlorococcus sp. | reverse complement strand
GATCAGCGATTCTTTGAATTGGAGGTTTTTTAGATTGAACTGATTCAATTGATGGGGAAATCAATATTGGAAGTGTTGAATGGTTGAATAGTAAAGGAGTAATAGTTGACAGCAAATCAAAAGAAATATTAGAAACTGAAGAAAACAAATCCCATTCTGTAATTGGAGTATGTATAAATAAAAAGTTACTAGGATTTATTTTATTAGGTGATCTATTAAGAGAGGATTCTATTAGTTCTTTTCAAAAATTAAGAGAGGATAATTATAATTTAAAAATTTTAAGCGGAGATAGAAAAGAAACTGTAGTCGAGTTGGCAAAAAAATTAGATACTCCAGAAGTAGAAATAAAATGGGATCTTCTTCCAGAAATGAAATTAAAAATAATTGAAAATTTAAAGAAGAATAATAAAGTTGCAATGATTGGAGATGGAATTAATGATGCACCTGCTTTGGCAGCTTCAAATTTAGGAATAGCAGTTGGTTCAGGTACCCAGATTGCTAAAGCGAATGCAGATGTTGTCTTAATGGGAGATCAGTTATCTGGATTACCTTATGCACTTAGTCTTGCAAAAAGAACAATAGGAAAAATTAAACAAAATCTATTCTGGGCTTTTGGATACAACTTGATTGCAATACCCATAGCGGGAGGTATTCTATTCCCAAAATATGGCATTCTTCTTACACCATCAATAGCAGCATTATTGATGGCAACTAGTTCAATAACCGTTGTAATAAATGCTTTATCTTTAGAATAAATGAGGGGTAAATTTATTGTTATCGAAGGAATTGATGGTTGCGGTAAAACAACCCAAATTGATGAAATTTCTAGATGGATCCCAACAAGTGGTCTGTTGAGGGGAAAGTCAAAATTAATAAAAACTAGAGAACCTGGAGGCAGCTTATTAGGTAAAAAAATTAGAAATTTAATACTTGACAATCATAAAGATAATAAACCTTCTTCTCTGGCCGAATTATTGCTTTATTCTGCTGATAGAGCAGAACATATTTCGAAAACCATATCACCTGCTTTAGAAAATCAAGACTGGGTGCTTAGCGATAGATTTTGTGACTCTACACTTGCTTATCAAGGTTATGGTAGAAATATAAATCTTGAGATTATCAAAAATATCGAATCTATTGTTTGTCAAGGAGAATATCCAGACCTGACTATTTTTCTGGAAATTTCAGCAGAAGAAAGTGTATTACGAAGGGAAAAGTTTATTCCAGATAGAATAGAATCTGAAGGCATAAAATTCTTAGAAAAAGTTAATGAAGGTTTTAAGTTGATTGCAAAAGAAAAAAATTGGACAACAATATCTGCTGCACAAGATATAAATACTATTACAAATGAAATAAAAGAAACCTTACTAAAAAAGTTTGCTCAAGTTAACAATGATTGATCTTAAAACTGATAATCTTTTAGTTAACAAAGAAGTTAATGAAAATCTAGAAAGCATACTTAAGAGAAAAGCATTTTCCAACGGTTATATATTTTATGGTCCGGAAGGTATAGGAAAAAAACAAACCGCTATGAAATTTATTAAAGAAATTTTCAATAAATATTCGTCTAATTCAAACATTGAAAAAAAAATAATAGATAATAACCACCCTGATTTTTTATTAATTGAGCCTACCTATTTTTTAAAAGGTAATCTTATAAATCGTTCAGAAGCCGAACCTTCAAAAAATAATAAAGAAACAATAAGAATAGAGCAAATTAGAAATTTAAAGACTTTTCTAGGTCAAAAATCTATCGAATCAGGTGAGAAAATTGTATTAATTGATGATGCCCACCTTATGAATGAAGCAGCATCTAATTGTCTTTTAAAAACACTAGAAGAGCCCATTAACGGTATATTTATTCTTTTAACTACTAGGTTAAACTTACTTTTGGATACTATTATCTCAAGATGTCAACTTATAAGATTTAAATCTTTTTCCTATAAAAAGCTGGAGATTTTCATAAGAAATAATATAGATCCTACAGTTTTTGATATTCATAAAGAAATAGATGTAGAGTATTTTATTAATTCAGCAAATGGCTCTCCAGGAAAAATTCTGAAAGATATAAAAATTTGGAACCAATTACCAAATGAAATTAAAGAAAACCTGGACTTTCCATTGAGTGATAATTTAGAAATTCTAAAAATCACAAAGATAATATCTGAAGAATTAGATATTGATCAACAAATGTTTTTAATAAATTTAATACAACAAAAATGTTGGGTAAAAACTAAAAACAAAAACATTCTCAAAAAACTCGAAAATTTGAAGGTACATCTGAAAAGTTTTATACAACCACGACTAGTTTGGGAAGTAACTTTATTAAAAATAGCAATTGAAGATTTATAAAGTTAATAAACTACTAATTTGATTAAGTTTTAATTTGTAGATTCCGCAAACTCTTGCATACCTTTATCAACCTGAGATCCCACAGGTAATTCAAGGCAGTATCCTGCACCATAAACAGTTTTTATATATTTTGGCTTGCGAGGGTCAGGTTCTAATTTTGTTCTTAAGTGTCTAACGTGAACTCTAATAGTCTCAATATCATCGTCAGGTTCGTAACCCCATACTTCTTTTAATATCAATGCTGGAGAAACTGTTTGACCATGTCTTTGTAACAAACAGTGCAGTAGCTCAAATTCTAAATGGGTAAGTCTCACGGCAGATTCGAACCAAATAGCTTCAAATCTTTCCGGAACAAGAGTAAGAGGTCCATAATTTAAAATTTCTTGTTGATTGGTTGAATTTAATTGTGCTCTATTAGTTCTTCTCAATAAAGCTTTAATACGAACGTATAATTCCTCTAAATCAAATGGTTTTGTGATGTAATCGTCGGCACCTGAATTAAATCCAGTCACTTTATCTTTAAGTCCACCCAAAGCCGTAATCATTAATATGGGAATATTTGAAGTCCTTTCATCTCTCCGCAGTCTTTGGCATAATGTCAAACCATCAACGCTAGGTAACATTAAATCTAGAAGAATTAAGTCAGGAGAATATTGAAGGGCTAAAGCTTGACCTTTAATACCATCTTCAGCTTTTTGAACATCAAAACCAGAATGCTCAAGATGTCCAGATACTAATTCACGCATATCACGATCATCTTCTATCAATAGGATTGAAATTTTCATATCTGACAGATTATTAAACTGAAATTAAGATTTTGTATATCGATTCTCTCAAGATTTTGCATTTATTGCAGGCCTAATTTAAAGACTTATATAAGTTATTACAATAAAAAAACTAATTACTTCAATGGATTAGAAGGAAATATTGGCTTAAAATAAAATATAAATTTTATAAATTCTTTCGATTTGCTTAATAATTACTTAATAATTCAATATAAATTGACAAGTAACGGCATTTTACTTTTAATCAAAATATGAATATTAATATCTATGAAAGTAATAAATTAAGATGATTATTACAATACCAATTGAAATCTTTTGTTTTTAAAAAAAATTTTTTTTCGTAGAATAATTATGTAAATTATTATTGATTAAAAATCTTTTTTCGATGCTGATGCTTAATTTACTATAAAAACAAACTGAATATTAATGAAAAAGAAATCTATTACTTTCACCGATTTATCAAAAAAGCAGTTACAACATCTAAAAGAACTTTATATTCAAAAAAAAGTTGAATGCATGAGCCATAAAGAGTTAAAAGAATTTGTTTTAGAAATAATTAGCCATCAGATAAACGACACAATTGGAAAAGAGGAGGAAATGGAAGCATGGATTGAAATGTCTAAATTTTATGGCGATCAATTTGAGATGATAATTCTGGAGATTCAACAAAAATTTACAAACAACGAAAACTTAGAAAATTTTGAAGAAGATTCAAAAGAGCATAGATTAGAGTTACTTGAGAAAAATAATATCGAACAGAGTAAACAAGACATGTGGGATGATTAACTCTTTAGAATTATATTATGAGACGCTTTTTAAAGTTTTTCCCTTTAGTTAGTTGTATTTTCAATAAAAAAGAGATCCTAAGATCTCAATACTTCTTATTAAGGAGTTATGAACTCCCCGGGCGGGATTCGAACCTGCGACCAATCGATTAACAGTCGATCGCTCTACCGCTGAGCTACCGAGGAATATATAAAAATTTAACTCTTACATGTACCTTATGACAAGGGGTAAACTTTAATTATATTGAAAGTTTAATGGTTTATGCCAATCTGATAAATTTCCATTCTTCATCTCTGCAACTGCATCTGCATAACTTAATTCCTCTAAACGATGAGTAATCCATAAAGCAGTGAATGGGTTTCTTTTATTCTTTGTAAGGTCCTTAATTATTTCTAAAACTGATAATTGACTAGAACTATCTAATAGAGCTGTTGGCTCATCCATAAGAATGAAATTTTTATCACTTATCAATGAAGATGCAATAGTTAGACGTTGTTTTTGACCGCCACTTAATGTATGAATCGACCTTTTATCAAATCCAGCTAATCCAACCTTGTTTAGAGCAATGTCAATTTTATTAGAAATATCTTTTCTACTTAAATTTTGATTAATATTCAGAAGAAGTTCACTCCTACAGTTTGGCATTAATATTTGATGATCAGGATTCTGAAAAACCATCCCAATGTTGGCAAATTTATTTATGACTCCATTGCTTGGTTTTAGAAGTCCATTAATTAACTTAAGCAAGGTACTCTTTCCGCTTCCATTTTTACCAACAATCATCCATAACCCAGTTTTATTAATAGAAAAATTACAATTATTAATTACATGCTCATTTTTTCCTGGCCATGAAAAACTCACATTTTTGAAAGTTACATTAGGTACTCCATTTTGCAAAGTATCCTCGATCTCGATCATTTTAAATATCTAAGGAAAATCCAGGTCTTTTTGATCCACCAGCAACTGCTGACTTTTCATATATCTGAACTGAAATGACCTCTTTAGCAAGAACAGTTATCAATTTATCCTGAACTTTTTCACAACTTAACTCGATTAAAGAGGAGTTTTGGTTATCACTATTCATAAAATCTTTGATTTCATCATAGATTCTTTTAATATCCTCATACTCTTTCTTCTGAATTGAAAGGGGAAAGGGGGAATATCTTAGACTTATTTCAAGAGAATACATAAAAGAATTGTAAATTTTATATTATAAACAAACTATAGAACAATCTTTTCTAAGAAGTTGTTTTGAAATTAAGTTCAATTTAAAAATTTTTTATAAAAGACATATAAATACATTTAAACTAGTAGTGAACAAATTTAATTTTGTAAAAAATTTTTCCATGGACATAGCAGGTGATATTACTTCGTTAGTTGGCAACACACCATTAGTAAAATTAGATCGCATAAAAAAATACTGTAATTGTCATCCAGAAATAATAGCGAAACTTGAAAGTTTTAATCCATCAGCATCTGTAAAGGATCGTATCGCTTATTCGATGTTAAATTCAGCCGAAAAAGATGGTTTAATTTTACCGGGGAAAACAACATTAATTGAGGCAACAAGCGGAAATACTGGAATTGCTTTAGCGATGGTTGCAGCAGCTAGAGGTTATAGATTGATATTAACTATGCCAGATACTATGAGTATTGAGAGAAGGGCAATGCTAAGAGCATATGGGGCAGAATTACAACTCACTCCAGGCGAAGAAGGAATGAAAGGTGCTATAGATTTAGCAAGTGAATTATCTTCAAGTATTCCAAATAGCTTTCAGTTTAATCAGTTTGAAAATCTTGCAAATCCAGAAATTCATGAAAGAACCACAGCAAAAGAAATTTGGGACCAATCTAATCAAACTATTGATGGATTAGTTACCGGAGTTGGTACTGGAGGAACCATAACTGGATGTTCTCGATTTCTAAAAAAAGTTAATCCAAATTGCAAAATATATGCAGTAGAGCCCGCAAAAAGCGCTGTAATTTCAGGAGAAAAAGCTGGTTCTCATTCTATCCAGGGGATAGGTGCAGGCTTCGTTCCTAAGGTACTTGATACTAAATTAATAGATGAAATTTTCAAGATAGATGATGAAGAAGCATTTTATTACGGAAGGTTATTAGCTCGATTAGAGGGCCTTTTATCAGGAATTAGTAGCGGAGCTGCTTTGGCAGCAACAATCAAAATAGGTCAAAGGGAAGAGCTTATTAATCAAAGATTAATAGTGATTCTTCCGAGTTTTGGTGAAAGATACTTATCTACAGCAATGTTTGAATCAAACACTGTAATTAAAGCTAGAGAAGACGGTTATCTGTAGGCAAAGGTATTTAGATATGATCAAAAATCTTTATAAAGAATTAGAGGTAAAAGAAAATGCAACCCAAGGTGAAATTAAATCTTCTTATCGTCGCTTAGTTAAACAACATCACCCCGATGCAGGAGGTGAAAAAGATAGATTTCTTGCAATACAAGATGCATGGGAGACTCTTAATGATCCTTTTAAAAAAGAACAATATGATAAAACCCTATTTTCACTAAAAAATACATCTAATTTCAGAAATGAAAATTGGGAAGAGAAAGTTAATACAACAAAATATAGTTCTACAATAAAAGATAATGAAGTTAAAAATTGGATTAAAAATATTTATAATCCAACCAATAGATTTATTAGCCAAATAATCAAACCTTTGAGTCAAGAAATAAAAAAACTATCTGCTGATCCATATGATGAAGAATTAATGGATAATTTTTGCAGTTATATTAATGTTTCCCAAAGAAAAATTGAAAAAGTTGATAATCTTTATAAGACAATATCTGTGCCGAATTCAATATCTTCTTTAGGTTTAGATCTTTATCATTGTTTTTCTCAAGTTAAAGATGCACTATCGGAACTGGATAAGTACACACAAGGGTATGTAGATGATTATTTATTTGATGGAAAAGAAATGATGAAAGAAGCAAAAAGAATCCAATCAAAAATGGCTTATGATAAAAAATCTATAATTTCCTGAATATCTATTCTGCAACTATATATTCTTTCATTTGGTCTAATTTAAACCAAACATCTGGGACAGGACGACGCCACCTTACTTGAGCATATTCTTCTTTAATACTTAGAATTTCCCCAGGGCCTTCAAATATATAACTAGGTAAATCTTGATCACTAGCTAATGCTTCGATACTTTTATCATAAATACTTTTATCTATGAAGACTAAGCTTCCTTTCTTAAAGGGCTTCTTGGCTATCGTCTCAGTCATAATGAGATTTATTAATTTATTTTGATTTCTACATTTATTATACAAAAACTTTTTTCATTAATTTTTTTTTTAAATTGATTACATCATAATAATTACAATCGATACAAAATTTTAATAGTCTAGATTTATTACATAATTAAAAATATGCGTCTGCTACTCCTTGGATGTACGGGTTTTGTGGGGAAAGAGTTAGTCCCATCTTTACTCAAAGAAGGCCACGAACTTTGCATTATCAGTAGAAAAAATATTAATAATTTGAAGATAAATATTCCGCTAGATAAATTTAAATTTCTTAAAATAGACCTTTCAAAAAAACAAAATTGGAGCAATGAAAATCTATTAATTAATTTAAAAGATGCTGATGGGATAATTAATTTAATAGGGGAACCAATAGCAGATAAAAAATGGACTGATATTCAAAAAGAAGAGATTGAAAAAAGCAGGATTAATTCAACTAAGTTTTTGATGGAAACCCTGAAAAAATCAAAAATCAATCCAAAAGTCATAGTAAATGGTTCCGCAATAGGTTTTTATGGAACTAGTTTAACTCAAGAGTTCAATGAAAATAGTCAGAGTGGTGACGATTTTTTAGCTAACCTTTGCAATAAATGGGAGGAAGTTGCTAACGGAAAACCATTTTTCTCAAGGTTAGTAATCTTCAGAATCGGAATAGTTTTAGAAGCAGATGGCGGAGCACTTGGAAAAATGCTTCCAGTTTTTAAAATTGGACTGGGGGGTCCAATCGGAGATGGGAATCAATGGATGAGTTGGATTCATAGAAGTGATTTATGTGGATTAATAATTAAAGCATTAGTAGATAAACAATTTTCTGGGGTATATAACGCTGTTGCACCAGAGCCAGTATTAATGAAGTATTTCTCCAATACTTTAGGTAGGTGCCTCAAAAGACCAGATCTACTCCCAGTGCCAGGGACAATACTGAAATTATTATTAGGTGATGGAGCAAAATTAGTACTAGAGGGCCAAAAAGTAATCAGTATTAAATTACAAGAAAAAATATATAAATTTAAATATCCTCTTCTTGAGAAAGCCATTTACGCCTCCACCAAGAATTAATTCCATTAACTACCGCACTTACAATTAAAATAGTGATCAAAGGTGTGATGAGTGGATTCCAAAGATTCTGAAATATATTAAGGAAAATAAATACTCCATTAATTTGCATAATTACTGCAAAAATAAAAAATATTGCAAAAAAAATAACAACGAATAAATTTATCAATAAAAAATTATCAATAATCACTTTCAACTTTGATTCAGATTTCTGCTTAGTCATTTTTCATGAAACTCTTTTATGTCATTAAATATATTAAGGCATGAATTACTCTCTCCAATTCTTACATTTGCATTATCAAGACAAGAAATCAAAAACTTTTTGTCTAGCTTTATCAGATAAATAACTTTAAGAATAAGATTTATTGTCTGATTTATTTGATCTTTCTTATTTATATAATTTGTAGAACAAAAAACATATCTACCAAGTAATCGTCTTTGAGCTTCTGCAAAAGATTTTGTAAATTGCGGACCGTTTCCTTCAATCTGAATTACTGGCTTTGCTAAACCGATTGCCTGCTCTGATGCAGTTCCAGCCATACTTATGACGAAATTACTATCAATAAGTATTTCTTCAAACAAATTCCAGTGCAAATTAATCGTAATAAATCCATATGTAAATTTTAGATCATCATTTTTTCCTTTTTTTTCTATAAAAATCCATTTTCTTTGATTTAGTATCTGCCTAATTTCTTCCATAGAAAGGGCTTCTAACATAGCAAACTTGAATTCGATATTCTCGAAATATTTCAACTGAGACATTGTCTCTAAAACTTCTAAAATCAATTTCAAATTATCTAAAAGTTCAGGAAATCTACTTCCAGGAAATAACCCAATATTAAAAGGGACGGTTTTCGATTTATTTTCAAAAAAAGAAAATTTATCCATAAATGGATTACCTAAAAAAGATACTTGCTTTCTTAATTGTTGAGTTAAATCATTTGCTGTTAGAAAATCCCTAGCATATATTTTTTTTGCATATTTTGAGATTAAAAAAAACTTACAGGGCCAAGGTAATTTCAATTTCCCCTCATAATGACTAGAATATGCTACTAAATATGTAAAAAAATCTTTTTTCGCAAACCATGCAAAAAAAACAGGAACTATATCTCCAATTACTAAATAAAAATCATATTTATTTCTTAATTTATAAGACAAATATAATTTTTTAAAAAAATAAATTATTTGTCCTCCAAATATTTCGAATATTCTTCCACTAAAAGAATTATAACCAATACCACCAGTTCTAAATTTTTTGGTTTTACCAATAATTCTTATATGCACTTTTTTATAATTTTCACCATCACCTACAATAGGTAGTGCATCTACAAAATCACCTTTCTCTACAAAATATTTGGCTAATAAACTACCAGATAAATCTTCTCCATGTCCATTACTTAATAGTAAAATTCTGGACAATTTAAAATTCTAACCATTTATTGATTTTGGTTAATTCTGGCCAGTTTGGATATCTTTTAAATCCGTCTTCAACTGACTCTTTTAACTCTGTCTTTACATCAGGCATCATCATTGCCATTTTTTTAATTAATTCAACATGCTCTCTTACACCTTTATTATTTGTAGCCAAAAGAGCTAAGGACAAATTCATTCTTGCTTGCGGGTCTTGCTGATTTAAGCGAACCGCCTCTCTTGCTGCTGCTAATGCTTCTTCATTATTCTTCAATAGAAGCTGCAACCAAGATAGACAAGTCCAAGCAGCAAAGTGGTTGGGTATTTGTTGAATGATTTTTTGAAAATCTTGTGCAATTGGTATTAACTCTTGGCCATCTTGATATCTAGATAAGGCAGCATTGAAATCGGATTCAATTGGATTAATCTCATCTATCATATATTTTTATTTCTAAACTGCAAAAGAGCTTCCGCAACCACAAGTTTGTGAAGCATTAGGATTAACGAAATTAAAACCTCCACCAATTAAATCTTTACTGAAATCTAGTTGCATGCCATAAATATAAAGAAGACTCTTTGGGTCGCAAATTACTTTAAAGGTTTGTTCGGAACTTAAAGAATAATCATATACTTTATCATCTGCATTTATTTCATCCCCACCGATAAAATCCATCGTATAACTCATACCACTACATCCTCCAGATCTTACCCCAACTCTTAAAGCTTTCTTATCAGTCTGATTCTTCAGTAAAGAAGATATTTGCTCTATGGCATCATTGGTTATTAAAATTCCCTTACCGTCATCTGAGGTCTTTATTTTTTCTTCTATTTTTACATTTTCCATAATTACATATAAACGTATAATTACACTATAAAAAATATAGACACATCATGCATATTTCAAACGATATGCAAAGCTGATTTGTTATAATTAAATAAAAAAAGTGAAAATAGCAATAGTAGGTTCTGGGTTGGCGGGTTTAACAGCGGCGGTTAATCTAGTTGATGAAGGTCATGAAGTAGAAATTTACGAAAGCAGAACATTTTGGGGCGGAAAAGTTGGAAGTTGGGAAGATAAAGATGGTAACCACATAGAGATGGGATTACATGTATTTTTTTATAACTATGCAAATCTTTTTAAACTCATGAAAAAAGTTGGAGCATTAGATAATTTGCTTCCGAAAGAACATGCTCATTTTTTTGTAAATAAAGGTGGTGATTTAAAATCTTTGGATTTTAGATTTGCCTTAGGAGCTCCTTTTAACGGTCTAAAAGCTTTTTTCACTACAGAACAATTGACTTGGGTGGATAAGTTAAGAAATGCATTAGCTTTGGGAACCAGTCCAATAGTTATAGGATTAGTAGATTACGAGGGTGCAATGAAGATAATAAGAGACTTAGATAAAATAAGTTTTAAAGAATGGTTTTTAAATCATGGCGGAAGCTTAAGAAGTCTTGAAAGGATGTGGGATCCAATTGCATACGCATTAGGTTTCATAAATTGTCAAGATATATCGGCAAGATGCATGTTAACTATTTTTATGATGTTTGCATCTAAGACTGAAGCTTCTAAACTTAATCTTTTAAAAGGATCCCCTCATAAATGGCTAACAAAACCTATCGTTGATTACATCACAAAAAAAGGATGCAAAATCCACTTAAATCATAAGGTGGACGAAATTATTTTTGAAAAAGAATCTTCCTCCTACTCGGTCACACAACTTAAAATATCTACTCCTGAAGGCCCAAAGGCTATATTTGCTGATACATTTCTCGCTGCTTGTGATGTTCCTGGAATTAAAAAAATAGTTCCTAAAGAATGGTATCAATTTAAGGAGTTTGAAGGTTTAAAAAAACTCAGAGCTGTTGCAGTAGCGACAATTCAATTAAGATATGATGGATGGGTTACCGAATTAAATAATGATAACAAAAGTCAAAACCCTACAGGTTTAGATAATCTTTTATATTCAGCAGATGCATCTTTCAGTTGTTTCGCAGATTTAGCTTTAGCAAGTCCTGTAGATTATAGAAAGGAAGGAATGGGATCTTTACTTCAATGTGTTTTAACCCCTGGAGATCGTTGGATGGGTAGATCAACGGAGAGAATCACTAAAGAAATTGATTCTGAAGTGCGTCGTCTATTTCCTTCTTCAAAAAATCTAAAATTACTTTGGAGTAATGTCGTACAAGTTCCACAATCACTTTATAGAGAATCGCCAGGTATGGACCCATATAGACCTGATCAAAAGACTTCAATATCAAATTTCTTTATGGCAGGTAGTTATACAAAACAAGACTATATAGATTCAATGGAGGGGGCTACTATGAGCGGTCATCTAGCAGCAGCAGCAATTTTAGATAAGAAAGCGGAATTAGCAAAGAATCTTGCGGTCAGCTAACTATGGGTACTTGGCTTAAACATGACGTAATTACTATTGTTAATGCGCCGTTAGATAACGTTTGGAACACCTGGAGTGATTTGGATTCCATGTCTCTTTGGATGAGCTGGATTGAATCGGTAAAAACAATTGATCAAGAGACATCAACTTTACCTGATCTGACTGAATGGACTCTAGCTGCTAATGGATTCAAATTTAAGTGGAAGGCACAAATAACAGAAAGGATTGAGAAAAATAAATTAAAATGGAAATCTATAGGAGGATTACCAACTCAAGGTTCTGTAATTTTTGAATCAAAAGGAGACCAATTAACATCAGTAAACTTAGCTATTACCTATGAATTACCCAGAATGATTGCTCGATTTATGGAAGAAAAAATTTTGGGCAAAATGGTAACTAATGAATTACAAGCAAATATTGATAGATTTCGAGATTTAGTAGAAAAAAATTACAAAAATGAATTAACTAATTAAAAATATCAATTGCAGCATCTAATAATCCTTCAAAAGTGTACTTAACCGCCTCTTTATCAACTCTGCCAAAAGTTTTTTCACATATTTTTGAAGTTTGAGGTCCAATAGTTAATAATTTTGCATTTTCTAGATAAGTTAACCATCCTTCCCCAAATTCTTTTTCAAGCAAGAAAGAAGAATTTAATATAGTTTTACCACTTGAAAAAACCATTGCATCAATTTTTCTTTTAGAGATAGCATTTATTGTTTCTATAGGAATTGAATCCGGACATCTTGTTTCATAAGCAGGAACCTCTACAACACGTGAACCAGAATTTCTAAATTCATCAGCGATGAAATTCCTTCCTCCTGTTTGAACTCTTGGCAAAAAAACTCTGAGTCCATATCCTGATACCGGAAAATTTTCAATTAAACTTTCTGCCACAAATTCTGGGGGGACAAAATCAGCCTCAATACCTAAATCGCTTAGAGTTAAGGAAGTTTTCTCCCCTACTACGGCAATTTTTATTCTTTTCGAACATTCTTTTAATGAAGTATTTAAATTTCTTAATCTCTCATCTACAAATTTTATTCCATTACTACTGGTAAAAATAATCCAGTGAAAATCATTTATTTCGCTTAATGCATCATCAAGAGGATTTAAATCATCGGGATATCCAACATCAATTGCTGGAAAATCAAATATTTGAGCACCTTTATTAGTGAATAACTTTTTTATATCAGATATCCTATCTTTTGATCGAGTAATAATTATATTTTTTTGATTCAAAGAGAGCTCAGCCATTGTTATTATTTCCCTAAAATTTTGAATCTTGATTGTGGTTTTTATTTTTTAATTCCTCAAGGAGATTGAGTACTGACAATCCTTTTTCTAATACTGTATCGTCTTTAAAAGTCATTTCAGGTACTCTTCTCATCTCTATTCTTTGACCTAAAGTATGCCTTATATAGCTCTTAGCAAGATTTAATTCTTCAACTATTTCTTTTCTTTTTACTTCGTCAGCCGTTGAAGTTATATAAATCTTGCAAAATTGCAAATCTCCTGATAAATCTATTTTTGAAATATTAATGAAATTACTCCTTAATAGATCATTCTCCAAATCATTCTGCAAAATAAGAGTTAACTCTTTTTTCAACAAAGAAGAAACTTTTGCAATCCGATAATTATTGGGCATTATAGTTATAAGTTAATTGGATTAGTCATTGCTTTTAGTACGAAATAAAATGTTATGAAGGCACTTATTACTGAAGAAATTAAACCGACCAACGTTAATGGATTTGATCTATTTTTAAATAAAGGTTCTAGTAATGCAACTAATCCTCCTGCAATAATAGAAATTAAATACTTAGGATATCTTGCAACATTAGAGAAAAATTGGCCCATTAGCTCCACAATTTGATTACTTTTTTAGCTAAGTTTTAACAAACATTAAACAGCATGATTACATTATATCAATTTAGACATAGCGCTTTTTGCTTAAAGACAAGAATGGCTCTTCACGCTAAGAAATTGCAATATAGAGTTGAAGAAGTTACACCAGGCTTAGGTCAATTTGAAATCTTCAAGATATCAGGTCAAAAACAAGTCCCAATAATTGTTGATGATAATGATCAAATTATTAGTGACTCTTCAATTATTTGCGAATATATAAATAAAAAAAATGATAATAATCCACTTTTTCCAGAAGATCCTTTGTTGTTTGCACAATGCAAATTAATAGAGGATTGGGCTGATACTACTATGGCCTCAACTTGTAGAAAAGCACTTATTAAATCTGCGATAGAGAATCCACAACTACGTACTGCCTTACTTCCAGACGAAGTACCATCTTCAGTAAAAGGATTAGTTGATAAATTACCTTTTAAAAATCTTAGTAAAATTTCTAATGTAGTTTTATCTTCCAAAGATAATTTAGAACTGCAAAAAATATTAGAGGCTTTATCAAAAGCCCTAATTAATAAAAAATATTTAATAGGTGATAATTTATCAATAGCCGATATTGCAATTGCTGCGCAATTATCTCTTCTTAAATTTCCTAAATCATCTGGACCAATTCTTTCTGGGGAAGGTTGTCAAGAATACATAAATAATCCTTATTTAGAAAATATATTTATCTGGAGAAACAACATAGAAGAGTATCTTTTTAGTGCTAACTCTCAATAAATTTAAACGATAATTTATATTTACCAGTTTTAATTGCATGAACTGAAGGGTCCCCAACTTTAGAACCGTATGTAGCAATATATTGAAAACCGCAGATATCAGGTTTTAAAGTATCGTCTGCATTAGAAAAATCAAGATTACATTTTTGAAATTTACTAATTGTCTCAACCTGATTTATCCTAGATGCTCCAGGTTTATGAACAGTTTGAAGAACTAATTCGTCAGCAAAAAACATATCATCATCTTGAATCTGAGTTCTTCCTGTAATCCTTGAATCAATATATAAATCATCTTTCAAATAAATTATTTGTTTATTAATTGATTTAGGATCATTAATAACTTTGACCAAATTTTCACCAAATATTGCTTTGCCAATTGACTCAGAATTTTTTGAACGACTACCAATAACTTCATTTAAACTATTTTTGAAAAAATTTACTTTGTAAATAACTGGCGCTTGAGACTCATCTTCTAAATCTTGAGAAGTAATAAGCCAATTCCCCTCAAACCAATTAGGATAAATCAAATCTCTTGAAGTATTTGAAAATTTAAAATTTGGCAAGTATAGTTCTGGCCATGAATTTTCTCTTTCATTCAAAAATTCTCTTACATTATTATTATTGAAAGCAAATGCATCATTAAAAGAAAGCACTTGAATTATTAAAAAAATAATTAATCCCCAAAAATTTTTAATCATGTCTAATCCATTAATAAGATCTGAAGACCATTTTGTATTATTAGAGCCAGATTCAAAAGAAAAAATAGTAACTAAAAAAGAAGCAATATTATGGTTAAGAAATTGGCTTCCAAAGGTTGATTCATCAACTATATATCAAAAAAAAGATTATTCCAATGAGGAATTTCTCGAAGAATTATTAGAAAGTACTTATGAATTAGAAATAAAATTTGGATTCGTTATAAAATGGTTTGCTGTGCGAGTGGAACCTTATTAATTTAAAATTTTTTTATGAATTCCATAAATTATTTGTTTTGCAACTTCTTTAACGCCTTCGTTATTAACCTCAACTCTTATGTCAGCCTGAGAATATAAATTTTTTCTAGATTGAAAAATTCGGTTATATACATCACTTAAATCTTTTCCCTGCAATAGAGGTCTATTTTCAATATCTTTTTTCAACCTTTCAAGAGCAATCTCTTGCTTTGTATCAATCCAAATAATAATTCCTTGCCTTAAAACACCCCAGTTTTCTGGTTTAGAAATAATTCCCCCACCAGTAGAAACAATTAATGAAGGGATTTTGATTGTTTCTTTTAAGCAATTTGTTTCTAGTTCTCGGAATGCTTTTTCTCCATCTTCCTGGAAAATTTCATTAATTGTTTTTTTTGCTATTTTCTTTATTAATTTATCCAGATCAATATACTTGTAGCTCAATAATTCGGCTAATACTGGCCCAGTTTTAGATTTACCACTAGCCATCATACCTATCAAAAATATACTTCTTCCTTTAATTATTTTGTTTGTTTTCTCAATAATAGATTTTTCCATACAGACAAAAGAGTATATAAAACCTTAAGATAGTATTATTACAGACATTTATGACTTTTACACATACCAAACCATTACATGGCCAGGGACGTGAATGCGTCATTACTCGACGTGCCTGTTTTAGTTCGAGTCATCGTTATTGGCTTCCCGAAAAAAGCTCAGAAGATAATTTCTCTCTTTTTGGGAAATGCAGTATCGCTCCAGGACATGGACATAATTACGAACTCATCGTATCAATGGGGGGCAAACTTGACTCGGATGGAATGGTCCTTAATCTTTCTGATGTAAAACATTCTATTAAGAGTAAGGTTACTGGACAATTAGATTTTCGTTTTTTAAATGACGTATGGCCTGAATTTAATGTTCATAGTCAAGATGGCATTCTTCCAACGACTGAGGCTCTAGTTAAAGTTATCTGGAATCGTTTAAAAGATGAACTACCTCTTACAAGTTTAAGACTTTATGAAAGCCCAACTTTATGGGCAGATTATTACGGAAAAAACATGGAAGCTTTATTAACAATTCAAAGTCATTTTAATGCTGCTCACCGATTAGCAAAAGATGAGATTTCTCTCGATGAAAACAAGAAGATTTATGGGAAATGTGCCAGAGTAAATGGACATGGACATAATTATTTTCTCGATGTAACTGTCCGTGGAGAAATTGATCCAAGAACTGGGATGATATGTGATTTACCATCATTACAAGCAATTATTGATGATCTTATAGTTGAACCGTTTGATCATACTTTCTTAAACAAAGATATCGAGTATTTCAAAACGTGCGTCCCAACATGTGAAAATATTGCACTTCACATTGCTGATATTCTCTCGTCTCCGATAAAAAAAATTGGAGCAAATCTGCACAAGATAAAACTTCAAGAGAGCCCAAATAATGCTGCGGAAATTTATGTTGAACAAAGCGTACCAAATTCTTTGCAAAGAAATATTTCTAACTCTTTAGTTGCTCAAGCTTGAATACTCCAAGCATAGCAATCATCATCGCTTCTAGTTTAGATGGAAGGATTGCCTTCCCAAGTGGAGGAGAATCTCATCTTGGCAGTGAGGAAGATAGGAGAATGTTAGATGAAAACTTATCAATAGTTGACGCTACCATTTTTGGATTGGGAACTCTAAAAGCACATCAAAGTACATATTTAGTAAAAAATCATTGTACAAATGGCGAAATAAAAATTTCAAAAAATCAGCCTATTTCTATAGTCGCCTCCAATAGCAAAAAATTTAAAAAAGATTGGAATTATTTCAATCAACCAATTAAAAGATGGTTAATCAGCTCTAATAAAAAAGATGCAACAGAGAGTAAAGATTTTGATAAAGAAATTTTCTACAAAAATTCCTGGAGTAAAACCTTGTCAATTATTAAAAAAGCTGGAATCAATCGTCTAGCACTTCTTGGTGGAGCAAATCTTATAAATTCTTTTATAAAAGAAGATTTGATTGATGAAATCAAAATTACAATAGCCCCAAGAATTATTGGAGGAAAATTTACATGGATACCTGCTGAAGAAACAAATAAAATTTTTAATTTAAAGCAATTTTGGAATATAAAATCGATTCAAGAATTAGATAGAAATGAAATATATATTCATTACATAAGAAAAACTAAAGAAGATTAAAGTAAAAAAAATATGAATCATATTGGGTACAAAATTGAAATTAAACTATCAATTCAAGAAATAAATAGAGAAACATGGAATGAATTAAGAAAAAAAATCAACAATCCATTTTATGAATGGGAATGGCTCTATAACCTTGAGTTATCGAAAAGTGTCTCAAGACAAACTGGATGGCAACCTTTATATTTTATTGCTTATGAAAATGAAGAAATATGCGGAATAGCTCCACTTTTTCTTAAAAATCATAGTTATGGAGAGTTTATTTTTGATCAATCCTTTGCAAAATTAGCTCAAGATTTAAATTTAAATTATTATCCTAAGCTCATTGGGATGAGCCCTTACAGCCCTATTAATGGATACGAATTTTTATATAAAGAAAATAAAAATAAAATAGAGATTACAAATTCATTAATAAAACATATTGATGACTTTGCTTTGAAAAATAATATCTTGAGTTGCAATTTCTTATATGTAAACGAAGATTGGGGCAAACATCTACAATCCCTAGGATATCAGGAATGGATAAATACAAGTAGTGAATGGAAGAATAATGGTGAAAAGACATTTGATGATTTTTTATCCAGATTCAACTCTAATCAAAGAAAAAACATTAAAAAAGAAAGAAAATCAATTTCAAAACAAAATCTCGAGATAAAAATTCATACAGAAGAGAATATAAATCTAGAAATAGTTCAAAAAATGCATAATTTCTACGAGCAGCATTGTTTGAGATGGGGAGTGTGGGGTAGCAAATATCTTACCTCTGAATTTTTTGAAAACATTCTTGAAAATAGAAGAAATCTATTGTTTTTTAGCGCATCAAGAAATGATTCTGAAAGTACGATTGCAATGTCAATGTGTATAAAAAATAAAAAATATATATGGGGTAGATATTGGGGAAGTCAAGAAGAAGTACTTAACTTACATTTTGAATTATGCTATTACCAGCCTATTGAGTGGGCAATAAAAAATAACATTAAAAGTTTTGATCCTGGAGCAGGAGGTAAACATAAAAGAAGAAGAGGTTTTTATGCAAAAGGTACTAAAAGTTTGCACAAATGGTTTAACAAAAACATGAAAAATATAATTACCCCTTGGTTAAATGAAGTTAATTTTCAAACTTTGAAAGAAATTGAGTTAGAAAATAAATCTATCCCTTTTAAATAAAATAGAAATTAATTGATCTGATAATTGTTTATATTAATAATATGATTTTATTAAAAATTTGAAGATGGATTTTATTAAGATATTTGAAAAAAAAATAGATATAGATAATGATTTATCCAATAGATATATTGAGCTAGACCCAAATGGATATTTTATTATAAAGATAGATTTGGAGATAAAAAAAATCATCTTAGAACATTATTTAAATACTATTAACAAAGAAGGATATGCAATAGATCCAAAAACTAATGAGCCTATTAAATGTGACTCAAAAGAAATCAAAACTTGTAATGAGACCTTCACAGGAATTAGCGCTAAAGAGATTGGAATAGCAATAACAGAAAAGCGTAATGATCTAATATCTAGATTTGATCATGCCTTATATTTAGGACGAGAGTTACAAAAAGCAGAAGAATGTTTATACAAAAAATTACCCTACATTCAAGATTAAGAAATTAAACGAAAAAATTCTAATTCTTATTGAGATGCTAAATTAAATAAAAATATAAGAGATAAATGAACATCATTTTCTATTTTGCATTTATAGGTTTTGGTTTTGGAGCAGCTTTCTTATTAGATAAACTTTTAAGAGCAGTTAAATTAATTTAGAAAAAATTCATAAGGTTTTTATAACCTCTCCATATAAATCATATTCATCCGCAAAACAAATATTTGCTTCAACAAATTTACCGATATACTTTTTTGCATCCTCATTATTTTTAATAGATAAGATGACATTGCCATCTATTTCAGGAGCGAAGTTATAAGAACGTCCTATCAGTTCTTTATTTTCAGCTATTTTTTCTACTAATACTTTCACCTTAGTACCAACATATAACTGATTTTTTTTCTTAGAAATAGTTTGTTGAATGGAAAGTATATTATCTTTTCTCGCATCAGCCACTTCAGAAGATACCCTATTTGGCAAATCGAAAGCACTTGTTCCTTCCTCCGGAGAAAAGATAAAAACGCCAACATGATCAAACTCATGCCTATGCAAAAAATCTAAAAGATGTTGAAAATGTTTTTGATTTTCTCCTGGGAAACCAACAATTAAGCTTGTTCTTAATACAGCAGAAGGTATTTGCTTCCTTATTTGACTTAAAATTGATTCATTTAAAGAAGCCTGCCAAGGTCTATTCATGCTCTTTAGAACATCTGGATGACTGTGTTGCAAAGGCAGATCAAAATAGGGAACTATATTATTTGAATCTTTAAAAGCTTTAATAACTTCATCAGTTAAACCCGTTGGATATGCATAATGAATTCGTATCCAAGGAACTGAAACTTTAGAAAGTTCTTTCAAAAGTCTTGCTAAAGAGGGTTTACCATAAATATCTTGACCATAATTTGTTGTAATTTGACTAATTAGTATTATTTCTTGAATCCCTTGAGCTGCAAGATTTTTTGCCTCTAATACTATAGATTCTATATTCCTGCTGCGTTGAGGACCTCTTAACTTAGGAATAATACAAAATGCACACTTATAATCACACCCTTCAGCGATACGAAGATAAGCAACAAATTTATTTTTATCTACAAAGCGTGGAATTTTTTCATCTGCAATAAATTCAGGTATTTTTGAAACTTCATTAACAATTTCCCCTTTCTCTACTCGATTGATAACCTTAGCTATTTTTTGATAATCACCAGTTCCTACTAAAGCTTTTATGTCAGGCATTTCTTTTAAAAGTTCCTCTTTGAAGTGCTGGGCCATACAACCAGCAACTATTACCTCTTTGCCTTGATCAGTAAATTCAATTATCTTCCTTATAGATTCCTCTCTAGCTGTTTCTATAAAACTACAAGTATTGACTACAACCACATTCGCATCTTCTATATCATTCCCTACTTCATAGCCCTCCTTATCTAATAACCCTTGCATATGTTCAGTATCAACAAGATTTTTCTCACAACCAACGTGACTAAAAGCAACCTTCGATATTTTTTTATCCTTTACATTTTGATTATTTTGCTTCACGTAATTTAGATATTATATAAGAAATAATTAATAAAGAAACTTGTTTATAAGTCGCATTCAAAGATAATATTAGAACAGATTCTGCAAATTACAAACAATATAGATATTAGATATGGCTCTTAAGGCTTTAAAAAGTAGAAATAAAAAAGATTTCAAATGGCCAAAAATTATAATTGCTATTCTGAGCACAATTGGATTAGTTGATACAGGCTCTATTACCTTAAAAAATTGGGGATTATTTAACTCTCTTTCATGTCCTGGAATAAAGAATGGTTGCGAAACAGTTTTAAACAGCCCTTGGGGTACTTTATTCGTGAATAGTCAATTCAATATTCCTCTCTCATTAGCAGGAGTTATTACTTATGGTTCAATTCTAGGATTTTCAATATTTTTATCCCTTAATGTAATTTCTCATAAAGAAAAATTAAACAAGATTGTATGGTGGGCAATATTTTTAATCTCTTGTGCTTCTTCTGTATTTAGCATCCTTTTGCTAAATATAATGTTCTTTAAAATCAAGGCTTATTGTTTTTTTTGTATTCTTTCTGCAATTTTATCTATTTCGATCTTTATTATCTCTATGATTGGTGCAAAGTTTGAAAGTAGAGAGCCTATGTTTTATAGAGGATTTATTGTTGTTATAACAGTTCTCATTGGAGGATTGATATGGTCAAATAGTATTGACGCCTCTAATGCTATTGATATTTCTAATAGTACAGAAAAAGTATCTCCTGCAATCACAACATCCAGCTCACCCCAGAAAATTAAGTTTGCTAAATTTCTAAGTGACAATAACATTAAAATGTTTAGCGCATACTGGTGCCCACATTGCCATGATCAAAAACAATTATTTGGGGGGAAAGCAGTTAAAGAATTAACGATTATAGAGTGCGCACAAGACGGTAAAGATAATCAATATAAACTTTGCAGAGAAAAACAGATTGAAGGGTTTCCATCATGGGAAATTAATGGTGAAATATATAGTGGAGTCAAAGATTTAAATGACTTAGCAATCATGACTGAATATGAGGGCGATTCTAATTTTTAATAAACCTTTTAATTATTTCGTGATTTAATTGCTGCCTAGTATGGCATCTCCAAGTTGTCTCTTTAAAAGGAAAATCATCCCTATAATGACCTCCTCTACTTTCCTCTCGAAAAAGACAAGCTTTTAACAATAGCAATGTTGTAATTTGTCTATTATGCAAATCAAGCAATAAATTAAGCCCTCTCCTATTTGGCTCACTTAGTTTCAATTTCTGATCAATTTCTATATTTTTAATGCACTCAAGCAAAGCATTTTTTTGTAGTTGATCTATTTCGTCTTGAAGAGTTTTTAAAAGTTCAGTCATATTTTTTTTATTACGGGAGACACCTAAATTTGACCAGCATGATTTTCTCAAACAATCAATTTTCTCTGAAACACTTAAGATAAAATCCTCCTTTGGATTATCCATAAAAATTTCCATAGTATATCTATCTAACCTTCTTAAGTTATAAGGAGCATTCAACTCGATAGAAGACATTTTTCTTGCGAATACAAGGCATTCCATAAGCGAATTACTAGCTAGTCTATTTGCACCATGTACTCCTGTAGAGGCTACTTCGCCAACGGCATATAATCCTTTAATAGTAGAAGATGCATTTAAATCGGTATGAACACCTCCCATCCAATAGTGAGCCGCTGGCGCAACAGGAATCACCTCATTTAAAGGATTAACGCCATAATCTTGACATCTACTTATAATTGTAGGAAATCTTTCTACAATTTTTTCTGGATCAATATATCTTAAATCCAGACCAACATGATCAACATCGTTTTCTTGCATATTATTCATAATTGCTCTACTAACTTGATCTCTTGTAGCTAAATCACCATTTTGCAAATGTTTTACTGGGCTCTCACCATTCTTATCAACGAGAACTGCTCCCTCACCTCGAAGGGATTCAGAGATTAAAAAGCAAGGAGAACCATAAAACTTTAAAGCTGTAGGATGAAATTGTATAAATTCTAAATCCTCTATTGCAGCTCCAGCTTTCCACGAAAGAGCAATTCCTTCCCCAGCAGATTGAGCCGGATTTGTAGTATTAGTAAATAAATGTCCTCCTCCGCCTGTGGCTAAAACAACAGCTTTAGCAGTAATCCAATATAAATTAGATCCATCTAATACCTGAACTCCCCTACATATTTCCTTTTCAATAAGCAATTCTGTTACTCTCACGCCTCTACAATGCAAAATATTCTTCTTGTTTTCGATATGATCTTCTAAGACTTCTACAAGTGCTCTACCTGTTCTATCTTTAACATGCAAAACTCTTCTACAAGAATGGGCCGCTTCTAAAGTTGTTGATAGTTGATCTGAGCTCTGATCAAAAATCATACCTAAATTTTGTAACCTATCAACGCAACCAGGAGCCTCTTTCACAAGCATTTCAACAGCAGATAAGTCACACAAATCATCTCCAGCTTTTAAGGTGTCTTCAACATGAAGAGCAAAAGAATCTTCAGGTCTAACTACTGATGCAATGCCTCCTTGGGCCCATCTGCTAGATGATCTTTTACTTGTATTCCTATTTAAAAGAAGGACATTTAAATTTTCTGGCAATTCCAAACAAGTCATTAAACCAGCAGCTCCTGCACCAATGACAATTACATCCCATTTATCAATAGATATTGATTCTTGCGAAAATGGCGGTCTTAGCATTAAACCAAACCACTTAGTGTTGGTTGAATAATTGCTAACACAATAAAAATACCATCAACAATTAAGGTAGTTTGAATTACATAACTTGATACTAAAAGAGCCTTCCCATTTATCGAATTAGATATAGCATAATTAAAAATTTCTTTTGATATGAACCAGAGTAGTAATGCCGCCAAAATAATAATAGACAAAGATTTTATATGAATAAGATTTTCGGAAGTTTTCTGAAGTATTAATGGAGCATTAGTAGAATCTGCAATAATAACCTCCTTCCATTGATCCATTATTCCTGTCAAAAATATTGTCAAATCTGTAATCGCCGTTCCAAATAAAGACGAAATATAAAAACTTGAACCGATTTTCCATTTTGTTCCAAGTCCGACAATAGCAAGAGGCAATGCCACTGCTTCAACTGGGATATGGAGAATAGGATAAGCACTTAACCAGCCCCAAAATAAACAACCTCCAAGCCAACTTCCTGAGACTCCCAATAATAACGAGCCTACAATAAACCATTTATCTCGCTCTTTTCTAGACAGTAAAAAAGCCGCACCAAGGATAAAAAAAGTAGCGCA
>CACLUD010000015.1 GCA_902609995.1 uncultured Prochlorococcus sp. | reverse complement strand
TAGCACTTCAAGAAGTTGATAGAGAGAAGAGAAGATTAATAAGTGGGGCAGTATTTATTGCTATAGGTGGAATTTTATTATTATTAGTTTTAATTTGTATTCATGTTATTTTTTATCTCATTCTTAGTAAGTTTAATAATTGGACCACAGAATATAATTTACTTTTAATAATATTTGTTGATTTATTTCTTGCAGGTTTAAGCTTAAAGCTTGGAGGAAAACTAGCTAAAGGACCTTATCTACCCCAAACAATAGAGGGTTTGGGTAAAACAACAAAAGCAGTATTAGGAAAAAAATAAATTATCTTATTAAATATTTAATCCATCTACAATCAAGACCTCCATTGCTTACGGGTATTTTTAAAGAAGATTTCATTTTTAAATATCTTGTAAGTTTTGGATTCCCACTAAGTAACCAGAATTCCCAGCCTGAAAAATTTCTCTTCAAAAATTCACCCATATCCTCATATAAAGTAATTAATTCGTTTTCATCACCTAGTTTTTTTCCGTAAGGTGGATTACATAAAATTAATCCTTCGGGAGATTTAATTTGAATATTTTTAAAATCATCATTTTGTAATTCAATATGATTTTCAAGTCCTGCTAATTTTATGTTGACTTTTGCTTGATCAAAAACATCTTTATTAATCTCACAACCAATAATTTTTGATAATTTCTCAAAAGTAATAACTTTATTCTGAGCCTTGTTTTTCTCTTCTTGATAAATATTTTTATTAAAATCGAGCCAATTTTCAAAAAGATAAAATTGTTGAAATTTAAGTGGAACTTTAAGAATTTGATTAATAGCCTCTATTAAAAAAGTTCCTGAACCACACATAAGATCAACTAAAGGTTTAGTTCCATTCCATTCAGTCATTTTTAATAAACCAGAAGCTAAATTTTCTTTAAGTGGAGCATTTCCAATAGCGGGTCTATATCCTCTTTTATGAAGACTTTCAAAACTACTCTGCAAACTAAGAATCCCACGATCATTATTTAAATGTAAATGAATTATCAAATCAGGATTATCTAAAGAAATATTTGATCTACTATTCCAAACAGATTGTTGAAGATCTGTAATTGAATTTTTAACCTCAAGAGCAGTGAAATGAGAATGAGTTAACGATGAAGTTCTTCCGGTAACTTGAACATTGAATGTTTTTTCAGAAGGTAACCATTTTAACCAATCAAATGAATCTCTTACTCCCTCATATAATGAAAGCCTGTCGTAGCACACAAAACGTGCAATTTCTCTATAAAAACGAAACGCAACTCTTGAAAAAAAATGAATTCTATAAAAAGTGGCATAATCACATTCAAAAGAAACTGATCTTTTATAGGTATTAATATTAAATCCACCCAAATCAATAATTTCAATTGCTAAATATTTCTCTAAACCTTCAGGTGATGATGCAATTACATACATATATATTTAAAAAATTAATGAAATAACTATTCAATACTCATTTTGCCTGCCAGAATATAAATGTCCAATTGGACTAGGTGATCTCAACCGATGTTTCGGACAGCGGTTCGATTCCGCTCAACTCCATAACCTTTTGGGGTTGTAATGGTTTCGACGGGGCGTAAGGAAGATGACTGAAGCCTGCTCGGTTAGAGCAAAAACACAAACGCTAACAAAATCGTTAGTTTCTCCCGTCAAACAGCACCAGTTGCTGCTTGATCTCAAAGGAGATGGGGTGATATCAGCCTTATCAACCAAATGATCCAAGGAGCCTGGAAGGGCTCCACCATTTTAAATAGACCAAATATGGTATTAGATAATTTATTAATTTGTAAAATTCACTTCAAAAGAATGTATTAGAAATTATTTTTTTAATTTTATGAGTATAAATACTGAGAAGATTAGAAAAAAATATTTTAACGTATTAAAAATTCTCAATACAAATGAGCACAAAAAATAACATTAATGACTTATTAATAAACTTAAAACCTAAAGTTTTAAGATTTACAGGTTCAAACTTTCCGACAGAACTTTGGAACAATAATCAAATAAAAAATCTTAAAAAAATAGTTACATAAAAATTATTTAATTCTCTTTTACAAGCTTGAAAAAGGATTACTTGGCATCTTTTTCAAACACTTTTGAGAAGCTTCTTGAAGCATTCCAAATTCTTTTTGATTTAAGTTCCATTTAAAAACATTAGATATATCAATAACTTGAGACCTTTTTCTCATTCCAACAAGAGGTATGGCTCCCTGATAACAACACCAATTGATTGCTACTTGAGCTTGAGAAACTGATCTTGAAACAGCAATCTGTTTTAGACATTTCCTTAATTCAATACTTGATTTTTTATAGTTTGTAAAAATTAAATTACGTAGAAAAGAAATTTGCTTGTCTTCATCTTTTTCAGGATCTATACATAATATTCCAAAAGATAAAGGACTATAAGCTAAAAAATCAATATCATTATTTTCACAAATTCTTTTTACATTTATATTTTTTAGGAAATCTGGAGACAATAAAGAAAACTGAATTTGAACACTCTTAACTTTCTTATCTCTTTTTGATAAGTATTGAATTATTTTCTTTAATCTTTGGGGTCCAATATTTGATAATCCAATTTGAAAATTAAAACCTTGATCAATTAAATCGCAAAGATTATTTAATAATTGTAATTCTTGCCAAGGATTATATTTTGCGGTTGACCAATGTATTTGGACTATATCTAATTTATTATTTAATCTTTCTAAACTTTTGAGAAATGGTTTAGTGAAGCCTTTATTCCCAAATCTCCATGGATAAGGAGCAAGCTTTGTTGCTATTTGAATTCGTTTTTTTTGAAAAGTAGGAGTATCTAGTAAAAATTTCCCTAAAAGTTCTTCACTTCTTCCATTAAGTTTTCCAGTTCCATAAGAATCTGCACTATCAATTAAGTTAAAGCCTCTTTTTAACGCTTCTTTATATGTCTCACGTAAATCATCATCATTACTAATTTGATAGTCCCAAAAAACTTGATTTCCCCAAGACCATGTTCCTAATCCAATTCTTTTTTTCACTTACTATTTTTAAACATACTTTTAAGATTACTCGAAACTATATATTCCACAAAATAGTATTTAAGAAATATAGGTTTTAAAACTTTTCAAATAATTACCTATTGACATTAAGAAATTATTCTCCAAAGTAAGGAAAATATTAGTAAAAAATTGTTTATTACTGTTTGTGGGCAAAAAGGAGGTGTTGCTAAAACTTGCACAAGTATTCATCTTGCAAGTGTATGGCATTCTGAAGGCAAAAAGGTATGTATAGTTGATGCTGATAAAAACAGATCAGCATTAGCCTACTCATCCAGAGGAAATCTTCCATTTCCCGTTTTTCCAGTTAGTTCAGCTGCAAAAGCCTCTAGATCCTCCGAAATTGTTATTACTGATGGGCAGGCAAGCAGTGATACAGAAGAACTTAAACATCTTGCATACGGATCAGATTTAGTAATTCTACCCACAACAGCAAAAGCAAGGTCTGTTGAATTAACTGTTGAATTAACCAGCTTATTAAATACTTTAAAAGTTAACCATGCAGTCGTAATTGTAAAAGTAGATTTTAGACAGCAAAAAGCGGCTCAACAAGCTAAGGCAGCGTTAGAGAATTTCGGTTTACACGTTTTTGATACATTTATTCCTTTACTTTCAGCATTTGATAAAGCAGAAGCATCTGGAAATGCAGTATTTGAAGCTGTAGACGATTTAGGGAGATCAGATCCTCGTCGAATGACGGGCTGGTCTGCCTACTGTTCCATTGCATCTCAAATTCCATGCCTGATTTCGAAGCACTCATCCGACACCAACAACTTAAACAACCAACAACCAATCAGCGCCTAAAAGTAGTTGATTCTCCTGATTATGAAATAAAAAATGGAGAAGACTCACAAATCATGCAACCCAAGATATTTAATTATTTTATTGGAAGTTTTATTGGCTCTGTAATAGGAACTATTTCAATCCTCTTTCTTTACATAAACGAATATTTACCAATTCAGCTGCTAAAAATTAAGTAGTATATTCGCTATTAGTTTTCACAGACCTTGAAAACGATTGCTATGAATAAGTTTTACTCTTAAGATTTAGTGGTATTTAGGTGGTACAAACCTATTTTTATCCCTGAAATCGTAATAATACTCTAACCAATGGTATCTTTACGGTACAAAAAACTTTTTTTAAATGAAATTTAAGAAATTAACATTAATTTTCTAAATATTCAAATTCGTGCAAAAATAAAAAAAATAATCTCATTATGTTGAAGTTCTTATCATTAATTTTGATATCTTTATTACCAATTAGTGCCTTCGCAATTGAGATCAGTTCACCTGCATTTAAAGATGGAGAAACAATACCTAAAAAGTATGGATGTAAATACAACGGTGGGAAGGACATATCCATACCAATAAATTTTTCAAACGTCCCTAAAAATGCACAATCAATCGTACTAATAATGGATGATCCTGATGCAAAAAAAGTCGTAGGAAAAACTTGGGTACATTGGATATTGTCAGATATTCCTCCTGATACAAAATATTTAGATGAAGTTAAATATGGCAAATTAGGTATTGGAGTTGCAGGGAAAAACAGTGATAGAAGTAAAAAATATTTTGGTCCTTGCCCACCAAAAAATGAACATCAATACAACATCAAAGCCTATTCTCTAAACACAAAATTAGAGAAAAGTCTAAAAGCATTAACTCAGGAAAAATTTGAGAAATTATATGAAAACGAAATTATCAGTTCATTTATGATTTCTGGTAAATTTAAATAATTTAAGTTGCTAATTTAGTAGTACATAGGTGGTATCACCAAAACAGCATCTCTCAAACCTACTGTCTTGGAACGTATTTGAGTCTCAAAATAATGTTTTGCGATCTCAATTAATAGCAAGATATTGTCGCCTAGCTCCCCCTCTAGCTCCCCCCTTTACACCCGAGTGACTTCTTGTAGTTATCAATCCAAAAAACAATTGAAAGTCGAACTAAAATAAGGGGCAATTAGCTTCTTTTTTTATTTGGAATTTGTAAGAAAATACAAAAAATATATAAGTTATAGTCTTTGGGCTATTTTTCTTGTTCTTGCATTTAAGGGTCTAGCAAATAATCTTCTCGTGTTTTTCATGGCTATAGCTCAGATTAGTCTTAATATAATTTGTGGCGACTTTAAATTTAATGAAGTGAATAAGAGATTAAGGGATAACTATGGGGATAGTAGTGAAGGTGGTACTCGAGGTGGTGGCGCTTCAAATATTAGTAGTTTAGAAAGTAATGGTTTGAAAAAAGGTCAAAATTGGAATGATGAAGATTAATTTATTAATATCTTTGGACATATTTAATAATTTTTTATATTTTAAAGATAAAGATAATAAATCTAATCTCAATAAGACTTGTGGAATTTCTGATCTTTTTAATTTGTTTAATTATCCTTATTTTTTTTATTTATTGGGGGATTTATAACTATCTTGTAGAAGTTAAAAATAATGTATCTACAGCATATGCAAATATAGATGTTCAATTAAAAAAAAGATATGACCTAATTCCCAACCTTGTAAATTCAGTTCGAGAATATATGAAATATGAAAAGGAAACTCTTGAAAAACTCATATCTTTAAGAACAAAAGCAGTTTCTAATAAAACTCAAAGTGGAGAAAGATTGGCCCTTGATAAAGAAATTTCTCAAACAATAGGTTCGCTTATGGTTTCAGTTGAAAATTATCCAGATTTAAAAGCTAATAAGAATTTTCTTCACCTGCAAGAAACATTAAATGAAGTTGAATTAAATATTTCTGCATCAAGAAGAACTTTTAATAGTTATGTTAAGCAATACAATAACGCCATAGAAATGTTCCCGAATATATATGTGGCACAAACTTTAAATTTGCAAAAAGCAAAATTTTTTGAGGCTTTAGTTGAAGAAAAAAAAGTACCAAATATTGAAGAATTATTTAATAAAAATTAATGTCCGAATTTAAAACTTATTTAAAAACAGATCTTTCAAGACAAATAGAAATACTGAAGGATAAAAAAGTTAATTTAAAAAATTATATTAGAAAAGAAATTTTAAGAATATTCATTATTTATTTAACAATAAATGCAATTTATATTTTAGTAACTTTATCCTTTATGAATGGTTTTTGGTTTTTTATTTGGTTTACAGGGAATGCCTTTTTTACTATTATTTTTTCTTTTAAATTGTTTGATACTTCAGGACGTATGAAATCTATTAGAAAAGAATCAATAAATTATAAAGATGATTTTTATTTTGAGTTTCCTAAGATAACAAAAAATGTAGATCAAAAAGTAAATGCATACTTATTAGATTGTAAAAAATTACTTTTTAAACCTATTATTGAATTATTCGTAGTTAATATTGACTACTTTCCTCAGAAATTTTTTAAATACGAAAAAGTAATTGAAAGTAAACTTTTCCCAGATTTACCAATAGATATAAATTTACATAATAAAAATAAAAAAGATGAAAGAAATTCTTATTCAAAATTTTACTTTGAAGGAAGTGATGCGGTACAAGGTTATTTGGGAGACAATTATATTGAATTCTGTGAGTTAGATATTAGTGAAGAGTATAAAAGTGGAGCAGGAGAGTCCTCTGGAACGACCTTTAGAGAAATTTTTCATGGACTGTTTCTTATTTCAGATTACAAAAATATTCAATTCAAAACTATTCTTAAGTCTGAATCTCTTGGAAGTTTAAAAAGCGAATTTGATAGGTTTTCCTTAAACTTAAGAGATAAGATTAAATTGAAGAGAATTAAACTTCAAAATTTAAAGTTTAATAAATATTTTTCTGTTTATAGCGAAGATGATATTGAAGCAAGAAAAATACTATCGCCAGTTATACTTGAAAATCTTGGAAATTTTGCAGAAGAAAATAATATGACCATAAAATTATCTTTTATAAATAATCAAGTTTTTATTGCCTTAGGCATCGGACAAATCTTTGAGCCAGATTTAAGAAACGTTTTACCTCTAAAAAAAATTAACTTAAATTTAATAGAAAAGGATGCTGAGAGAATTTACAAAGAGATGACATTGGTATCAGAGATTATTAAGGCTCTAAGATTAAATTCTCATATTCAAAGTAAATAACTTTCTATTTTCTTGTTCATGATTGTTCAAGAGAAACTATTAAGTATTAAAAAGCAAGTACCTTTTTTTTAAGTTTTTTTCCTTAAATTATTTGTAATAAATTTTTTTAACTGTGAACAAGGTTTGAACACGCTTATAGTGATCTTAAGATTCATTGATATGACTACGATTATATCCTAAGTTGTATACTCGCTATTTATTTCAACGTACTTTTTAGACAAATCACAACCCCAAGCAGTGCCTTTTTTTGAACCAGAATTAAGATTAAGAGCTATAGATACTATATCCTCAACTAAATATTTACCATTCATTCTTGTTTGCATGTAATTGATAACTTTTTTGGAATCATATTTATTTAATTTACCCTTTTTCAAAATCTGAAAGTCTCCAATATATAAATCAAGGACATCTAATTTAAAATCAATTCCAGAATTACCAGCAGCTGAAATAATTCTGCCCCAATTTGGATCACACCCATTAACTGCAGTTTTTACCAGTGAAGAATTACATATAGATTTCGCTATTTTAATTGCATCTGAATTATTCTTGGCTCCCTCAACCAAAACCTCTAGTAAACAATTTGCGCCCTCTCCATCTCTAGCGATATTTTTTGCCAATCTCTGGCATACAATATCAATTCCTGATTGAATCTTTGATAAAAATTTCTTATCAATTTTTTTTCCTGAATTTATTCCTATAAAGGCATCATTAGTACTTGTCTCTCCATCCACGGAAATAGCATTAAAAGACTTTTTAACAGCAATAGAAATCATCTTGTCCCATTCTTCTTTATCAACACCAACATCACATGTAAGAAAGGCCAACATAGTAGCCATATTCGGATAAATCATTCCTGATCCTTTTGCGAAGCCAGATATCTTTACCTTTCTACCTTCAATAAATGTTTCTATAGTTATTTTTTTATCAACTAAATCAGTAGTTAAAATAGCTTCTGCAGCATTCTGTAAACTATTTGTTTTTAACTCCTTGACCAAATTAGGCAAATTATCAATTAAATTTTTTATTTGAATCGGTATACCAATTACACCAGTTGAGCACATTAAAACTTCTTCTTCATTTATTCCTAATAATTGTGAGACCTCCTTCGTAGCATACAAAGTATGTTGAATACCATAATCACCTGTACAGGCATTTGCTTGTCCTGAGTTTATTAATATTGCTCTTATAAGACCTGAAGACTTTTTAATCCTTTGTTCACAAATATCTACACAGGATGCGCGAACTATTGATTGTGTAAACAAGCCACTACAAATACTATTTTCTGGGGCTAATATTAAAGCCAAGTCTTTCTTATTAGAATCCTTTAATCCTGCAGTAATCCCTGCGAAAGAAAAACCATCAGGTTTTTCTTCGCCATCACTCACAAGTGACCAATTATTCTCAAGCTGAATCAATCTTTTTTACAAATTAAATTCATAATAACTATTCTTTCTATTAAAACACTGCAATATAGATTCTTATTAAATTTATGAGCATCCATCCAAAATTAAATAATAAACAACGAAGAATAGGTCTTACTGGAGGTATTGCAAGTGGAAAATCTACTATTGCTAAATACATAAAAGAATATATAGACATTCCAATATTGGATGCAGATCAATATTCAAAAGATCTAATCAAGCCGAAAAGTAATTGCTATAAGCAAGTTGTCGCTTATTTTGGACCTCAAATAGTTTATCAGCATACTTCAGAAAATGAAATAAACAGGGAATTATTAAAAAAAATTATTTTCGAAAATTCTATACATAGAAAATGGATTCAAAATCTTCTTCATCCATTAATAAAAGAAAAAATGATAGAAAAATGTAATCAATTTGATAAAAATAAAATTTTACTTTTAGTTATTCCTTTGCTGTTTGAAGCAAAATTTATGGATATTTGTACAGAAATATGGTTAGTAAAATGTCCAAAAGAAGTCCAAAAGAAAAGACTTATGAAAAGAAATATAATCAGTGAAAATGAGGCTGAGAAAATTATAAATCTTCAATTAAATTTTGAAGATAAATCTAAATTTTCAGATGTAATTTTAGACAATTCAGATAATAAACAGTTATGGAAGAATAGAATACAAAAACTTGTCTAGAAATTAACTATTTAGTTTTTCTGAAATGAGTTTATTAGCAAGTTTGGGATCTGCCTTACCTTTAGTTTTTTTCATCAGCTGTCCTACAAAAAAGCCAAGGAGTTTAGTTTTTCCCTCTTTAAAAGATTTAACCTCTTTAGGATATTCAATGATAAGTTCTTGAATAATAGGCAAAATGCTTGCAGAATCAGATATCATCGCCAAGCCTTTTTCTTCAACTACCTTTTGTGGAGAAATATTATCCTGAATTAATTCTGGTAAGATTTCTTTTGCTATTTTTCCACTAATAACTTTCTTAGAAATCATATTAATCATCTCTGCAAGGTTAATAGGGCTAAGCTTTAATTCAGCAAAACTTTGTTTATTTGATTTCAAATAACCTACTATATCACTTGTTATCCAATTTGATGCGAGTTTAGGGTCGGCTCCATTTGCTACGGTCTCTTCAAAGAAGTTTGCCATAAATACTTCATCCGAAATAACTCTTGAATCATATGATGACAAACCTAATTCTTTGACATATTTTTGTCTCTTCTTAGAAGGTAATTCGGGCAATTCATTAAGCCATTCATCCTTTTGTTCTTTTGATATTTCAATTGGGCCAAGATCAGGGTCTGGGAAATATCTATAATCACTACTACCCTCCTTTAATCTCATACTTTTTGTTAATTGCTTAGCTTCGTCCCAAAGCCTAGTTTCTTGATAAATTGCTCCTCCATTCTCATAGACGCCAATTTGTCTTTCTATTTCATACTCACAAGCCTTTTGAATAGCAGAGAAAGAATTCATATTCTTTATTTCAACTTTAGTCCCGAAAGGGGCATTAGGGCCTCTCCTAACTGAAATATTTACATCGCACCTTAGCGAGCCCTCTTGCATATTTCCGTCTGAAACACCAAGGTATCTAACAGTTCTTCTTATTTCTGAAGCATATTCTGATGCCTCTCTACCTGTCCTAATGTCTGGTTTACTTACGATCTCAACGAGTGCTATACCTGCCCGGTTGTAATCAACCAATGAATATTTAGAACCTGCCAATCGATCGCTTCCTACATGAACTAATTTACCAGCATCTTCCTCCATATGAAGTCTTTCTATACCAATTTTTTTTAAGTAGGTTTCTTTATCTTTTTCTGCTATTTCAACTTCTAACCAGCCATTTTCTGCTAAAGGTTCATCGAATTGAGAGATTTGATAATTTTTAGGCAAATCAGGATAAAAGTATTGTTTTCTATCAAATTTACAATGTTCTGCCACATTTAAATTTAGTGCTAAAGAGGTTTTTACTGCATACTCTAAAACAGTCTTATTTAAAACAGGGAGAGTTCCTGGCAAACCACAAACAACAGGATCAATATGAGTATTAGGTTCATCACCAAAAGCTGTTGATGCAGCTGTAAATATTTTACTTTTAGTATTAAGCTGGACATGGGTTTCTAAACCGATCACAGCTTCCCAAGGTTCTAAATTTTTCATTATTAAATGTTCCTCTCTTAATCTTATTGGATATAAGGTAAAAGAGGATCAAAACATATCTAAATTATAAAAATAATTAAATGCGATCAGAAACTAAAAATACAATTTTAATTATTGGTGGAGGATTAATAGGTTTATCTATTGCTTATGAATTTGCACGTAATAAATTTAAAGTTGAAGTTTTAAGCAAAAACAGAAGCGAATCTGCTGGATTCGTTGCAGCAGGAATGCTAGCCACCCATGCTGAAGGACTTGAAGATGAATTATTCATATTTGGACAACAAAGTCAAAATTTAATTCCAGAATGGATTAAAAATATCGAACAAGATAGTGGCATTGATTGTGGTTTAAAAAAATGTGGAATAGTAGTACCGTTTGAAAATTTAAAAAAATTGAAGAAATTCAAAACTTATAAATATGGAAAATATTTAAATCAGAAAAACCTAAAGAAAGAAATCAGTGGAATAAATACAAATTGGAAGCATGGATTACTTTTTGAACAAGACGGCCAAATAGATAATAGAAGAAGGCTTATGCGTGCTCTGGAACGCGCATGTTCTTTGCATGGGGTCAAGTTCCAAGAAGGAGCAGATGTAAAAGAATTAATCTTAGAAAAAAATAAAATTCTTGGTGCAAAAGTTTTAAACGCTACTGGAGAAATAAAAAATATTTTTGGGGAAAAAGTAATTTTATGCTGCGGTGCTTGGAGTAAAAAAGTTTTAAATAATTTACCAATCTCTCCTGTAAAGGGACAAATGCTGTCAATACAAGGTCCAGAAAATTCTATTAAAAGAGTTCTTTTTGGTCCTAATACTTACCTAGTTCCTAGAGACGATGGCCTTATAGTTGTTGGAGCAACCGTTGAAGATAAGGCCGAATTTAATCAAGGAAATACCCCAAAGGGCATAAATCAACTTCAGGAGGGTATTAAATCTTTATTACCAGAAGCATTAAACTGGCCACAAATGGAACATTGGTGGGGATTCAGGCCTTGTACACCTGACTTCAAGCCTATTATTGGAAAAACTCAAATCAACAATCTTTATGTAGCTACCGGACATTACAGGAATGGGGTACTCTTTTCGGCAATTACAAGCGATATTATGTTCAAATTAATTCAAGAAAAAACTCTCAATAATATTGAAACTACTTTCCTTAACAAATTTAGTTTCAATAGATTTTAAATATAAATTTCTTTAATTTTCTGCTCGCCATTCATAATCAGAAATCTCCCAATCACATATTTCATCTTGATTAAACCATAAATTTATCTCAAATTTTGCAGTTTCTTCTCCATCTGAACCATGAATTATATTTCTACCTATATCAATAGCTAAATCTCCTCTTATAGTGCCAGGTTCAGCCTCAAGTGGTTTTGTAGCACCAATTAATTTCCTTGCGCTTAAGATTACCCCCTCTCCTTCCCAAATCATCGCAACCACAGGACCACTTGATATAAATTCAACTAATTCCTTAAAAAAAGGTCTCTCTCTATGTACCCCATAATGGTCTTGAGCAAGTTGCTTTGATGGAATTAATTGTTTCAAACCTACCAATTTAAATCCCTTTTTCTCAAACCTCCCAATAATCTCTGAAACATATCCTCTCTGAACTCCATCTGGTTTAATTGCAAGAAACGTTCTCTCTTTGATCATTTAATTAGTAATCTCTCTATGTATATTCTTCTTTAAGGTGGTAACTTGGCAAGTAATCATTAAAATAAAAGATATTGTTTTGAGTAATTTTCAAAAACTTTTATAAATCACAAAACTAAAATTGTCCAATTTTGATCCAAAAAAATTTAATAAGAATTGGAGTATAGAAGATAGTATTTCTACGTATGGTATTGATAAATGGGGAGAAAAATATTTTTCAATTAATTCAGATGGCAATATATCGATAAGCCCAAGTAGAAAATCCAAACAAAAAGTCGATCTTTTTAAACTTGTTAAGGAATTTAAAAGTAGAGAAATCAATACTCCCCTAATAATAAGATTCAACGACATTTTAAAAGACCGAATTACGGAATTAAATAATGCCTTCTCCCAAGCTATAGAAACTTATGACTATAAAAATATTTATCAAGGAGTTTTTCCTATTAAATGTAATCAGCAAAAAAATGTATTGGAAAAAATCATTGAATATGGGGATCCTTGGAATTTTGGATTAGAAGTAGGAAGTAAATCAGAATTATTAATTGGATTATCAATCCTAGAAAATCAAAAATCACTTTTAATTTGTAATGGCTATAAAGATAAAAAGTATATTGAGACTGCAATATTAGCTAGAAAACTTGGTAAAAAGCCAATTATAGTTATTGAACAAAGAGATGAAGTTCAAAGAATTATAGAGGCTGTAAAAGATCTCAAAGCAACCCCCATACTTGGAATTAGATCAAAATTGTCAAGTAAGAGCAGTGGAAGGTGGGGTAAATCATTGGGAGATAATTCCAAATTTGGATTATCAATTCCAGAAATAATGCTAACAATAAAAGAGCTCAAAGAAGTAAATCTAATAAATGAAATGATGTTGCTGCATTTCCATGTTGGAAGCCAAATCAGTGATATATCAGTAATAAAAGACGCATTACAAGAAGCTAGTCAAATATTTGTTGAATTATCTAAGTTAGGCGCACCAATGAAATATATAGATGTTGGAGGCGGCTTAGGAATAGACTTCGATGGAACTAAAACGTCTTCCAATACTTCGACAAATTATTCTCTTCAAAACTACGCAAATGACGTCATTGCAACAGTCAAAGATTCATGTGAAGTAAATAATATTCAACATCCAATCATAATCTCAGAAAGTGGTAGAGCGATAATCAGTCATTGTTCAATTTTAATTTTTAATATTTTAGGGACAAGCCATGTCAGCTCCCAAGTTAAAGTATCCGATCAAAAAAAACAATCATTAATCATCACAAATCTGATAGAAACCCTTAATCAGATAAAGAATCTTAGTGATAAAAAAGAAGATTTATCTGAAATAATAGAATTATGGAATGACGCTAAAAAATTTAAAGAGGATTGCTTAGTCGCTTTTAGACTGGGATTTATATGTTTAGAAGAACGAGCGTATGCGGAAGAACTTACATGGGCTTGTGCAAAAGAGATTGCAAATCAATTGGAGAATGATGAAATTATCCATCCAGATTTATCTGAAATAACCGACACGCTTGCATCAACATATTACGCAAATTTGTCAGTTTTTAAATCTATTCCTGATACCTGGGCAATTAATCAAGTTTTTCCAATTATTCCAATTCATAGACATTTAGAAGAGCCCTTTTGTAAGGGAAATTTTGCGGATTTAACTTGTGATTCTGATGGCAAGCTGAATAGTTTTATTGACAATGGAAAGATTAAATCACTTTTAAATTTACATCCTCCAGAAAAAAATAATGATTATCTAATAGGAATCTTTATGGCAGGGGCATATCAAGAGGCATTAGGGAATTTTCATAATTTATTTGGAAATACAAATGTTATTCATATTGATATAAATGAAGATAATTCTTATAAAATTAAAAACATTATTAAAGAAAACAGCAAATCAGAAATTTTAGAGTTATATGATTACAGTTCAGATAATTTAGTTGAATCAATTAGAGTCAATACTGAATCTGCCATCAATAATAAAACTTTGACTATTCAAGAAGCACGAAAGTTAATTGACCAAATAGAAACCAGTTTAAGAAAAAGTAGTTATTTATCAGAATAACTAAGGAGCTTTGTCCTCAAATCTTTTCTTGCATATTCCAAAGCATCATTTAATTTATCAATATCTTTAGCACCTGCCTGGGCAAAGTTAGGTTTACCTCCCCCTCCCCCAGAGCAAATACGTGAAATATCATTAATTAATTTCCCTGCATGCATACCTCTTTTAACTAAGTCTTCCCCAAAAGAGACAACAAATAACAATTTTCTATTTTCCTTATCTGGCATTCCTCCAAGAATCACAACCGACTTATCTCCCAATTTAGAAGTTAAATCTAATGCTGCAGATTGTAGAGAATTTCCATCTAGTCCATCAAGTTGACTAATAATCAGCGAAAATAATCCAACTTTATTTGCAGAAGAACTTAGCGAAGAGTATTTAAAATAAGCAATTTCATCCTTCATTTTTTGTATTTCTTTATTTTTATTAATCAACTCTGATTGCAAAGAATTAACCCTATCCAATAGTTGATTAGGATTTGCTTTTAACAAATCACTAAGTTGACTTACGAGAGAATTTTTATCACTAAAGTATTCAAAGGCTGATTGCCCAGACAATGCTTCGATTCTTCTGACGCCCGCTGAAATTCCTTCTTCACTAATTATTTTAAAACAACCTAATTCAGATGTGGTTTTTACATGAGTTCCACCACATAGTTCCATCGAAACACTTGGCACATCAACAACTCTTACTTCATCATCATATTTCTCACCAAACATAGCCACTGCCCCTCTCTCGAGAGCCTCACTCTTGGCCATGTTTTTTATATTAAGAGAACGATTTTCCAAAATCCAAGAATTAACTAGAGTCTCAACTTTAAAAATTTGATCTTTTGTAATAGGTTGAGAAGAATTGAAATCAAATCGTAATTTATTAAATGCAACTAATGAGCCTTTTTGTCCAACGCTTTCATTAACAACTACTTTGAGTGCAGATTGCAATAAATGGGTAGCAGTATGATTTGCCGCAGCCTTAGCTCTAGCCAAATCATTTACTTTAGTTTTAACTTTTTGTCCCAGACTTAATATTCCTTTTTTAACCATTCCATAATGCAGAAAAACGTTTTTCTTTCGTATAACGTTATCAACTACAACCTCTAGATCATTCGAGAATATCGTTCCAATATCACCAACTTGACCTCCAGATTCTCCATAGAAAGAAGTCTGATCAAGGACAATTAAAACTTTCTGCCCTTCACTTGCTTGCTTAACCAAAGTTGATTCCAAAAATATACCCTGAATTTCTGCATCTGAATCAAGTGAATCATAACCATTAAAAAGAGTTTTATCAAATAAGTCTATTTCGCGTTCTAATGAACCCTCTAATGTCAAATCAATAATCTGAGAAGCAGCTTTGGCTCTTTCTTTTTGTGCAGACATTTCTTTATCAAACCCCTTAACATCAACAGCAATATCGTTTTCTTGAGCAATTTCTTCTGTTAGTTCTAATGGAAAGCCATAAGTATCATAAAGTTCAAATGCTTTAAACCCAGTAATGATTTTCTGGCCCGATGAAATCAATTCATCTAATAATTTCTCTCCTCTATCAAGAGTTTCTCTAAATCTTATTTCTTCAATTTTTATCTCACTCAATATATACTCACAATTATTTTTTAAATCTGGATAATTCTCTTGCATTAATTTAATACCTACACTTGCAAGTTTCGATAAAAATTCATTTTTTAAGCCTAACAACCTTCCATGTCTAACCATTCTTCGAATCAGTCTTCTTAATATGTATCCCCTTCCAAGATTACTTGCTACTACCCCATCAGAAATTAAATGTATAACTGCTCTTATATGATCTCCAATAATTTTTAAAGAGATTTTGGTTCTTTCATCTGAAGAATAGTAATCAATTTTGGAGATCTCAGAAGTTTTTTGAATAATTGGAAAAATCAAATCTGTTTCGTAATTATTCTTCTTCTTTTGCAATATTTGAGCCATTCTTTCAAGCCCCATTCCAGTATCTATATTTTTGTATTTCAAATCTGTCAATTGACCATCAGGGTCACGGTTATATTGCATAAATACAAGATTATAAAATTCTATAAAACGATCACCATCTTCTAAATCTATATTCTGAAGACCTTTTTCAGGTTTAAAGTCATAATATAATTCTGAACATGGTCCGCAAGGACCTGTTTTCCCTGAAGACCAGAAATTATCTTTTTCTCCAAGCTTAATTATCCTTTGTGGATGAATCCCGATATCTTCTTTCCAAATCTTTACCGAATCATCATCTTCATGAAACACGCTCACTATTATATTCTCAGCAGAAAGTCCGTAAATATCAGTGACTAATTCCCAAGCCCACTCAATAGCCTCTTTCTTAAAATAATCTCCAAAAGAAAAATTACCAAGCATCTCGAAGAAGGTATGGTGTCGGGCAGTAACTCCAACATTTTCAATATCATTTGTTCTTATACACTTTTGACTAGATGTGGCTCTTTTTGATGGCCTTTCTTGCAATCCTAGAAAAACTGGCTTAAAAGGCAGCATTCCAGCGATCGTGAGCATAACTGTAGGATCATCAGGAATTAAAGATGCACTTGGGATAATTTTATGAAATTTTTCATGGTAAAAATTTAAAAATTCTTTTCTTATTTCATCACCTGTAATTGGAATGTTTTTAGTTTGAGATTTCATTTATAACAGAATCAATAATGAAGTGATTAAAAACAAATTCGGTAATTCCACACTTAGATTCACGCGGATTTATATTATATACAACTAAAGTCATAATACAAAAGAATCATAGTATGATAACTTCTGCAAAAACAAGTGCTTCAGAGATGATTAAAGTTGAGCAAAAATTATCTGTGCAACATAAAGTTTTTGCAGATGACTCAATTGCAATTAGATCTCTTGACTGGGATCGAAGTAGGTTTGATATTGAATTTGGATTAAGAAATGGAACTACTTATAATAGTTTTATCATTAAGGGACAAAAACTAGCAATAATTGATACAAGCCACGCTAAATTTGAAAAACTATGGTTTGAGCAATTACTTAGAGAAGTAAAACCAGAAGAAATTGATTATTTGATTTCAAGTCATACAGAGCCAGATCACTCAGGTTTAATTGGAAACCTCTTAACTCTTAATCCAGAAATAATAGTAGTTGGTTCAAAATTAGCGCTTAAATTTATTGAAGATCAAATACATATTCCTTTTAAAAGTTTAGAAGTAAAAAGTGGACAATATTTAGATCTTGGAGCTAACCCCACAAGTGGAGTAAATCATAATATTGAGTTTATAAGCGCACCAAATTTACATTGGCCAGATACCATTTTCTCCTACGATCACGGTACGAATGTTTTATATACATGCGATGCTTTTGGGTTGCATTATTGCTCTGATGAATTATTTGATAATGATCAAAAAGAAATATATGAAGATTTTCGTTTTTATTACGATTGCCTAATGGGCCCGAACGCAAGAAGTGTTCTTCAAGCTATTAAACGAATTGATAAGTTACCTAGGCTTAAAACTATAGCTGTGGGTCATGGACCATTGCTTCATAATCAAGTGAATTTCTGGAAAGAAAAGTATTCAGAGTGGAGTAGTAAAAAGAGTAAAGGTAATGAATTTGTATCTGTATGCTACATAAGTGATTATGGATATTGTGATCGATTAAGCCAAGCCATATCTCACGGCATAAGTAAGGCAGATGCACAGGTTCAATTAATTGATTTAAGATCGTCAGATTCTCAGGAATTAACAGGTCTAATTTCAGAATCTAAAGCCGTAGTAATCCCAACCTGGCCAGTGGATTCTGATAATGAATTAAAAGAGTCTCTTGGTACTCTTTTTGCTGCATTAAAGCCTAAACAATTTACAGCAGTTTACGATGCTTTTGGAGGAAATGATGAGCCGATAGATTCATTAGCAAATAAGTTGAGAGAATTAGGACAAAAAGAAGCCTTTTCACCTCTAAGAGTTAAAAATATTCCAGATCCTATTATCTATCAACAATTTGAAGAGGCTGGAACTGACTTGGGACAATTAATTAATAAGAAAAAAAATATTGCTTCAATGAAAAGTCTTGATTCAAATCTGGATAAAGCTTTAGGGAGATTAAGTGGAGGTTTATATGTAGTCACAGCTAGCCAAGGAGAAGGTTCAACTTTTAGACAAAGCGCAATGGTGGCAAGCTGGGTTAGTCAGGCAAGTTTCAATCCGCCAGGCATTACAGTAGCAGTTGCAAAAGATAGAGCTATTGAATCTTATATGCAAGTTGGAGAAGGCTTTGTAGTTAATATCTTGCGAGAAGATAACTATCAAAAAATGTTTAGACATTTTTTAAAAAGATTTGCACCTGGAGCAGATAGATTTGCTGATGTAGATGTAGTGAACAATATCGCAAATGGTGGGCCAGTACTTTCTGATTCTCTCGCATTTTTAGATTGTAAAGTAAGTTCACGATTAGAAACTCCAGATCATTGGATTATTTACGGTATAGTTGAAAATGGAAGTGTTTCTGATTTATCCTGTAAAACGGCCGTTCATCATAGGAAAGTTGCTAATCACTATTAAAAAATAAATCTTTAAAGATGTCAGTAATTAATACAAGTTCACTTTTAGAAAATAAAAACTTATCAATATTTGAAATAACTGAAAATTTTACTTGCATCAGATTTCTTGATCAAAATAAAGAAAAGTTTGAACTCGAATTTAATCTTGAGAAAGGAACATCATTTAATACCTTTTTAATCATAAGTAATGATGAATTATTTATTATTCATCCACCTGAAAAAGAATATTCAGAATCAATTAATCAAGTAATTTCTAATTTTCATGACGAGTTTAAATTCAACAAAATTAATATCATTACTGGACATGTAAATCCTAAAATTATTGCAACTATAAAGTCAATCAATCTCCAATACAAAAACTTAACTATTACATGTTCGAATCCTGGTTATAAGCTGATTACTGAACTTTGGAATCAAAAAAATCCAAATTTAAAAACTTTTATTGAGAAAGAATTACCCGAAATTAACATCGTAAAAAAGGAACTTAATCTTGAACTAGAAAATCTTTCATTAAAACTATTACCTGTCCCAACTGCCCGGTGGCCCGGTGGATTAATCATATATGAAGAAAATCAAGAAATACTTTTAAGTGAAAAAATATTTTCTGCTCATTTAGCATCTGAAGGATGGTCAGAAACCAACAGAATTAGTACAGAAATTGATAGAAAACATTTTTATGATTGTCTTATGGCACCAATGTCTAATCAAATCGTATCAATAGCGGAAAAAATTTCTGAGTTAGACATTAAAACTATTGCTCCACTCCACGGTCCGGCAATTGAATACAGCTTAAAAAGCTTTTTAAATGACTACATCAGATGGGGAGAAAATCTCTCAACAAACAATTCTAAAATTGTCTTGATATTCGCTAGTGCTTATGGAAATACAGCTTCAATAGGTGATGCATTAGCTAAAGGTGTAAATAGAACTTCAGTAGAAGTTGAAAGTATTAATTGTGAATTTACATCTAATGATGAACTTATAAAATCTATTCAAAAAGCTGATGGATATTTAATCGGATCGCCTACTTTGGGGGGACACGCCCCAACTCCAATAGTAAGTGCTCTGGGAACTTTATTATCAGAAGGTAATAGGGATAAACCAATAGGCATCTTCGGTAGTTTTGGATGGAGTGGGGAAGCAATAGATTTGCTTGAGACAAAATTAAAAGATGGTGGATTTAAATTTAGTTTTGATCCAATAAGAATAAAATTTAGTCCTAATAAACCAAAAATTAAAGAACTAGAAGAAATTGGTACTCATTTTGGGAGAAAAATTTTAAAAAAAGCAAAACAAAAAATTAGAAAATCAGATACCGGAATGATATCCAGTAAAACTGATCCAACATTGCAAGCTTTAGGAAGAGTACTTGGTTCACTGTGTGTTCTGACTGCATCAAAAGGGAAAGATGAAAATAATGTAAGAGGAGCTATGCTTGCATCCTGGGTAAGCCAAGCAAGTTTTTCTCCTCCTGGATTGAGTATTTCAGTAGCAAAAGATAGATCAGTAGAATCGCTTCTTCAAAAAGGTGACTCTTTTGCCTTAAATATTCTTAGCGAAAAAGATTTCAGGGAACCTTTAAAAAATTTTACAAAACCTTTCTCACCAGGGGAAGATCGATTTGAGGGCTTAGATATTGAATTAACACCTAATGATCAAATAATAATTCCTCAGTCTTTAGCATGGTTAGATGCTTCTGTAAAAGAAAGAATGGAATGCGGAGATCACTGGGTAATATATGCTGAGGTTTTACACGGCAATATATTAAAATCCGATAGTCTAACTGCCGTTCATCACCGTAAGAGTGGAGCTAACTACTAAACCGAATTATTGTTATTTATGCCTGATTCAAAAGATCTAATAATCATTTCAGCAAGTTGTGGAAAAAATCTAGAACTTTCAAAAAAATTTCAGGAAAAAAGTAATGAACTAAAATTCAATTCTGAAATTTTGGATCTTACTACTTTTGATATACCTTTATTCAATCCACGAATTCACACAAAAGAAAATATTCCTGTCGAAATAATTGAAATAAAAGAAAAGCTTTTTACTACAGAAAAATGGATCATATGTGCTCCTGAATATAACGGTTCGATCCCTCCAATTCTCTCTAATTTAATAGCTTGGCTTTCTGTCTCAGGGGACGATTTTAGGAATTTATTTAATGGTCAGCCAATAGCAATTGCAACTTTTTCTGGTGGAGTCGGATTAGAATTATTAACATCATTAAGAATTCAATTAGTACATTTAGGCAGTCAAGTGTTGGGCAGACAACTGTTATCTTCATTTAGTAAACCAGTGGATATAAAAACAATAGAAGATATAATTCAACGACTATCACAAATGAAAAAATTAAAAGTATAAATTTTTTAATAAAAATTTAAACGAATTATATTTATTTATTTTCATTCCAAACTTTTAAAATTTCTCTAGCCATAGGTAGTGCATGTACAGATCCTCCTCCTGGCGTATTTTGTGCAAAAGCAACTATTAACAACTCACTTTTATCTGAAGGAGTAAAGCATACAAACCATGCATGATCCGAACCTCCTTCTCCATCTTCAGCAGTACCAGTTTTACCCGAAACTGGAGGAAGATTAGATACCCCATAATTGATAGAAACCCCTGTTCCAGATTCAACTACTTTCCTTAAACCATTTTTTACTAACTCAAGATTATTTGGATCAATATCAATTTTTATACGTTTTTGATTTGTTAAAAGTTTGTCTTCTTTTTTAGATAAATGAGGAGTTACTAAATAGCCACCATTCGCGATTGCTGCATATGCACGAGCTATTTGAATAGGTGTAACTTGAACAACAAATTGTCCAATAGACATACTCGCGATATCCTCTGGAACCCAAGGAGTTCTTCCTGGTTCGCCCCATCCTCTTCCTTTTTTAGCCCATTGACTACTTGCCACTAAACCTACATTTTCTTGTTCAGAAATTTCGATTCCAGATAGTGAGGCAAAGCCAAGCTTCTTAGAGACGTTATAAATTTCATCTACACCTACGCCATAACCAATCTGATAAAAAAACGTATTACTGGAAACTCGCAAAGCATCTTCATAACCTATTCTTCCGAAACCTAAATCATTATGTTCTCTAAAACATTGACTTCCATATGTAATACAAGGTTTAGTTTCTAAAGCAGTTTCAGGAGGAAACCTTCCACTTTCTAAACCAGCAATAGCAGTTACAATTTTCCAAACACTTCCTGGATCATAAGCATTTAAAGCTCTATTAAATAATGGTTTAGCGGGAGAATTGAACAAAGCATTATATTCTTTTTCTGGTTTAAATTCTTTTGAAAAAAAGTTCAAATCAAAAGTTGGTTTACTAGCCATTGCTCTTATGGCACCATCTCTGGGATCCATAACTATTATTGCTCCTCCATTTTTATCTTTAAGCACTTCTTCGGCGATTAGTTGTAAATTCAAATCAATTGTCAATTCAAGGTCTTTCCCTTGTTTTGATGGTTTAATACCTAAAGATTTTGTAAAAGTACCGGAAGAGTTTACTTCAATCATTTCTCCTCCCCATTCTCCTCTTATATGATCTTCATAAACAAACTCAATTCCAGTTCTTCCTATTAAATCATTTAACTTATAACCTTTTTTTGACAAAATATTAAATTCAGAATCTGTAATAGGTTGGGTATAACCAATCACATGAGAAGCAACAGTTTTATAAGGATAATTTCTAATCATTTTTGTTGAAATCTCTATGCCATTTAAGATATTTTCATTTTCTTTAAATTTAATAACTTGATCAACTTTTAAATCATCTAAAAGAGTTATTGAAAAATTTTTATTTTTTACACCATCAGAATATTTCTTTTGAAGTGAATCAGATGAAATATTGAATAATTTCGAAATCTTTGATTTATATTTCTGCCATGCTTTTTTATTGACGTATTGAGGTTTAATTATTAAAGAGTATTTAAAACGGCTATCTGCCAATATTAATCCATTTTTATCTAGTATCCTCCCTCTAATTGGTTGAGTAGAAATTAGCCTAATTCTATTTTCATCAGACATTTTTTTGTAAGATTCATGATTTAATATTTGAAGAAAAATTAATCTAATTAATATTAATAAAAAAGTAAAAGTAGTAATTAAATAGAAAACCAAAGGCTGTCTATTAAAAGAGGGGAACTTATTATTTAATTTACTATTTTTCAAAAATTTACATCTCTTTCTGTATAAACTTGTTTTCCAACAAAGTAATAATCTCCTTAATATTTTTTAGTTTTTGAACTAAAAATTTATAATCATTTCGAGTCTTACTATTATCAAATTCTAAACTTGATATATCTTTTTCTTGCTCTTTGTTATCCATAAATCTAATAATAAGTTAGCTTAAAAACTTAACTTCTTTTATATTACCCCATATGATAAATGACAAATCATCAAAATAATATTAAATTCTATTTAATAAAACGATTTATATTGACTGATCTAAATTTTGTTCAAAATATGGATTACAACTGTTTTTTGAAACACCTGTAGACCAACCAATAAATGCTGAGACAAATACAACGACAATTATAGGTAGTAGAGCTTGTTGAGTATTTTCAAGGCTTAGCCATTCCTTCCAACTTCTGATAAATCTATCTCTTTTAAATTTCCTTTTCTCATTTTCTTCAGCTCTAGCTTTTTTAGCAAAAGACTTTGTTACCCACTTTTCAAAAGGTAGCTTTTTTGTAATTGCCATTTTCCTCTCAACTTCTAAGAGTTGTCCAGAGTTAAGTTGAGGATGAAACGTGCTTATAAGCTCCAAAGTCTTCAGAAACATTTCTACACTTGCATCTTTTACGAGCTTTTGATCTTGACTTAAATCAGCCCAGTCAATTTCAGGATAAAAACGATTTCTATTTGACTGGATTTGCTCTTCAGACATTTGTCCTGGTTCTCTCAACCATCTATTGGTATTCTCATCAAACCTTCTCCAATACAAAAATGGATTAATAAAGATTGTTTTTCCTGCAATTTTGACAACATCTTGTTGTAAATGATTGCTAATTTTATTATCAGGACTTTTCGGTTTAACCAAAATCTAAAAATTATTGTCTACTTAAAGATTATCTTTATTTAAAAATTTTTCCAGAATTATCCAATAATATTATTTTTTCAAAGTCATTAATTAATTTTTTGACAACTGCCAACGCTTTTTTAAATAATTACAATATTCGCATTTAAAAGATGGTGAAGGGAACAAATTAGATCTGAGAAGTTTTACTGTTTCAATAACTTTGCCTTCTACCCATGCTGAAGAACAATCTAACTTAATAAAATGCACATCAAACTTTAACTGATTATTAAAAAATTTCTCATTCTTTTTCCCATTAAAATAAAGAAGATAGGCTTCATCTGAAACTTTGAAACCATTTTTTCTAAATAACCATTGATACATTTCTAATTGTCTTTTATATGCTTTTGCGTATTCATATTTATTAAAAGTTTCAAACCAATCAAAATTATTTCTTGATGTTGCTTTTACATCAACGATAATTAACTCTCCGTTCTTTTTTTGCCAGACATCATCTACCGCACCACCAAAATCATAATTATGTTCAGTAGATTTATATCTTATTCCTTTAAAATTACTCCTCCAAGTATCTATATCTTTATGTTTAAAAGGTATAGCATCGATATTATGCTCAATAAATAAAGGGTGAGATTCCTGTCTATCGCGATAATAATCAAACTCATTTTTACATAAATTATCTACAGCAATATTTAAAGTGAATGGTAATGTTGGAGGTTTTATTTTATGCTTTTTATCAAGAACGCAACATCTAGGACAATTAAGATATTTTTCGACAGTAGATCTACTTAATTTAATAGTTTCATCCATAATAATTTTGTAAAAAAGTTAAAGATAAAAAATTAAAATATTTTTTATTCTCACTCTACAGTACCGTGAGATAAGTCAGTGATAAACGCTGTGATACCAAGATGTTTGAACCAATTATAACACACATTTTCCTGAGTGAAACCTTTTTTTAGGAAGAGTTTAATTAACAAATACTAAAAATAAATTACTCAGTCGAAATAGATTAAACAATTTTGATTAGTTGGATTCTCTTTACATTCTTTGTCCCAGTAAGTTTGGAACTCTGTAGGATATTGGTCAAGTTCTTTTGGAGTTTCATTTAGATTTAAACCTGCATAATTAAATGCAGTTAGATATTTTGGAAGGATATTAAATTTATTAAATAGTTTCATAAGACCTCCTTGATCTATACCTATATTGTCCTCGAATTGACCTGAGATTAATAGAGTATTTTTACCCGAGTAGAAGTGCTTTATGGTTGTCATCACAATATTTCTCTATTTGATAGGAGTATAAATAATATAGGAGTCAAAAGCACTCACTGACTTTTTAGATAATGAGTACATAAGAATAGAAAGGGGTAAACATATACCTCTTTGTTTTGTTTAAATTTGAGCATTTGTTAGAAAAAAGTAGGCAAAAAAAAAGACCCCTATTTCTAGAGGTCTTTTCTTGGTTCTACCAAATCAAGTGTTTCCTTGTTTCCACTGTTTTAGTAAAACCTCTCCTACACATAACATTCCATATAGTGCCTTTTCGTGGAAAGGGGAAAAAGAAATGTTACTGAACTGTCATATGTGCCAGTTCTCCTTTTTTGGATATATTGCAATAAAAAACACCCTAATTGAGAGAAAAGGATGTTTATTTATCAGAAAATAGTGTGTGAGGAGTTTCTGATTTATATAATCTACTAGAACAAAAGAACAAATATCTACAATATTAATTACTATTTCTTTTCCCAAAATAGATAAAGATTTGAAAACTGGTTTTTAGTGTCTA
>CACLUD010000014.1 GCA_902609995.1 uncultured Prochlorococcus sp. | reverse complement strand
GAGCAGATAATTTAAAAGGATTTTCTTTTTTAAGAGCAAATAAAGATTCATGGGTTTAAATTTATATAAATTACCCTGATCAAATGTCTTCAACAAAAGTAATTAAGACTGCCAATGCACCTGACCCTGTTGGTCCTTATAACCAAGCAATCAAAGCAGGAAATTTTATTTATTGTTCGGGTCAAATTGCCATCGATCCAGTTTCAAATAAAATAAATTGCCTAGGTAATATTGAGAAAGAAACTACTCAAGTTTTAAAAAATCTTTTTGCTGTTCTTAATGCTGGAGGAGCAAGAGCAGAAGATGTAATAAAAACTAATATTTATTTAACTGATTTAAAAAATTTTAAAACTGTTAACGATATTTACAGTGATTTTTTTAATGTAGAGAACCCACCGGCAAGAGCATGTGTAGAAGTTTCTTCTTTGCCAAAAGGCGTTTTAATTGAAATAGATTGCGTAGCTTTTCTAGATTAATTTATTATTATTTAGAAATTTTAAATAAGAACCAATTGTGCGCCATATTTGTATAGATTATTAAATAACAAAACTTCTATGATCTATGACAGCAGCAAAGCTAAATATAGACGAACTAGAAGCAGGCTACCCTTTATTTTGTAAAGCGCTAAGGTTATTAATTCTAAAAGGAAATTCACTAAAAGAGATTGAAAGGACAGTTTGTTGGGGTCATCTAGAAACATTAAATAGATGCCTTCCTGGAAGATACAAAGCTCCCACTTATTTAATGGCTCTTATTAAAAGAGATATAGATAAACCCGACCATTATTAATTGACTTAAATTTCGAAATAAAAATTGTCTATTTGATTGGAAAAATCTTTTTCGATTTTTGATAACTTTTCAGATCCTAGAAAAATTGTAATACTTACAAAATTTTTCCCAAAACTAATATTTGGATATATTTGTTTTAATTTACACAACTCCTCAACCATTTTCATGAATTTACTAATACTCGAATATTCCTCAAACTCAAACCTTTTTTCAACTCTTAAAGGAGATTCTCTTTGATTCCACATTAATTTTTAATTAGATTCCCAATAATCAATTATTCCGCCAATAGTTAAATCAGTTTGGATTTCAGGATTTGGACAGGCAAACCTTGCTGCTGTGCCACTAGCAGTAAAAACCCAGTTACCTTCTCTAGCTCCAACAGGATCAACTGCTACAACTTTTTTACCTTTATTATTTTCTAAAATCCTCAAATTCATGTATCCCAAGCCTGATACTCGTTGAGTGCATACCATTCTTCCACATACCTTCATTATTTCCAAAATTAATAATCCTTCCAATTAAAGTTCACTTTCAGGATCCCAGTGATCAATTATCCCGACAATTGTCAGATCACTTGGATATGATTTACTTCCTGCAGCTTCTCTTGCAGCTGAACTACCCACACAAATGACCCAATCACCTGGTTTACAACCGACAGAGTCAACCGCGACTTTTTGAGATGATCCATCTAAAACTACTTGTAAATGTCTATGTTCAAATCCAGGAATTCTATTGGTTGATACAAGTGGTTTAACCACCTTACAAATAAGCATAACTAGTGAGCCTCCTCTAATTTTTTATCAAAAGACATTCCAATAATATGAGCGGAATGTATATTGTCCCTATCTCTAATAGTAAGACAAGTATGCAACAAACCTTGATCAACTAAATTTTTATATCTAATTGATATCGCATTATTTACTCTCCTACAATCATTTATTGCTCTTTCTTTTGCTCCTGGTACTTTGCCAGAGTAATCAAATCTTATTACTACTGGTATTGGAAGATCCTTTGAGACATTCAATCCCTTAAAAATTTTCACTCCAACATCTAAATCTGGAGCTCCTTCTTCAACAGTGTCTAAATGGGCAAAATAAGTTAAATTCCTTAAATGTACTTCTTTGAATCCTATTCCAACTCCAATAAATCTCTCAGCATGACCAATATCTTTATAAGAACCTTTATAAAATTTTTTTACGTAGTCAATTTGGGAAATATTATTAATAATTAATTTAAAAATAAATTTATTTATTCCTGTTAGCTGTTCCTTAGAAGATTTCCTATCGATAATTTGACAAATTTCTTTTTCAGCTTCTTCTTTTGAAAAATTAATTGTTGAATCATATATTTCTAAAGTTGAAATGGTTTTTTCTAAATCTATATTACCGTTGCTGGTAGACAAATGAATCTTTAATGAGTCCGTATCAGTATCGAGACCAATTAACAAAAGATCTACAGAAGCACCGCAACAGAAACTATTTTCAACAGCCTCTCTAAAAGCAAGTAACTTTTTGCTACCTTCTTTAGCAGCCAATTGATCATCGCTTCCATGAGCAGCACATCCCTGATGCAAAGGGTCAACAGAACTAAAGTGATAAGTAACTACTTTTAAATATCTTGTGTCTTTATGTGCTTCATTAGGGTTGCTCTCCCTATACCTTTTGTGCTCCGTTTTAACCCATCTATTTACAGTATTTTCAATATCAAAAAGCGCTCCTGCATGAGATCTTCGTCTAACGGCACTAAATGGAATTCTCATAACATATGCAACTGAATGCGCTAATCTCCCATCAGAGCAGGGAGTGATGTCTAGTAGATGTACGTCACAATCCAACATAAATTTTTCAAATTCTTTTGCACTCTTACCTCCACTTGAGCCATCTAAAGGATCATTTTCAAAAAAATCATCACTTAATTTTTCATGTTGTTTAAAGGAGCACCAAGCATATAAAGCTCTCATATCCAATGGCTTAACCCAAGATTTATCTAATATATGCAGTGGCAAGCCTATCCCTAAATTATTTTTTGCAATGCTTTGAGCTGTATTTATAAAATTATCATGATGTTGTATACGGGCGATTTCTTTTAAGGTTGGAACGATGTTGTCAAAATTACTTTTTATCTGACTTTCATATTGATAGAGTTTTTCGTTCTGTGAAACATTTGTTAGATTATGAGTCTTTTGATTATTTACTCGATTGTTGAAATTATTAGTTTGTTTATGAATATTTTCTGTAAAAGTTTTCATCGGAGCCGTCGGTCCCAATGTAAAGTTCTTGCTTTTAGCTAGTCCTCTCAAAGGCATTTAATTAATTAACCTCTTGCACCGCCCGAGAAAGTTACAAGTTGTCCTTCTCGAGTATTCCCACTCGATCCTGTTATGAGAAAATCAGGTTCTTTCATTGCATCATTTCTTTTTATATCCATTACGGGCATAGCGCTTGTCATACCTGGTCTTGTAGGATTTCTTTTTCTTGCAGAAGCTCCTTCAGTTCCTGTTACCCTATCGCCCCTATCCCAATCATCGCCTGTAATCTTTAGACCAGCAGATTGACCTTCACCTGTAATTCTGGATTGAGCTCTTTCTTCAGCAGAATCAAAATCTTTTGTATCTTTTTTGGGATTCAAAAGGTGATTTTTGTTTTTATCAAACCTGAATTGTTCAGTTCCAGTTACTTTATCTGCTGCCATATCGAATGGGCCTGTAATTTTGGAACCATTTTCATATTGATTACCAGTAACTCCTTCTCTTTTTTTATCTGAGTATTTATCTCTAGAAGGGGAATTTACAGAAAAATCTTCCCATGTTTTTAAATTCTTACTTTTGTTATTGGCGTAACTATTTTCAGAAGAATGGTTAGAGCAATTATCACCTAGTTGATCTCCCCCCACATAAGGCGTACCAGTTGGATTTAAGCAGGCCCCTTTAGTAGCTCCAGTCAAATGACCTCCAATACCTGGCTGTAGTCCAGTAAGACGAGCATTTGAACTGCTACCTAAATAAACCTTGCCTTTACCTTTGATTTCATTAACCAAGTTAGAATCACAATTATTTACCATATCCTCTAATCCTGCATATGGAGTGCCAGTTACATTTTTGCAAGTACCAGGCTCATCACCAGTAACTTTCTCAGATCTGCCAGTGAGAGTACCGCTAATCTCATTAGCATTGTTTGAGAGACTCATTCCAACTTTCATAGCTTCAGGTTTTGGTTTAGATTTACAAAAAGTCTCATATTGTTGCGAACCAATGTATTCATCTCCCGTGACATTCTTACAACTTCCAGGTTCATTACCGGTAACAAATTCAGATCTTCCTACACCAGTACCAGTTAATGCATTACCATTCAATGTGTCATAATTTCCTACTTTCTCATAAGATCTCCCTTTAGGATTGGGTTCTGATCCAAGATATTGATCGCCAGTCAATTGATGTCCAGAACCTGACTCATCGCCAGTCACTAATGATGATCTACCCGGCAAGGAACCAGAAACTTTTAATCCATCACTTGTTTTACTTTGTTTTACCTTCGATGGTTTTTTGGGAATTTCTCCACAATATTTACTTGATTGATTTGCAGAGGAGTATTCCGTGCCAGTTACATTTTTGCAAGTACCAGGCTCATCACCAGTAACTTTCTCAGATCTGCCAACTTCATTACCAGTAACTTTATTACCAGAAGATGTTGAGGTAACAGATGCTTTTACTGGCTGGCTATTTTCTGGTTTATCTTGGCAGAATTCACTAACGACTTCTGATCCTAAGTATTGCGTTCCAGTAATACTTCTACATGTACTTGCCTCATTACCCGTAGTTTTTAATGATCTGTTGGCTTGTGTTCCTGTAACTACTTGTCCTGAATTAGTTTCACTTTGTCCAACTTTCCAACTAGCATCTGCAATATTCATTTTAGATCCATTTTTATTAGGGCCACATGGTCTACATTTACCATTTCCGTTTTTAGATTTATCACCAGTTTTACTTCTAAGTTCTCTTACTCTTTGAGAAATTTCTCTACTAGACAAATCTGGATCTCCTCTTCTTGCTAAAGAAGCAGCACTATTATTTTGTTTAGAAGCAGATTTTCCATGCTTAGATTGTGCTTCTCTTCTAGCCAAAACAATATCCCTACTTGTATTTGTAATTGGTTTCCTTTTTTGAGTTACCCTTCTTTTGATATTTTTTTTAACTACACTATTTTCTTGAATATCGGTATTTATTTTCTCTGAGCCATCACCTTTAACAGTAAAAGCCATATCAGTAATTTTTGATGCATTTTTCACTTCGGTACGTGTTCTATCTGAAGAATTGATTGCAGATTTACCATGAGTAGACATTGCTTTTCTTCTTTCAATACCAAAATCTTTGCTGGATAGTTTCGATGAAGTATCGACAATTGTTTTATTTTTTTTAGTTGAATTGGAAATATTCGCACTATAAGAGGGATTTAATCCAGAAGAATGTATATCTTGAGTTGATCTGACTCTATCTTGGGTTGAAGAAGAATTTAAAGCAGCCTTTTTACCACCATCGCTCATGGCTTTTCTTCGATCTAGTGCAATCTCTCGGCTAGTTTTTTTAGACATAATCTTCAAATGTAAAAACTCTTTAAAAATACTTTCTCCTAATAAAAAAATTTTATAAAGAGAAAGATATCGAAACTAAATTTGGATTTAGCGGCCTTGGAAAACAACAAAAGCTGTTCCTTGACTTTGAGTGTAAGCATCGTAACCAATGATTCTTACATGATGTTCAGGGTACGCTCTGTGGCATGCCTCTAATTCGCTAACAATAAGGTTCAAATCTTTTTCCCCAAAAAAAGGTAGCTTCCAATAAGACCAGTAAGTTTGCATACATCCACTTGGATGAACATGCTCAATAACAGGACTCCATCCTTGAGCAATTATGTATGCGATTTGGTCATATATTTCTTCCTGGGTCATCGGTGGTAAAAAACCGAATGTTTCCAGGGTAGCAACTGTTTGATAGTCACCAACTGTGCTCTGGAAAGGCATAATTAAAATGATTTGTAAATGAAAGTTCTCGTAAAAAACGAGTGTGTTTAGTAATGAGGAGAAAGAGATTTCTCCTCTTGATTAAGATTCAAGTCAACCTTGAACGTCGAGTTTATCGACAGTATCGAACTCAAACTTGATCTCTTTCCAAGTTTCGAGTGCAATAGCTAATTCAGGACTATGCTTTGCAGCCTCCATTAGAATGTCTCTACTTTCTTTTTCGATTTCGCGACCCGCATTACGTGCTTTGACGCAAGCTTCTAATGCAACTCTGTTTGCAGCAGCTCCTGCAGCTGAACCCCATGGATGTCCATGAGTACCTCCACCAAATTGAAGACAAGAATCATCTCCAAATATTGCTAGGAGTGCTGGCATATGCCAAACATGAATACCTCCAGATGCAACTGCAAAGACTCCAGGCATTGATCCCCAATCTTGATCAAAGAAATTTCCTCTTGATCTATCTTCGGGAACAAATGATTCTCTTAGGTTATCTATATAACCTAGAGTTGTTTGCCTATCGCCTTCAAGTTTTCCAACTACGGTTCCAGTATGTAGTTGATCTCCACCAGAGAGTCTCAAACATTTTGCTAAAACTCTGAAGTGAATACCATGCTTAGGGTGTCTATCGATTACGGCATGCATAGCTCTGTGAATATGCAGAAGCATTCCATTTTTGCGACACCAATTAGCTAAACCTGTATTTGCTGTGAATCCACCTGTAATGTAATCATGCATTATGATTGGCATATCAAGCTCTTTTGCAAATTCAGCTCGTTCATAAAGTTCCTCTGGAGTGTTAGCAGTACAGTTCAAATAATGACCTTTAACTTCTCCAGTTTCTCGTTGGGCAAGTTTAACTGCCTCAGCAACAAACTCAAATCTTTCTCTCCAACGTTGGAAAGGTTGAGAATTAATATTCTCATCATCTTTAGTTAGATCAAGACCGCCTCTAAGACATTCGTATACAACTCGACCATAATTTTTACCCGACAAACCTAATTTTGGTTTGATGGTACAACCGAGAAGAGGTCTTCCGTATTTATTTAGTCGATCTCTTTCAACAACAATTCCATTTGGAGGTCCACCACAAGTTTTAATAAATGCGATTGGAAATCTAATATCCTCAAGACGCAAATGCCTTAAAGCTTTAAATCCAAATACGTTTCCAACTAATGATGTCAATACGTTTGTAATTGAACCTTCTTCAAAAAGATCAAGAGGATAAGCAATAAATGCATAAAAAGCTTCTGGATCTCCTGGAACGTCTTCAATTCGATAACAACGTCCTTTGTAGAATTCTAGGTCTGTAAGTAACTCGGACCACACTGTTGACCAAGTTCCTGTTGAAGATTCAGCTGCTACCGCTGCTGCAACTTCTTCTCTGGGGACACCTTCTTGACCTGTACATTTGAAACAGGCTAACAAATCGGTGTCAAGGGGCACATATTCGGGAGTCCAGTAGGTATCTCTGTACTCTTTTACCCCAGCGTCATACTTCTTGCTCATAACGATAAATTTAGGTCGGTATAGGGAAAATAATTATTTTGCAAAAATTTTAAAATTTTGCACTATCTAATTAATCCTTTTGACCAAGGAAATCGCCATTACCAAGAGCAGGTTCAACTTCTCTATGAGGACGAGCAATGATGTGAGCTGCAACAAGACCGTCGCCAACTCTCTCACAAGCATCAGCTCCAGCTCTAACTGCTGCATTAACAGCACCAGTTTCTCCTCTAACTAAAACTGTGACATAACCGCCACCTACGAATTCACGACCAATAAGACGAACTTCTGCTGCCTTGGTCATTGCGTCTGCTGCTTCGATTGCAGGTACAAGTCCGCGTGTCTCGATCATGCCGAGAGCGATACCCATTGTTTCTGTAGCCATTGCCTACTAATTACTAAATGTGGAATGTTCAATTGCAAGAATCGTCCATTAAGTACTTATAAGTCAAGCGTTTTACACTAAAAAGTCTATTAATGTTTTTTGTATCATTGATAAGTTAAACTTATCACCCTTGGTACAATTGATATGTCAATACTTATGGAAATTAGTTAGTGCATCAAAACATACTCTTGTGTTAAGAAAAAATTTACATTATGTTATTTCCGTACGAGACAGGCCCTGTCTACTCAGGTGTGGAATGTTCAACCTTTCCTGTCTCCGTATCACACATTAAAGTAAGATTATAAATCTATTAACTTAAATATATTTTGAATATTCCCACCCTTATTATTGCGAGTGGAAATCAGAACAAAGTATCTGAAATTTCTGAGATGCTTGATGTTTTATCTTTAAAAGTCAAAAAACAGCCAGACTCTTTAAATGTAGAAGAAACAGGTTCAACTTATTTTGATAATGCTTTATTAAAAGCTAAAGCAGCTTCCTTAGCGACTAAAACCTGGACATTAGCTGACGACTCTGGGTTAGAAGTAGATTTTTTAGATGGGCGACCAGGTATCTATTCTGCAAGATATGCAAAAACTAATATTGAGAAACTTAAAAAGTTAATTAACGAGCTTAGTGATACGCCTTATAGAAGTGCAAAATTTATTAGTTGTATGGTTTTATGTGATCCTGAAGGTAATCTCGTAAAAGATTCAACTGGCATCTGCTGGGGAGAAATCCTTAGAGAACCAAAATATCCAAATGGAGAATTTGAATCTGTTTTTTGGGTTAAAGAAGCTAATTGCGTTTATGGCCAACTCAATCAATCACAATTAAGTAAATTAGGTAGTAGGGGTAAAGCTGCCAGAAATATTGCTCCTTTTTTAAAAAAAGAAATTGGTTTGTAATTAAAAAGTTTTTTAATAATTAGATATTTGTTCAATTGCTCTAATTGCAGCTGCAGCGGCTTCCTCTACATCCCCTTCTTTCCCCGCAAGAGTTAATCTTCCAAAAGCCCCAACTGCTTTTACATCTACAACGGTTATATTAGAAGCCTTTTCTGCTTCATTTGCCGCTTTTAATACATAACCAGCCGGTTCTGTCTCGAGAATAAACATACTCATTCCAGATTGAATCATAGATCCACTTCTATTTTGCCTGTTTATTAAGACTGCATGATCAGCTGTTATTGCACGAATAACTTCTGTCCAACTTGTCGATGGTTTTGTTCTTTTACTTACTTCACTTCCTATTGCATCTAATACAACATCTCCAGAATGTAAAACAGTACTTTGATCTTTATGATAAAGAGCTAAAGAGCCAAAAGCTCTTTCAACAATCATCTGACCTAGTCTCACATTGCTTGCTTTTAAAGCAATATCAGTAACCCTATGAACTGCCATTCCAGGAGATACTTCCATCCATAAGCAAGAATCTCCAGGGATTGGTAAAAAACCTCTACTGACAGTACCCATATATGCTGCTAACTGAGGTTGTAGAGAGTCTAAAAAAACATATGTCCTTAATTCTATTTGTTCAACTTGACTTGCTTGTCTAGAAACTAATGACTTTTCAGAGTCAGTTGTAATAAAACAGCTAGCTCCATTGGCCTGAGATTGAACCTCAGATCCAGTAACAAGAGAACTTCCCTTTTTTCGTTTTCCTCTATTTAAGCTAGAAGTTGGTTCCATTCACGCGACTATAACGGATAATGGTTCTTTTATTCTATTAAATTTACTTGCATGCTTCTTACAAAACGATAAATTCAATTAAAAGATAAAAAAATTCATGGGAATTTCTCAAAAAAAAAGTCCGGATTCTTCTAGTACTGAAAATGAATTAAGCCCTGATCAAACTCTTGGACTAGTAAGCCTAAGTTTAATGCAAAAATTATCTCAAAAAGACCCATCTTTCAGTTGGTTAGTAGATGATAAATCAGATAAAGCAAATCTTAAAAATCTTAGAGACAGACTAGAGTTAACCGAATTAGCACTTAATACTGGAGCTCCTTTAACCACCTCAGAAATAACCTTCTTAATTGGAGCAAAGCCAGGCAAATCAAAACTTGAAAGAGGTGGCTTATTAGCCACAAAAATTGCCAGAAATGTATGGAAATTATCAAAAACAAGTCAGGGGAATTCCTTCTACAGGAATTAAAAATAAATTTTGAAAATTAATTTTATAATTCTCATTTAAGTTTTTAAACATTCATATAAGTTTTATAAATGTTTAGATTTTGTAAGAGAACTTATTATTTACTTTCTTAAATCCAAAAGTTTATGCAAGCTTGAGAGATACGCTGCAATTATTTTTTAATGAGTAAAGTTGCATTAAATAAAGAGACAGGTCCCAGGGAAGTTTTTTGCGGCCTCACATCAATAGTTTGGTTACACAGAAGGATGCCAGATGCATTCTTTTTAGTTGTAGGGTCAAGAACATGTGCACATTTAATTCAAAGTGCCGCAGGGGTTATGATTTTTGCTGAACCAAGATTTGGTACAGCTATTCTTGAAGAGAAAGATTTAGCAGGTCTTGCCGATGCTCATGAAGAACTCGATAGAGTAGTGAATGATCTTATTTCTAGAAGGCCTGAAATAAAAACCCTTTTCCTAGTTGGTTCTTGCCCTAGCGAAGTGATTAAACTTGATCTCGCGACTGTTGCAGAAAAATTAAATACCAGATTTTTAGGTCAAGTAAGGTTTGTTAACTATTCGGGCAGCGGGATCGAAACCACCTTTACCCAAGGCGAAGATGGAGCATTGAAAGCTCTTGTTCCCTTGATGGAATCTACAGATGATGAGAAATTATTATTAGTTGGGACATTAGCTAATAATGTGGAAGATAGATTTAAGAAGATATTCAATAATATTGGGATAACAAATGTTGAAAGTTTTCCTCCTAGGCAATCAACTGAATTACCAAAGATTGGAGAGAATACAAAGGTCCTGTTAGCTCAACCATATTTGAGTGATACGGTCAGAGATCTGAAGCATCGTGGTTGTGAAATAATTCAGGCTCCATTTCCACTAGGTGTAGAGGGAAGCACAAAATGGGTTTTAGCTGCATCAGCTGCGTTTAAAATTAATGAACTAAAAGTTCATGAAGTAATTGCTCCTTTGGCTAAAAGAGCTAGGCAGGCAATAGAAAAACACAAAGAAATATTAAGAGGGAAAAAATTATTTCTTTTACCTGAATCACAGCTTGAAATTTCATTGGCAAGATTTTTACATAACGAATGTGAAATGGAACTTATTGAAGTTGGAACACCTTACTTAAATAGAGATTTGATGGAAGAGGAGCTTAATTTATTACCGGATGATACAAAAATTGTTGAGGGTCAGCATGTAGAAAAACAGCTTGATCGTGTAAGAGCTTCCAACCCTGACTTAGTAGTTTGCGGAATGGGTTTAGCAAATCCTTTGGAGGCCGAGGGGATTAGTACGAAATGGTCTATAGAAATGGTGTTTAGTCCCATACATGGAATTGATCAGGCGGCAGACTTGGCTGGGCTCTTTTCAAGGCCTTTAACAAGGAATCAAATACTTACCTCCAAATCATTAGCAACACATTAAATTATGGAATTAACTCTTTGGACATATGAAGGGCCTCCTCATGTAGGTGCAATGAGAGTTGCATCATCAATGAAAGATATTCATTATGTTCTCCACGCTCCTCAAGGAGATACTTATGCAGATCTTCTTTTCACAATGATTGAGAGAAGAGGTAAAAGACCACCTGTAACTTACACAACATTTCAAGCCAGAGATTTAGGAGGAGACACAGCCGAACTAGTTAAAAGGAATATTACTGAAGCAGTTGAAAGATTTAAACCAAAAACTCTTTTAGTAGGTGAAAGTTGTACTGCTGAACTAATACAAGATCAGCCAGGAGCTCTTGCTAAGGGTATGGGTTTTGATATCCCTATAGTTAACCTTGAACTTCCTGCCTATAGCAAAAAAGAAAACTGGGGTGCTTCAGAAACCTTTTATCAAATAATAAGAACTCTTTTGAAAGATAAGGTGAACGTAATTGAAAAGATTAATCCTAAAAGATGGATGTCTTTAGGTCGAAGACCTAAAGTAAATATATTAGGTCCTACTTTATTAGGATTTAGATGCAGAGATGATGTAATCGAGATTCAACGTATACTTTCAGAGCAAGGGATTGATACTAATGTTGTTGCACCGCTCGGTTCAAGTCCAGATGATATTGAAAGACTAATTGATGCTGATATTAATATTTGCCTTTATCACGAGATTGCTGAGACTTCTTGTGAATGGCTTAAGCGTAATTTCGGAATGGAATATACAACTACCATCCCAATTGGTATAAAAAATACAATTAATTTTATTAACGAAGTTCATGAAAAACTTGCCCTTCCATTAACAAATCAAGAGGAACTAAAGCATAAGTCAAAACTTCCATGGTACTCAAAGTCTGTTGACTCAAATTACTTGACGGGAAAAAGGGTTTTTATTTTTGGTGACGGAACTCATGCTATCGCAGCTGCCAAAATTGCCAAGGATGAATTAGGTTTTGAGGTTGTAGGATTGGGAACTTACAGCAGAGAAATGGCAAGGCAAGTAAAAGCTGTAGCTAAGAATTTAAATATAGAAGCACTAATTACTAATAGCTATCTAGAGGTAGAAGATGCTATGAAAAAAACATCCCCCGAATTAGTTTTAGGGACCCAAATGGAAAGACACAGCGCAAAAAGACTTGGTATCCCATGCTCAGTAATTAGTACTCCAATGCATGTTCAAGATGTTCCTGCAAGATATAGCCCTCAAATGGGATGGGAAGGCGCAAATGTGATTTTTGACGACTGGGTTCACCCTCTAATGATGGGTCTTGAAGAACATCTTATTGATATGTTCAAACATGACTTTGAGTTTGTTGATGGCCATCAAAGTCATCTTGGTCATACTGCCACAAAGGGTCCTGAAAATAAAGAAGATGATTATGCGCGAAGTAATAACAGTATTAAAAAGAAGGGAACTGTAATTTGGACAGATTCTGGAAGAGCAGAACTTACAAAGGTTCCATTTTTTGTAAGAGGTAAAGTTAAATCAAATACTGAGAAATATGCTCTTTCAAAAGGTCTTCCTGAAATTAGTGACGAGACCCTCTACGATGCAAAAGCCTATTTCGGTTAATTCTTATAAATAAATTATTATTCTAACATGAGTATTTTCACTCATAATAATGATGATAATCTCGGAATATCTAGTTATAAACATATATCTTGTATCTTTAATCTTAATAAATAACTATTTGTTGAGAAATACATTTCTAGAAGCATATTCCTGCAAGAATGTATTTATTAACGTGTTAATTTCAGCTTTAAATGACAAGTACAATAAATAAACCTCTTGATGGAGAAGGAAGTGTTCAAGTCAAGCAAGATCCAAAAGTAAATATTGAAGAAGGAGCATTAGTAATCGCTGTATATGGCAAAGGGGGTATAGGTAAATCAACAACGTCTTCCAACCTTTCAGCAGCATTTTCAAAATTAGGTAAAAAAGTTCTACAAATAGGATGTGATCCCAAGCATGATAGTACTTTTACTCTTACTCACAAGATGGTTCCCACTGTAATTGATATTTTGGAGGAAGTAGATTTTCATAGTGAGGAATTAAGGCCTACTGACTTTATGTTTGAAGGTTTTAATGGAGTAATGTGCGTCGAGAGTGGAGGTCCTCCAGCTGGTACAGGTTGTGGTGGATATGTAACAGGCCAAACAGTAAAGCTCTTAAAAGAGCATCATTTGCTAGAGGACACCGATGTAGTTATTTTCGATGTCTTGGGTGATGTAGTTTGTGGAGGTTTTGCTGCTCCCTTACAACACGCTAATTACTGCCTAATTGTTACAGCTAATGACTTTGATTCAATATTTGCAATGAATAGAATTGTTTCTGCAATTCAAGCAAAAGCAAAAAATTATAAAGTCCGATTAGGTGGAGTAGTGGCAAATAGATCCAAAGATACCGATCAAATTGATAAGTTCAATAATAGAACTGGTTTAAAAACAATGGCTCACTTTAAAGATGTAGATGCTATCAGAAGATCAAGGCTTAAAAAGTGTACGATTTTTGAAATGGAACCAAGTGAAGATGTTGTTGAGGTGCAAAATGAATATTTATCTCTCGCTAAAAATATGTTAGAAAATGTTGAACCACTTGAGGGCACTCCACTAAAAGATAGAGAAATTTTTGATCTATTAGGATTTGATTAACTACCTAAGCTAATCCAACCAATTTTCTAGTTAATTCATAAGTTTGTCTTGAAACATTTGAATCAATAATTCTCCTAGACAATTTTTGAGAAAAAGCTTTTCTACCCAACTTTTGGCGATTTCCCCAACTCCAATGAACTGCCGACTTAGCATATACTTTAAGCGTAGCTACTTGAGCGACTCTTTCTCCAGCTAATCTTTGAGATACATATCCTTTTGTGATGAATTTTTGAAAGATTGGGAATAAAAATCTAAAAAGCCAAGGGGTATCCCTAAAGAGTTTTGTATCGGCCACACATCCAGGGTAAAGCGAATTAATAATTATTCTTTCTTTAGGATATTTTTTTGATAATTCTTGTACTGTTAGCATATTGCACAGTTTGCTATCTTTATAGGCTTTTCCGGGTTTAAATTTTTTTCCATTTGCCATGCTAATTGGAGATAAAAATCCATTTTTAAATCCAGATAAATTACCGAGATCAGCTGGAGCAGGTATAGGAATTCTCCCGCCTAGTTCTGAATAATTTGCCGTAACAGTTCCTAATACTGTTATTCTTGGTTTGAATTTAATTGTTCTACCATTCAAATCAATTTCTTTCTCAGAGGACAAAATATTATCAAGAAGAAGATTAATCAAGAGAAAATGACCAAAATGATTAACTGCCATAGAATTTTCAAATCCTTGGGGAGATCTTTCAGGTTTCCGTAATCTTGGCTTATAAACTGCAGCATTACAAATAATAGAATTTATGGGTTTTTGAAATTTTTTCGATATTTCATAACAACCATTTCTTACATCATCTAAATCAGACAAATCAATTTCTCTAAAATGAATATTTTTCATTTCGGAATCTGTTAAGGATTTCTGAGCTATTTCTACTGCCCTTTTATTTGAGCGATTTACCGCTATAATTTCCCATCCAAATCTCAACAAAGGTTTTAAGGTATTTAATCCTACTCCTGATGTTGTTCCTGTTATTAGAACTAAACCTTTAATACTCTTGCCCACTAGCTATAAAAATTAAAATGAAAAATTCGATAATTAAATGACTTTATAGTCACACTTATCAACGCCATATTACTCTGATTATGTCTCTGGAAATCATTTGATCTTGATCCTTCATAAATCTTTGCTCGCCTTCAAAAGAGATTAAATCATCAAATCTACTACTTAAATCATCAAACCTAGATTTTTCATATAAATAAGAATTTTTAATCTCCCTCAATCTAGTTAATCTAACTTTTGAGCTATATCCAATTTTTAATAAACTCACTATTGCTAAAAGAGAAAAACAAACTTTTAACCCTAGAAAAACAGAGCTTACAAAATCTTCTTGTTCTTTATAGTTTATCTCAATAGCAGATGCTAAAGATCTTTTGTCCGTGGAAGTACTTTTACGGTAATGTTTAGGCAAATTATTTTAAAAAAATCATATAAAAGACTCAAAAATAAAAGTCTTTTTTAATTAATAACATAAAATTTTTTGATAATCAAAATTAGTTTTTTATGTTCTAGCTAAACTTATGCCAAGCCTTAAAGCCAATACTCCTGCATGCATTACCACAATAAGACCAAGGATTATTAAATTGATTGATTGAGATGGCTCCATAATAAATACATATTTATTTTCTATATTCTCTACCCAAAAGTGAAAAATTGATAGACTATTACAAAATGCTGTTACGTAATTAAAAAAAAATAATTTTGAGAATAGATAATCAAGCTTTAATTATTTCAACAACTAAATTAACTGGAGTCGAACAAATGGCTCTCGATTTACATTTTTTAGAAAAAACTATTTCCAAAGTTGAAATTCTTTTTACATTAAGGTTCTATCATTGGGAGGGAATTTGGATTTCTCTTGGTTATCATCAAAAAGTAATTCCACCTCATTGGGAAAAGCTATTAGAGGATGGCATCATTAAGGTAGTAAGAAGACCCTCAGGAGGCGGAGCAGTACTCCATTCTGGAGGGATCACATACGCTTTAACATTTAAAAAACCTTCTTATAAGATCTTTAGTTACGAGCTAGTAAATAATTGGTTAATTAAAAGTTTTAATGAATTAGGTTTAGGTTTAAAAAGAGGGACTTTAAGAAAATCAATAATTAAAGAGAACTGTTTTGAATCATCTTATGTGTCTGATTTAGTTGATCAATATGGATTTAAACGTATAGGAAGCGCCCAATACAGAAAGAAAGGGGCATTTCTTCAGCATGGCGAGATTCAACTTAACCCCCCAAGAGACTTGTGGTTCAGATTATTTGGAGAAGAGCCGCCCAAAAAAATTAATTTAAATCTTACTAATGACGAAATAATTAAATACTTGATTAATTCATTTTTAAAATCCAAGTCAAATATAAAAATTGAAAAAATCTACTTTGAAAAAGATGAGATTAAAAAATTATTGTGACTTGAATTTATTCAATTTCTCCTTTTTTTCTCATTAATTTTATAATCTTGGGTAATTGAATACCCAGTGGATACTGATCCTTATTATTAAATTTACTGATTAGATTGGAAGGTAAATTTAAACCTAATTTATTAAACATAAAATAACCAATTTTATTTCTATCAATGATTCCTAGTGGTATATCAGCAGAATTGAGTACGAGTACTATACCTTCATTAGATTTCTCTATCTTTTCAATAGCTCTCCATAACTCAGTATTAAAATTAACACTCTCAAATTTCTTAATGGACTTTTTAAAATCCCCAACAAAAGTGCTTTCCCATTTTTTTACTGAAACAGTTTTTAAAATTTTTTCCTCAATAAAGCCTTCCCATCTTCCACTATTAGTCAAAAACAAATATTTATCTTGTTTATCTTTTTTACTTTTAACCACATTATTTAATTGCACAAAATTTGAATTGAATTCTATTTTTCTTAATGGCTTAAATTTAAGTTCAGAAACTTTACTTAATTTTAAAATATTTTCAATTTTAAAAAATTGATTTTCAGACTTTGATGAATTAATACCAAATAATCCCAAAAAAGTAAGTAATAAGCCATAGTAAAAATTGAAACTAAATAAACATATAATTCCTAAAAGAAAAACTAAAATTGATAAAATTAAAGTTAATTTATTTAAAAAATTTCTTCCTTTATTTTTACTTCCTGAAAAATACCAAATAGTACTCTTTAACAAAATACCTCCATCTAAAGATCCAATTGGAATTAAGTTTAAAAAGCCTAGAAAAAGATTTAATATTGCTACTCTGTTCAATATATTTGTGAATATTTGTTCGTTGGATTCAGTAGGATTACTTATGAGAATAAGAATTAATGCCGTCGAGAAACATAATAAAGGCCTAACTAACGAGATTTTTATATTACCCAAAGCTGTTTGACAATCCTTTTCTATTTGCAAAACTGCCCCTAAGAAGTAAAAGGTAATATTTTTTATTTTTACTCCTTGATTTAACGAAACAAAAGTATGGAAGACCTCATGGAATATGATTGTACTTAATAAAAAAAAAGAAGTTAAGAAACCAATTAACCAAGCTTCCTTAGTATTATAAATTTCACCAGAAGTTAAATTTACTTGATTAGAAATACTCCATGAAAATAAAAAAAGGATTGCAAACCAGTAAGGATGTAATTTAAAGGGAATTCCCCTTATTTTAAAAATTTGCAAACTCCTCAAAAATAATCTCCGTTATATTTATAAATAATATTAATTCTACCTATAAGATAAAGATATGCTTGAGACCAAAACTTTAGTTAAAATTTGCGGAATAACTTCCATTGAACAAGCTGTTCAAGTAGCCGAATTAGGAACTAATGCAATAGGTATCATTTCGGTGGATGAATCTCCAAGATATATTTCCCCAGAAAAGAAAAAAGTAATCTTCAAAACTTTAAAAGATTTATATCCAAATATTGAGAGAGTTTCAGTTGTAAAAAATAGTCCTATTGATTCAATTATTAAAGGGTTTTTAGGAGAACCAAACGAAACTATAATTCAACTCCATGGAGATGAGGATATTGATTATTGTCAAAAATTAAAAAAACAGATTCCAAACGTTGGCTTATGGAAAGCTTTTAGAATAAAAAATAAAAAAGATCTTGAAAAGATTAAACCTTATGAAAACTTTATAGATGCAATACTTTTAGATTCATGGAATAAAGAAACATATGGTGGTTCAGGAAAAAGAATAAAACGACAATATTTAAAAGATTTAAGTTTCATTAAACCTTGGTGGATTGCAGGAGGCGTTTCCAAAGAATGGATAGGTGAGATTCTAAAAAATATAAAACCAAATGGTATTGATATTTCTAGTAGCGTTGAAACCTCCCCAGGGATAAAAGATCTTGAAAAAACAAAACAAATTATTCAAGAAATAAAGAAATAAAATATTTCTTATTTAATAAATTTAAAAATATAACTAATCAATTTTTTCACCTAATTTAATAGCAGGATAATCCATTAGATTGTTGTTTAACTAGCTCAAAGAATTCCTGTTTAAGGCTTTTATCATGTCTAAAATCTCCCCTTACAATAGAATTAATCATACTGGTGTTGGGTTCCTTTACACCTCTCCAACACATGCAATAGTGCTTAGCTTTAACAAGAATTGCTAAACCTTTTGGTTCACATAAACGTTCAATTTCATCAGCCAGAATCATTACGGCTTCCTCTTGAATATGTGGTCTAGAAAAGACCCAGTCAGCTACTCTTGAAAACTTTGAAATTCCAATTACTTTATCTCCAGGCTTAATTCCAATCCAACAATCGCCAATAATAGGGACCATATGATGAGAGCAAGCAGAGCGAACACTTATTGGCCCTAAAGTATAAATTTCATCTAGTTTTTTGGCATTAGGAAAGTCTGTAACATTAGGCCTTTTATGGTATCTACCTTTAAAAACTTCTTGTAAATACATTTTTGAAACTCTTTCAGCAGTTTCTTGAGAGTTATGATCATTATCGATATCTATTATCAAAGACTTCAATAGATCTCTAACTTTAGAAGCAACCTCTTTCTGTAGAATTTCTAGTTCTCCAGGATTGATGAAGTCGGAAATATTATCATTAGCGTGAAATCTTTTTTTGTTTAATTTAATACGATCCCTGATTATTTCAGAAACTAATTTATTGCTAATTTGATCACCAAAATTTTTCTTAAGATTGTCGTTAGGTATTGTAGAGGTCATAGAATTGTTATCAGAAAATAGTCTGCAAACTTAATTACTTTATCTACTTAGAGGGTTTATTACCTATACATTATATCACATTTGAATGTTCATAAGAGGTTATACAAAATAAAAAAAGGTGACTTTATAAACATTCCAAATCGGAATTATGGTGTTAAAAAACACCTCCCGCAGGCATAAGAGTTAAGTCTTCAATTAATTGTGAATCTGGTTGTTCAGCAATATATAAAATGGTATATGAGACCTTAGTTGAAGAAAGCATAGAGGTTCTATCGAAATCTGATTTAATTGATTCCGAATCCCAAAGAGGGGTATTAACTGAACCTAAAGTAATTGTGCAAGCCCTAATCGAGTTAGACCTCTCTTCTTCTCTGAGACACTTCGTAAACATCGCCAGAGCAGATTTTGACACGCAATAAGCACCCCATTGAGGAAAAGCTTTATTAGAGGCATGACTACTTACATTAATAATTAAGCCACCATTTTTTCTCATTTTGGGAACAATTAAACTACATATCTGAAAAACACTTGTGAGGTTAATTTGAATTATTTCTTGCCATTTTGTTAAAGGCATTTCAACTAAATTTCCATTAAAAGCACATCCAGCATTATTTATTAAAACGGAAGGGCACCCATATTTTTTTATTGATTCATTAATTGAATTATCTATTTCATCTGAATTAGATAAATTGCACTTTACAACATTTATTGTTGACCCCGTATCTGATAGCTCATCTTTTAGCTTTTCCAACATCTCTATATCTCTTGCGAGTAAGATTAAATCCCAACCAGCATTTGCGAAAGTTACTGCTGTAGCTTTCCCAATACCTTTAGTAGCTCCTGTAATGTATGCTAATTTCAATTTATTCTGTTATTTGAGGTAATTCTTCCTGAATTTCTTCTAAATTATTTGATTCAATAAATTTACCCAATACCCTGAATTTTGAATATCTTTGTTCTAAAAGTTCCTCTTTACTTAACCCCAATAATTCACTAAGATTCCTCTCAATAGCACCTTTTAGAGTTTTTCCAGCCTCTATAGGAGCCCAGTTATTACCACCTGCGGGTTCTGATAAAACTTCATCTATTACACCCAATTCAAGAAGATCTTGTCCAGTAATTTTTAACGCTGTTGCAGCTTCAGAAGCTTTTGCAGCATCTCTCCAAAGAATTGAGGCACAAGCTTCAGGACTAGCAACGGTATAAACACTGTGTTCAAACATTAATAGCCTGTCAGCTACTCCAATTCCGAGAGCTCCTCCAGACCCTCCTTCACCAATAATAGTGGCAATTATTGGGACTTGAAACCCAAACATTTCTCTTAGATTTCTAGCTATGGCTTCTCCTTGACCTTGTTCTTCTGCAGAGAGACCAGCATATGCACCAGGGGTATCAATAAAAGTAAGAATAGGCAATGAGAATCTATCAGCATGCTTCATTAACCTTAAAGCTTTTCTATAACCTCCTGGTTTTGCCATCCCAAAGTTTCTAACTACATTTTCCTTCGTATCTCTTCCTTTCTGATGACCTAATAAAAGAACAGGTTGATTATTTACCGAACCTAAACCTCCAATTAAAGCCATATCATCTCCTCCATTTCTGTCTCCATGTAACTCAATCCAATCATCACAAAACATTTGAATAAAATCCAAAGTACTTGGTCTTTGTGGATGTCTAGCTACTTGTATTTTCTGCGCAGGTGTTAGAGATCTAAAAATTTCCTCTCTTCTTCTTGTGGCAAGTGTTTCTAGTTGTAGTAATTGTTGACTAACATCTACTTCTGAATCTCTTGCTAATTCTCTAATTTGCTCTATTTGCTTTTCAAGCTCTACAAGAGGTTTTTCAAAATCAAGAAGATAACGTCTTGGCATAATTCAAACTGCTAGTACTTTTGGATGCTTATCTAGGCCAATTGCAGAGAATCCATGCTTTACAGATGCAGCTCCAATAAACTCCATTTTCTCGAGAGATATATTATTTCTTCCCCAGCTAAAGTTTGTATGACATTTTTCAAATTCTAAAATCATTGCTTCTGCAAAGCATGCAAACATTTCTCTCTGGGGATTTTGCATTTCCGCTAGTTCCATCATATTCCAACCTATATCATTGAAGAATCTTACTATACCTCCTTTTACAACATGTATATTATTTCCTTGAAATTTTTCATCTAGATTCTTTGGATAACCTCCATCAATCATTAAACATGGTTGTTTAAGATTATTGGCATCGATTTCCATGGTCTTTGGCATACTTGCTACCCATACAACAATATCTGCTTCAGGCAATGCTTCATCTAGATTTTTGATAGTTCCACCATCTAACTCTTTTTGCAAAGAATCCAAAGGTTCCTTTTGCCTAGCTACCAAAAGAAGTTCCCTAATACCTGTTTTATTAATTAACCATCGACAAACAGCACTGCCTATATCACCTGTAGCACCAACTACAGCAACTGTTGCACTTTTAAGATCAATGCCTATTTTAGGGGCATTCATCTCTAATTGCCTGCAAATAACCCACGCAGTATGAGTATTACCAGTTGTAAATCTTTCCCACTCTAATGAAGTGTTTCTAATCTGCTTATGTTGAAGGAGATTAAAATTTTCAAAGATGATAGAAGTGAACCCTCCCAAAGCGGTAATATTAATACCTTTTTTTTGAGCTAATTCCATTGCATTTAATACTTTTCTTCTTGCCGTTTTAAATCTTGAAAGCATTTCAGGAACGAAACATGAATCAATATAAGAACCTTCTATTGATATCCCTGTAGCACTTTTAACTTCCACATTTTCCACTAATTGAGGTGGAGCTGTACACCATACATCTAAGTCACCATCAGCAATATGATCAAAGCCCAATAATGAAGCCTTCCTTTTTGCATCTTCAAAACTAGTTGAATGACCTATTAGCCCAAACATTGATTACCTTATTAATGGAATCTATTTATTGATATGAACAATAGCACAGTGCTATTAACTTAATAGATAAAAATTATTTTTGAATCGACTAATAAATTTATAAATAAATTAGACGATAGCTGCCATTGCCATTCTTGCAATTTCTCTATTATCTAAACCTATTTCAAGAAGTGTATCCTGGTAGGCAATCATGAATTCTTCCATTAATTCTTCTCTATCCATAGCTAATACAGAAGCATCTTCGGCTACTTGATCTAACATCTTCTTAATTAATGGAAGGTTAACCTTATTCGCTTCCATAAGCTCTTTTTTACAAGTCGCTAAATTTTCTTTTAGCCATTCTTGTCCATAATTTAAATGAAGATATTCATCTTTAACAACACCTTGGGTAATTTTTTTCGCAAAAGGATCAGCAACCCTTATGTAAACATGATATGCAGATATAGCAAAAGCTTCAATTAAAATTGCCTGTATTAATAGGCATGTAGTTGTCTTACCATTGGATAACGCAACTTGAAAATTACCATGTAATTTAGAAAAGAATTCTTTAGCAAAAATCATGTCAGCTTGAACACCTAGATTTCTCCCGCACGCAGTAAAGCCTCTTTTGTGCTTAAGCTCCATTTTCGCTAGTTTGGTTAACTCTTCTAGTTCGTTAGGAATTAATGTTGCTAAGGAAATGTAATTATCATGAGCTTCTTGTTCACCTTCAATAACTATTGCATTTATCCTGCTATAAGCGTCTTTGTAAGAATCAGTAGTAAAGTCAGGTAAATCAATAGAATTTTGATTGGTTGGATTTTCTACACTAATTTTTTTATTAGATTCGAGTGTTTGCATGTCAGTAATCTTTAGCTTATTATGCCTTAGTTTTACACAATTATAGTGAGATTATTTAAATATGATGAAAATAGTTTCAATTGTTAAACGATATTATTATTAATGTTGATTATTTACCTTAAATTAGGCCAGTCTGATTTCATAAGATTCATAATTAATCTAAACCAATGATTGATTAATAAGTTCTTTAAACTATTTCCTAACTCTTTATTTGAACCTTTACTATCCCCTATAACTCCAGATTTACTTAGATCTTCTGTAAACCAAGCAGTTGGAGCATTTCCCTCCAAACTCCAACCTTCTGGAATTTGCGTTTCACCACCTTCACAAGGTCTTTCATCTCCCACTAGTTCAGATTTTAAAGCCATCATCAAACTAGTTTCTGCTAAGGATGCATGTATTCCATTCTCAATTTCATTTTTTGTTAACAGTTCATTTAACCCATGAACTCCACTCCATAAAAAGCAAGGGAAGATTGAAAGTTTGGGAGCAACACTTCTTAATTCTCTTGCTGCGGTGTTAAGTAAAGAAATTTGACCTCCATGTGCATTTATTAATATCAATCTTTTAAATCCCATATCCGCTAATTGGACTCCAACTTCTTTTATCAATGAGGTTATTAAATTTGAAGAAAGAGATATAGTTCCATCAAATCCCTTATGTTCTGGAGAAAAACCTATATATTGAGTTGGAAGTTTTTTTATAGGTGTGTCAGACGGAATTAATTTTAAAACTTCGCAAATAATCTCATCAACAAAGATACTATCTGTAGCCAAAGGTAAATGAGGGCCATGTTGTTCTACTGCTCCAAATGGCCAGATAATTGTTGATCTTATATCTTTTGAAATATTTATTACTTCAGGCCATGATAAATACTCGAATTCGCTAGGTATTGATTTAGAGTTCATTATTTTTAATTGTGAGTACTAACATTTAGAATAAGTTAATATTAAATTACTCTTATTTTACCTATGAAGGGAGTTAGTGATAAGGATGCCCAAAATAATAAGAAAATTAAGGGCGACAAAAACAACGTTAAGAAACCTCTTCAGGTTCTTCACATAAGCAAAAAAAATACTATTGGTAAGAAGGAAGAAGTAGTTGACGATCATCAAATTTCTTCAAAAGAAGTCAAAACTGACATAGATGCTCTAAAGCCTAAAATTATTAAAGCCCCAATAAATGAAGTAAAAGAAAGTTATTCCTATGATATTAACTTTGAAAATATAAGTTATAAGGAGTTAGCAAAACCCTTAAATTTACAAGATGAAGATGAAGATGAAGATTTCATCATAGAAAGAAAAGTTGATGAATTTGATTTTGACGAAAGTGCATTTTTAGAAGCTTTAAACGAAAATGAGCCGATAGGCACAACGGGAGAGACAATTAAGGGGGAAGTAATAGCATTAGAAAGTGATGGTTTGTATATAGACATTGGAGGTAAAGCACCTGGTTTCATGCCCAAAAAAGAATGTGGACTAGGAGTGATTACCAATTTCAAAGAAAAATTTTCAATTGGTCTAGAAATGGAAGTTTTAGTAATAAAAGAACAAAATGCTGATGGTATGGTCACAGTAAGTGCTCGAGCATTAATTCTTAGACAAAGTTGGGAAAAAGTTGCAAATTCTGCGAAAAATGGAGAATTAATTCAAGTTACAATTAATGGTTTTAATAGAGGAGGACTTACTTGCGATGTAGATGGCTTAAGAGGTTTTATTCCACGTTCACAACTTGAAGATGGTCAAGATTATCAATCTTTAGTAAGTAAAAATTTAAAAGTTGCATTTTTAGAAGTAAATCCAGAGACACGGAAGCTTGTTTTATCAGAAAAAAAAGCACTATTAGTTTCTAAATTTGCCGATCTAAAATTAGGACAATTAATTGAGGGTGAAGTTTTAGCCAAAAAACCATATGGCTTCTTTGTTGATTTAGGAGGGGCAAGCGGGCTTCTTCATCAATCCTCCATAACAAATGGATCTATCCGAAATTTAAGAGAAATTTTCGTGGAGGGTGAGCTTATAAAGGCACTAATAACAGAAATTGACTTAGAGAGAGGAAGAATAGGTTTAAATACAGCCTTATTAGAAAACTCTCCAGGAGAATTAATTATTGATAAAGAAAAAGTTATGATTGAAGCTTCTGAAAGATCTCTAAAAACTAAGTCACTTTTCGATAAAAAAGATTTAGAAAAATGACCATTAATGAAAAAATAATTTCGAATAAAGAACTTAAAATATCAGATTGGGAGTTGGATTTTTATTCGAGGCCAATTATCGAACAAAACGGTAAAAAAAGATGGGAATTAATTATTTCATCTTCAAAAAACTTTAACACAGAGGAAATATTTTTATGGAATAAAATATGTCCAGCAAATGAGGTTAATTCAATATGGCTTACAAAAGCTTTAAATGAGGCTCTGCATGATGCAGAAAGAAAAGGTTGGGCAAAGCCATCAAAAATAAGATTTTGGAGAGCATCAATGAAATCAATAATTAAGAAATCTATTGAGAATATAAGGGTTGAAGCTCTTGTAAGCAGAAGGACATACGAATTATTTGACAGAATCTCATTTCTCGAACAAGAGGTTTACCCTCTAGAAAATGGATATGTCAGAGGAGTATTAGCTCCAACCTTTACATCTAGTATCGCTAATGATCCTAAACCTTTGCCTGAGGCGGTAAGAGGTGATGCCTTGACAATTTCGGAGATATCTATAAAGGAATTAAAACTAGCTCGAAATTGGCCTATTGAATTTGGAGATATTTTCCCAATCCAGAATTTAATTAAAAATGAGAACTTAGTACCTGGTCTTAGACTTTTTAGTAAAGACAGATCACTTGCTCTTGCCGCTTGGTTTAGTGGTTTAGAACCTGTCAAGCTGTACATAAAACAGAATCAACTTATACTTGAAGCCTCAGAAGATGACAAATGGATAGTAACAGATTTACAAGAAAAGGATGCTAAGGAAATAAATGACAAATTCACCCAAACTAAAAATAATTCTTGTGGTTATCAGTTTATATCCATACAATCAACTCCTTTTGTTGAAAAATTTGCAGGTTTTTGGATTTTAAAAGATGTGGAATTGATTTCATAAAGCCAATTTCATGTCTTTTAATCAAAAATATTTTCAAGAAAATGAATTGGCGATAAAAGACATAAAACTAAAATATTATTCATCTCCTATCCTTCTTAAAAATAATTTTAAACATGGGTTTCTTACCAAAACAAGTTCTGAGGTTAATCTCACACTTCTATCAAAAAGACTTAATTTAAAAAATAATAATTGCGTTTTAAATCAAATACACAGCAATCAAGTAGTTTTCGGATCAAAGACTCAAGAGAAGGAGAGAGTAGAGGCTGATGGAATAGTTTGTGATAAACATAATCAAAACTTATGGAT
>CACLUD010000013.1 GCA_902609995.1 uncultured Prochlorococcus sp. | reverse complement strand
TAGTGAGAAATATAAATGGAAAAGAAATTTGATTCTATTTTTATTAAGCACCTTCTTTTAGTATTAACTTAAGTTGATCACTATCTAGTTGCTCTAGATAATTTCTCATTGCAAGCCATGATCTTTCGCTTTCTATCTTTCCACTTTGTTTAAATAAATTTGCGGAAACTTGATCTACTAATTCTTTATGAGTCATATACATATGCTTCATCAAGTTTAATTACAACACCATGAAAAAATTCTGCTAATAACTTTGATGGATCTTGACCAGACATTTTCCTATACTCTTTGGATAGTTTCTTTTTAATTTGTTTTAGGTTTTTCATGCTGATTCAGGTAATTCGAGTTCTTCAAAAGTCCAACCCTCTAATTGAAGGTCATGCCATTTATCCCAGGCATTGTCCAAATGCATTTGACTTGATGATTTAATTGCTGAGGGCTCACCAAGATCGTTTGCATAATATGTATGGGCAAAAATCCTGATATTATTTCTGGTTGATTTTTTATTTTTTGTAAATAAAATTAGTCTGCTGCGATCGGGGTTAAGAAGCCAACCACTTGGGGACTCATTACGATAGCCATAAGAAAAATTAGACCAAACATTAGCTCCTCCAAGATTCATTACTTAATAATACATGTGTACTACTAATATAATCTAATCGTAATTAAATCGTCAAGTATTTAATTATTAACTTTGCGTTTTTCTCTTAATTCTGGAAAACAATTTGTAATATGGATTAACTCAAAAACCTCTTCATTGTCATATTTTTTATCTGAGACTCCACTTCCAATTTCTATTCCTTTAGCTTTCATTTTCTTTAGGATCAATTCTTGCCTTTCTTGGCCTGTCATAGATTTATATTTTTTCCTTCTTTCTTCTTTATCCAAAATAATTAAAGCTAATGCTGTTTCCAATACTAAAAATAACAAATGTTTTCTGCATAAGAATCTCTATTTTTATTGTCGTTCAAGTTTAGATCTCGAATTTAAACAAAGTAAAAAATACTTATTTAGAAAAAGTTCGAATCGTATTAGAAGGAACTTTTACTGGAACCAAAGATTCACCGTAGTGTGATTCGGCTAATCTAATCAGCAACCAGTAAAAGAAATTTACTAAAGCAGTCTCCACGAAGATTTAGTAACTGACCTAAGAAACCTTATTCGAAGTGTATTAGCAATATACAAAACTTCAATATCAAGCAATCAAGACATTCGCATCATTATGAACTATTTAATAACTTAAACAAACCATTATTCCTCAAACTATTAGAATTAATAAAAGAAAAACATTAACAATTTTATAAATTAATAAATCTAAGTGGAAATGAACCTCCTCTGGGTTGTTGATAATTTAAAAATAACTTATACCTCACAGTCAATCACCCTGTGATCACTTCTCAAGAAAAATGAGCAATCAAAGTAGATAAAATATTTAATTCTAAGATATCCAAATAGACTTAAGCAGAGAAGATCTATTTGATAAATAGTATTATTCTTCTATTTAATTTTTTAATTGGTTTTGTAGATGAATTATTGTCCAGTTTTTGTCCAATACCCTACTTTATGTACACTTGACCACGGATGGTTTTTATAAAATCTTTAATATACCTATTATTTTAAGCAATATTAGTATTGTCATCTTGACTGGTCTATAGATTAAATCCCTATCGGAGCGGACTAAATCCTCGTGGAGATTACAGACTTTAGCCCGCTTTATATTTATAGCCACAAAAATTTAGAGTGGCAACACAGTTCTAGTTTGAGACAATCAAGAGACTCTAGAAAAATTTTTTTATTTCTTTCTCATGATCAGATTTAACACTTTATCCATTTAAGAATTCATTTGTATATCCTTTATTCGTATATGGGAGTACCTTAAACCGTACACTTATAGTCGGATGATTAGTCTGCCTAGTTAGAACGTAGTGCTAGCAGTCATGAGTTCAAATGTCTTCAACACCAATCAAATCCTGTAAAAAAATATGTACTAAGTTACAAAGATTTATCAAACAGTACACATCAATTAGGTTTCTATGTTCGCGATGCTTACGATTGCCTAATACTTGCAAGAGAATTTAATTCTTACGTCCATGATCATCCTAGATCTGTGGTCAGAATCCAAAAAAAATTTTGAGATAACTATGAATTTAAAAACATCATCATTCGCAATTTAAGATAAGAAACTAAGGGATCTTAATCTTGCAAAAAAATATCCAACTCTTAAAGATTTAATGTAAGAGAAAGGAGTTTCAACAGACTTAGCTGATTACTGGGATAAGGAATGTGAATTAAATCCAACCAACCAACATTGTCTTTTCTACGAAGATTAGTAATCCTTTATCTATTACTTGGAAAACTGGATCTTTTTCTCAACTATCCTAAAGTTCATATCAATTGCACCTTTTCTGAAAGGAATAATATTTTGATAATCACCTTCATAGCAATCTTGTGCTGCCTTTTTGCTTAGGAATTGTGTGAGCACAGTAATCGGTCCGTTATATCCTTCTCTTACATCTGTTTTATAATCAACTTATAATGTTTTGCTCCGCAACCTTTAACAACAACATCATTTATTTTTATAAATGTTATACGATCCTCTCTATGTTGACTGTCTGTAATTTATTATTTGTTATTTAGTACTTTTATATAAAGTTCACTCTTGCAGACATCATCCCAAAACTTTTCTTATTTTTCCAAAAAGAAAGTTGAAATTTGACCGTCTTATACACTTTTTTGGGCGCCTCCGCTGTCTCTTCAGTACTCTTATTAACCCCTAGTTATGTCCTTGAGATCCATTACATAAACAAAAAAAGCCTGTCTTAGACAGGCTTCTCAATGGTGGCGGGGAGAAGATTTGAACTTCCGACCTTCGGGTTATGAGCCCGACGAGCTACCAGACTGCTCTACCCCGCGATATATACATAGCATACATCTGAAAGGGTTCTTTTTTTTATATTTTTAGGATTCTTGGAATTTTAATTGACCTTTTACTTCAATTTGAACCCCTTCAGGTAATTTTATGATCTTGTCTTTTATATCTTGTATTCTTAATTCAGAAATCCATTCTAGTTGTTTTAAAATATGTAGGCCTACAGATTGTTTTGCTCTTTTTGATCCATCTTCAACTTTTAAAGCTAAACCCATTCCTTCATTTACTTTACAAAAACACTGTATTCCTTCTGCTCCTCCCTTACTTATTACTTGCCCATGTGATGCTTGTATGACTTCAGTATCAAATCTATTATGATCGCTTATCATTGTTGGAAAAGTTGTCATTGCTCTACTGATTTGTTCTAATTCCGCATTATCTGAACTACTTAATAGTGAATATAATTTTGCCATTTCGAGTATCTTCATATAAAGAGTTGGAGCTCCACAGTCATCTCTCTCTGCATATATCTGCTCCAATGGAATTTCAAGAAGTTCCGATAATATCCTAAAGATTTCTATTTGAAGAGGATGATCTCCCTTGAGATAACTTTCTAAAGGCCAATTTAATTTTTTACATGTTGCAAGAAATGCTGCATGCTTCCCAGAACAATTATGTTCTAAAGGACTTGTGTTTTTTAAAGGACATTTGAGATTCTTGATGTCTATATTATATTCCCACAAAATTTTAAAAGCTTCTCTTGCATGATATTTAGATCCACTGTGAGATCCACAGGATAAAGCAATTGACTTCGATGAATCCTTGATTTTAGATGAAGCACCACTACTCACAAATGGAATTGCTTGAAAAGGCTTTAAGGCAGATCTTATGAAGCTTTTATATTCTGGATTACCAGCACACATCAACACTCTTCCTTTTTTATCACTAATTACTGCATGTACTTTATGAATCGATTCTAGTTTTGAACCTCTCATTAATATCATCTCCAGTGGAGGATTATTTGACGTGTATAAATTTTTAAAATTTGAACTCATTTTAGAGATTATTGTTTTGGAAAAGTAAAATTCCAATTAAAGCAACAATAATAATAATTGATAAAATTTGAATTAAATTTTTTAATATTGGTTTTACTTCTAATAATGCTATTAATGATTCTTTCTCCTTTAATTTAGGTGGTTTAATCCATATTTGTCCGTCATACCAACCTGATTCTTCGTATTCCACTTTTTCAGAAGTTAATCTTTTGAATATGTGGTTCCAACCAAGATATAACCTGATAGAGAAAAGAAATGGTAATGATAAACTACTAAAAAAGCTTAATAAAATGTACCTTAATGTAGATGTTTCAAAATATGCACTTCCTGAAGATATTACAACAAATATAAAAAATGTTCCGATCCAAAACTTTAGTAAAATGTATGAAAAAAATTTCTTTGATTTTGGCCAAGTAAATATTTTAGATTTTGATAATTCAATAAATTCATTCGTAGGCTGTTGATCTTTAGGTACTGGGCAGTTAAATTGATTCATCAATATTTATTATGGGAAATTGAGGTCATCTCCATTACTCCAAAATGATTCAAGGTCATAGAATTTTCTTATTTTAGGTTGAAAAATATTTACTATTAAATCACCATAATCAAGTAGTGCCCATTTTGCTTCGCTAACTCCTTCTTTTCTAATTGGTTCAATCTTTGCTTTTTCTCTAAGTTCTACCTCGACAGAATTAGTAATTGATCTAACTTGAACATCTGATAAGCCTTCAGCAATAAGTATCCATTCACTAATATATGAAACTTTATCAATTTTAATCAATTTTATCTCCTGAGCCTTTTTTATATCACAGGCTTTAGCCGCCATTAAAACTAACAATTTATTGTCCATAAACGTTTTCACTTGAAACTGATTTGTCTGAACCCTCTTGTTGTGATAATTCTGACCTGGCTTTTTCAGCACTTTTTCTTAATGCTTCTAATCTATCTTCAAATATTATTCTTTTTTTCTTTTTTCTAGTTTTTTCTATTAGCTCTTTCAAAGCCCCGCCAAGGCTTTTATAAGCATTTGGGATACTATACCCAAATCTACAAGCAAGATCTATGGCTCTTTCATCTGCAAAAATAGCATCTTGTAATCTTTTCTCAGAATTATTTTTCAGGTAAAGTCTATATCCTGCAAAACCTGACAAGCCAAGAGCAAGTATCAAAAGTAATCCATCTTGTACCCATAGTTCACCTATCGCTCCACCAAGGCCTATTGCTAAAGCTGCCATTTCCCATCCGTCTCGTGGAATTGCATCATTTTGAATCTTTCCGACTTCATGCCAAAACAATAAATTTCTGTGATCAATTGCATAATTATCCCATTCATCTAAATCTATTTGAATTTCAACTTCGTCACTACCAATTTCCTCTAATGTAATCAATGGAGGATCTATGGCGGCGGCAGCTTCAATAAAAACCCAACTTTCATTCTCCGGAGGCAACAAACTTTTAAGTCTCTGAAGTTCGCTCATAAATTATGTTTTATTATCAATACTATAGAAACAAATGTTGCTTTTCAAGTAACTTGATTAACAACTGATGATTTGTAAGTAGCATTAAATAAATGAATATTTGTAATTATGCCTCAAAGAGGTGATCTTAAAAGAATTCTAATTCTTGGTTCAGGTCCAATTGTTATAGGACAAGCATGTGAGTTTGATTATTCAGGTACTCAAGCTTGTAAAGCTTTAAGAAAAGCTGGATATGAAATTATTTTAATTAATTCTAATCCAGCTTCAATAATGACTGATCCTGAAATCGCAAATAAAACCTATATTGAACCTTTGACTCCAGAAATAGTTTCTCAAATAATTTTAAAGGAAAAGCCAGATGCGATTCTTCCTACAATGGGTGGTCAAACTGCCTTGAATCTGGCTGTAAAACTTTCTGAATCTGATTTTTTGATAAATAATAATGTTGAATTAATAGGAGCTGATTTAAAAGCTATTAACAAGGCTGAGGATAGGAAACTATTTAAAGAATCGATGGAAAATATAAATGTAAATGTATGTCCTTCAGGAATCGCTTCTGATCTATTTGAAGCAAGAGAAGTATCTAAGCAAATAAATTCATACCCGTTAATCATAAGACCAGCTTTTACTTTAGGTGGAGTTGGAGGGGGAATAGCATACAATCTTGAAGAATTTAATGATCTTTGCAAATCTGGTTTAGATGAAAGTCCTAGTAATCAAATTTTAATTGAAAAATCTTTAATAGGTTGGAAAGAGTTTGAATTAGAAGTTATGAGAGATACAGCTGATAATGTTGTTATAATCTGCAGTATTGAAAATTTAGACCCAATGGGTGTTCACACTGGCGACTCAATTACAGTGGCCCCTGCTCAAACATTAACTGATAAAGAATACCAAAGACTTAGAGATTTATCGTTAAAAATAATAAGAGAGATAGGTGTTGAAACAGGAGGAAGTAATATACAATTTGCGGTAAATCCAAAAAATGGTGATGTAATAGTAATCGAAATGAACCCAAGGGTAAGTCGATCTTCAGCATTAGCTAGTAAAGCTACAGGTTTTCCTATAGCTAAGATTGCGGCTTTGTTATCTGTGGGATACACACTTGATGAAATTATTAATGATATTACAAAAAAAACGCCTGCATGCTTTGAACCCTCAATTGATTACGTTGTAACGAAGGTCCCAAGATTCGCTTTTGAAAAGTTTAAAGGCTCTTCAAACATTTTAAATACATCAATGAAATCTGTTGGAGAATCAATGGCAATTGGCCGATCTTTTGAAGAATCTTTTCAAAAAGCTTTGAGATCTTTAGAAATTGGAATTTGTGGTTGGGAATGCGATTCTATTGAAGATTTTAATAACGATAATGATTTAAAGAAAAATTTACGAACCCCAACTGCTGAAAGGATATTAATAGTAAAAAAAGCAATGGAATCTGGTAAGACTAATTCTTATATTAATGAAATAACGAATATAGATTTGTGGTTTATTGAGAAGTTACGAAATATTTTTAATTTTCAGAATGACTTTTTAAAAGGGAATGAACTTACTCGAATTGATAGAGATTTAATGTTAAGTGCAAAGCAATTGGGCTTTTCAGATCAACAGATTGCAAAATTAACTAACTCTGAATTTTTTGAAGTAAGAAATTATCGAAAAAAATTGAAAGTTTTACCACTTTACAAAACTGTGGATACTTGTTCAGCTGAATTTTCATCTGAAACTCCTTATCATTATTCAAGCTATGAAGAAGCTTTTTTAGATAACTATTTAAATATAAATGACAATGAAATTTCTGCCGATAACGATAAGTATTTAAAAAAAATTATGATATTGGGAGGTGGACCTAATAGAATTGGTCAAGGTATTGAATTTGATTACTGTTGCTGTCATGCCTCGTATCAAGCCTCAAGTAATGGTTATCAAACGATAATGGTTAATAGTAATCCTGAGACTGTATCAACTGATTATGATACAAGCGATATTTTATATTTTGAGCCTGTCACTTTAGAAGATGTTCTTAATATTATTGAGGCTGAAAAACCATATGGATTGATAGTTCAATTTGGAGGACAAACACCTCTTAAGTTGTCTTTGCCTTTATCTAATTGGTTGGAGTCAAAGGAAGGTATTAAATGTAAATCAAAAATTCTTGGAACATCTCCTCATTCAATTGACATAGCAGAAGATAGAGAAGAATTCACAAAGATTCTAGAAGAATTAAATATAAGACAACCGCTCAATGGAATAGCGCGTAATGAAGAAGAGGCAATATTAGTTGCAAATAATATAGGATTCCCTCTAGTCGTAAGGCCCTCTTATGTCTTAGGTGGAAGGGCTATGGAAATAGTTAAAGATAAAAATGATTTATCTCGATATATAAAGGAGGCCGTTAAGGTTTCTCCAGATCATCCGATTCTTTTGGATCAATATTTAAGTAATGCAATAGAAATTGATGTTGATGCTTTATGTGATAAAACCGGTTCGGTTGTTATAGCAGGTCTTATGGAGCATGTAGAACCTGCAGGTATCCATTCTGGTGATTCTGCATGTTGCCTACCTTCAATTTCTTTATCCAAACAAACATTAGATACTGCTAAAAAGTGGACAAAATTAATTGCAAATAGATTAAATGTTGTTGGCTTAATTAATTTGCAATTTGCAATTAGAAATCACTGTAATGAAGAAAATCAATTATTTATTCTTGAGGCTAATCCTCGAGCATCAAGAACTATACCTTTTGTTTCCAAAGCTATTGGTAAACCTGTTGCGAAATTGGCGACTCAATTAATGCAAGGATCCTCTTTAAAAGATATAAATTTTACTAAAGAACTAATACCTAAATATCAAGCGGTTAAGGAAGCTGTTTTACCTTTCAAAAGGTTTCCTGGCTCTGATGCTTTACTAGGCCCTGAAATGCGTTCTACAGGTGAAGTAATGGGATTGGCAGATGATTTTGGCCTTGCTTATGCAAAATCTGAATTAGCTGCTGGAAATGGTGTCCCTTCACAGGGTGTTGCTTTTTTATCTACTAATGATTTAGATAAAGAGAAATTAGAATATATTGCAAGAGAACTAATAGTTTTAGGTTTTAAATTAGTCGCGACTAAGGGTACTGCTAAATATTTATTTAATTTAGGGATTGAAGTTGATGAAGTTTTAAAGGTTCATGAAGGAAGGCCTAACATTGAAGATTCAATTCGTTCTGGTCTTATCCATTTAGTTATTAATACACCAGTTGGATCTCAGGCTCTTCATGATGATGCTTATCTCAGAAGAGCATCCCTAGAATATAATATTCCTACTTTTACTACTATTCCTGGAGCAAAAGCAGCTTTGAAAGCAATTAAATCATTACGGTTAAATAAGATAGATACTTTATCACTTCAGGAAATTCATAACTAATAGAATCTATTCATAATATTAAGTTTCTCTCTTAATCGGTTTGTTAGGGTGTTTCTACCAATGGATAATAATTTAAATATTTCTTCATGAATTTTTAGCTGAGTTTCAGCTATTTGTAATTCTTTAATTAGTTCTTTTTATTTCATTAGAAAATCATTAATATTATATTCCCCCCCCTCAAAAGTTGGGACTGGATTTTTATTTTCAATATTTTTTTCAGTCATGATTTTATCTTTTATTAAATTAAATACAATTAAGTAACCTTTATCAACTGTTTTTCACATAATTCTTTATAAATTCCATCTTTATTGAACAAATCTATATGTTTCCCACTATCTACAATTTTCCCTTTATCAAAAACAACTATTTTATCTGCACCCTGCGTAGTGGATAACCTATGAGCGACGATTATAACTGTCCTATTATTCATTGCTTGATTTAACCCTTTTTGAACTTCTGCTTCTGAATCTGAATCTAATGCACTAGTAGCTTCATCTAGTAAAAGTATAGAAGGGTTTCCTAATATCGCGCGTGCTATTGCTAATCTTTGAATCTGACCTCCTGAAAAGTTAGATCCTCTTTCTGTAATATTTGTTTCATATTTGCCAGGAAGTTTAAGAATAAATTCATGAGCATTTGCAATCTTGGCAGACTTAATTACATCCTGTTCACTAAAGTTCCTTCCCATTCTTATTACATCAATTATTCTTCCACTGAATAAAAAAGGTTGTTGTTGAACTAATGCAATATTTGTTCTGATATCTATTGAGCTTATAGATTTTATGTTTTTGTCATCTATATAAATATTCCCTTTCTTAGGGCTTATAAACTTTAATATCAAAGACATCATCGTGCTTTTCCCAGCTCCTGATGATCCTACAAATGCAATTACCTGCCCTGTTAAAATTTTTAAATTGATATCTTTTAAAACTTCATTATTCTTTTTATATTCAAAACTAACATTATTGAATTCTATTTTCCCATTTATTTTTAAAATTTTTTCTAAATACCGCTCATCTTTTTCCATGGGTTGTATATTTAATTTTTTTAATCTTTTTAATGAAGCTTCTGCTTGTTTATAATCATTAAAATTTGTACTAATGTGACTAATAGGGTCTATTAGCATTAATATTGCAGCAAAAAAACTACTAAATTCTTCGCTATTTAAAAGACCTAGGTTAATTCTTAACGCTCCTAAACCTAATATTGCCAATATTCCAAAGGCTTCAATAAAACCTACTATTGGATGTTGGATAGCAAGTAATTTAAGTGTTTTATATTTTGCTTGTTTATTACTTCTCAATCTTTTATCGAATCTACCTTTAATCCAATTTTCTGCTGCAAATGATCTTATTGTCGAAATTCCGTTAATAGATTCTCCTATTAAACCAGCTAAATCGCTTGTTGATTCTTGACTTTTTTCAGATGCTATTAAAACTCTTTTCCCAAAGTTATTTACTGATAATACAATTATTGGAGCTAAAATAAATGTTGATATCGTTAACGACCAGTCTAAATAAAACATATAGATAATTACTGCTAATAATTGCAACACGCATGGTAATGTATCTTGAAATGTTTTATAAATTACTTCACTGACTCTGTCAGCATCCTCGGTAAGCCTATAAGTAATATCTCCTGCAGAAATATTGTCGATAAAATTCATTTTTATTTTGTGAATTTTACTAAATAAATTTTGTCGCATTACTTCACTTATCTCTAATGAAGGCATGGCAATATAAACATCTTGCCCATATTGAGCAGTTTTTTGAATTAAAAATACAACAAGAGAATTTATTATAATATTAGCTACAGTTGATATTTCTCCAGATCCAATAGCGGGTATTAATTTTCCAGCTAAAAAAGCTAATATTGGCCAACATGCTACATAAATTATCATGCATATAAAACCTTTAATAAATCTATTAATATATGGAGTGATTGGTGGAATTAATTGCAAAATATTAATTTTGAGTACTTCTTTTACTTTATCAATAGCTATGGATTTATAAAACAATGAAATTAAATCAATTTTTAAAATGGAATAACGTTGTATCTTCAGGAGGCGAGGCAAAAATTCTTATAAATTCTGGTCAAATAAAAGTTAATGGAGAAATAGAAAAAAAAAGAGGAAGAAAATTAGTTAAAGGAGATAAAGTTATGTTTCTAAAAAGTGAATTAATTTTTGAATGATTAGCCTAAAAACCGAAGCTATATTAGTATATTTTTCTTAGACAACATATTTTGAGAAAATCTGTAATCGCTGGTAATTGGAAGATGCACATGACTTGTGCTGATACAAAAAAATATTTGGAAGACTTTCTTCCTCTTATTCAAGAAATTCCTAATGACAGAAAAATAGTAATTGCCCCTCCCTTTACAGCTATTTCTACTTTTTCAAATTATACAAATTTTGAATATTTAAATATTGCAAGTCAAAATATCCATTGGGAAGATAAAGGTGCTTTTACTGCAGAAATCTCCCCCAATATGCTTATTGAACACAATGTAAAATATGCAATTGTTGGACATAGTGAACCTCGTAAATATTTTAGTGAAACTGATGCACAAATTAATAAAAGAGCTGTCTTTGCTCAATCAAGTGGACTAACTCCAATAGTTTGTGTTGGTGAAACTCTTGAGCAAAGAGAAAGAGGTGAAGCCGATAGGATCATTACCAGACAAGTTGAGCAGGGATTGGAGAATACTGATCCATCTAATCTTATTGTTGCTTATGAACCTATATGGGCTATTGGTACAGGTAAAACTTGTGAAGCAAGTGACGCAAATAATATATGTGCTTTGATAAGGAGGTTGATTGGTTTTAGTGACGTAATCATCCAATATGGAGGTTCTGTTAAACCTAATAATATTGATGAGATAATGTCAATGAGTGACATTGATGGTGTCTTAGTAGGTGGTTCTTCTTTAGATCCTATAAGTTTTTCAAGAATTGCAAATTTCGAATAATAATTACCCTTGGCCTTATGATTGGGGGAAGAAAACCTCAATAATGGGGATTATTAATTTAACTCCTGATTCATTTAGTGATGGAGGTGATTTTTGTTCGATAGAAAAAGTTTTAGATCAAGTAAATTATTTTGTTTCAAATGGCGTTGACGTAATTGATCTTGGTGCTCAAAGTACTAGACCCGGAGCGATAGAAATCGGAGCGAAAAATGAATCGAAAAGATTAATACCATATTTAAAAAAAATTAGAAGTGAATATCCCAATATTCTTATTTCTATTGATACATTTAATTCTGAGGTTGCTCATGAAGCTCTCTTAAATGGTGCGAATTGGATTAATGATGTCACGGGAGGCAGAAGGGATGAGGAGATTTTAGATGTTGTCTCAGAATTTAATTGTCCTTTCGTAATTACTCATAGTCGCGGTGATAGCGCAAACATGAATAATTTGACAAATTATGATGATTTTTTAGTGGATATTATTCACTCTCTTGAAAGTTTGACAAAAAAAGCTCTAAACAAAAAAGTTAATAAGGATAAAATAATTTGGGATCCCGGTATTGGATTTTCAAAGGATACTAAACAGAACATAGAAATTCTAAGAAACGTACCTCTCTTTAAAAAATTTGAATTTCCAATCTTAATTGGTGCATCAAGAAAAAGATTTATTGGAGAAATCTTAAATCAACCTAATCCCAAAGATAGAGATATAGGAACACTTGCTATTAGTTGTCTTTGTTCTCAAGAAAATATTCACTTAGTAAGAGTTCATAATGTAAAAATAAATTATCAAGTTTTAAAAGTGGCAGATCACATTTTTAGATAAAGATTAATTTTTACTATTTAACTCCCTCAATTTTATCCTCTACCTCTTGATAAAGTTCTTTAAGTTGCTCTATATTTTCATCGGATGTTTCCCAATAACCTCTCCCATTTACTTCGAGCAATGTTCCAACTATTCTTCTGAAACTATTAGGATTTAAATCCATAAGCCTTTTCCTCATTTCTTTATCACTAATGAATGTTTCATTAGTTTCTTCATAAACAAAGTTATCTACTTGGCCACTTGTTGCGCTCCATCCAAGTGTGTAGTTAAGTCTATTAGATAGTTCTCTAACTCCTTCATATCCTGACTTAAGCATTCCTTCATACCATTTTGGATTCAAAAGCTTGGTTCTAGAATCAAGTCTAATTGTTTCACCTAATGTCCTAACTTGAGCATTGGATGTTGTTGTGTCTGCAATGTAACTACTTGGTTCTTTTCCATCATCCCTTAAGGTTTTTATTAATTTAGTAGGATCAGAATCAAAATAATGGCTAACATCAGTTAGAGAGATTTCAGAAGAGTCAAGGTTTTGAAATGTTACATCAGCAGTTTTCATGACAGACTCAAATACATCCCTTTTTTGATTCATTTCTCCTGGATTATCAGAATTAAAAGCATAAGTTTTTCTTGAAAGGTACATTTCTTGCAATTCATTTTCTTCCTCCCAGGTTGAATTTTCAATAGCTAAGTTGACATTTGAACTATAGCTTCCACTAGCATTTGAAAATACTCTTGCTGAAGCCTCCCTTATTGAGGTGCCCTCTTTTTCAGCTTGTTCTAATGAATGTTTTCTTACAAAGTTGGACTCTAATGGTTCTTCTGCTTCTGCAGCTAATTTAACGGCCTGATCAATTAGTGCCATTTGGTTTATAAATAAATCCCTAAAAACTCCAGAGCAATTTACAACCACATCAATTCTTGGTCTACCAAGTTCCTCTAACGGGATAAGTTCTAATTTATTAATTCGACCAACAGAATCAGGTTTTGGTTTGACTCCTACAAACCATAAAATTTGAGCTAGAGATTCACCATAAGTTTTGATATTGTCTGTACCCCATAAAACACAAGCTATTGTTTCAGGCCAAGTTCCTTGCTCTTCTTTTTGTCTTTCAATTAATTTATCTACAACAGATTTAGCTGCCGCTACTGCTGCAGTAGTGGGAATTGATTGTGGATCAAGTGCATGAATATTTTTACCACTTGGTAAAACGCTTGGGTTCCTAATAGGATCTCCTCCAGGACCAGGTAATACATAATTCCCATCCAACGCTTTTATGAGGCTATCCATTTCTTTATCTGCACAAACCTGTTCAAGGCAGAATAATAAATAGTCAAATAATTTATTTAATTCTTTTTGATTTACTTCATTAAATCCATTTAATCTACATACTCTCAACCAAGGGGTAGGTAAATTTAAACCAAAAATTTTCAAGAAATCTAATATTTTTGAAAATAGTGATTTCTCCAAATAGACTCTGCCGTTAACAATTTTTAAACTGTTGACCATTGCAAATATTGATTCTCTGGCAGTTTTAATAATTTTTTCGTTTAGTTCAACAAATTCAAGTTCCCCCTTATTATTACCTTCGTAAACTTCATCAATTTTTAAATTTATTGATTCTGCTAATAAACCTGGTAAGGATCTAAGACCTTCTTGTTCTCTTTCTAACGAAGCTATATTTACTAATGTGGCAACAGCTTCCTCAGCAGTAGGAGCCTCACCAATTGTATGGAGTCCACATGGTAATAATCTACTTTCAATCTCCATTAATTGCTTATATATATTCCCTACAAACAGATCTCTATCTTCAATAGTTAGTTCCTCTACTTCACCAACAGGGAGTTCTACATCTTTGTCGAGATTACATTGCTTTGAAGTCTCTATAATCGCATTAACAATTTGAATACCTCTACTACTTTCTCTGAGTTGTTGATAAGAACCTACAAGCTCACTCAATTCTTTAAGTCCTTTATAAAGGCCTGCATTTTCTGCTGGAGGAGTTAGGTAACTTATTGTTGATGCGTAACCTCTTCTTTTTGCAATTGTTGCTTCTGATGGATTATTTGCTGCGTAATAATATAAATTTGGCAGAGATCCTATTAAAGAATCTGGGTAGCAAGTTTCACTCATGCCCATTTGTTTCCCAGGCATAAATTCAAGTGAACCGTGTGTTCCAAAATGTAGAACGGCATCAGCTCCCCATATTTTTTCCACGTAAGTGTAATAAGCGGCAAATCCGTGGTGAGGACTTGCACTTCTTGAGTAAAGTAATCTCATTGGATCTCCCTCATATCCAAATGTTGGTTGTACTCCTATAAATACATTTCCAAAATGTTTTCCGTAAATAAGTAAATTTTGTCCATCGCTGTTTAAGTTTCCAGGAGGTTTACCCCAGTTTTCTTCTAATCTCTTTGAGTAAGGTGTAAATTCCTCATATTCTTTTACAGTCATCTTATGAGCAATATTTAACTCAGGAGAACCATCCATAGCCTCTGGGTTATTAATAACTTTCTCCATTAATTCTTTGGAGTTTTTAGGAAGTTCATCAATTTGATACCCTTTAGCTTTCATTTCTAAAAGAACTCTATAAATGGAACCAAATACATTTAAATAAGCTGCTGTTCCAACATTTCCTTTGTCAGGTGGAAAACTAAATACAGTTATCGCTAACTTCTTCTCCTCCCTTTTTTTAACCCTAAGACTGGACCATTTTATTGCTCTTTCTGCAATAACATCTACTCTGTCTTGGAGAGTATGAGCTTTACCAGTAGCATCATCACGACCTGAAAGAATAATAGGTTCAATAGCTCCGTCTAATTCTGGTATCGCAATTTGGAGTGCAACTTGAACAGGGTGCAACCCTAAATCACTTTTCTCCCATTCTTGAGTTGTTTGAAATACTAATGGTAATGCAACCATATATGGTCTATTTAGCTTTTTTAGTGAATTAATAGCTTTTGGATGATCTTGTCTTGCAGGACCACCTACCAATGCAAATCCTGTTAAAGATACAACCCCATCAACTATTGCTCTTTCCTTATCAATTGAATCATAATAAAATTCATCTACTGGTTTAGAAAAATCTAATCCACCACAGAAAATAGGTAAAACACGAGCACCTCGATATTCTAATTCTTGTATTACGGCTACATAATGAGCATCATCACCAGTAACTATGTGACTTCTTTGTAAAACTAATCCAATTGTTGGAGTTTTATCATCTTTTGGTTTTATGTCTTTTCTATTTTTTTCCCAATTTTGATATTCATTTAAACTTTCAAACATATTTGGAGCTAATGGATGCCATATGCCTAAATCTGGGAAAGTTTCAGGATCTTGTATTTTAAATTCTTCTAACTGATCTTTTATATTTTCTGACACTACATATTTTTCTGAGATCATTAATAAGAAGTTCTTCAGATTCTCTGTAGTTCCGCCAAGCCAATATTGAAAACTTAATATAAATGTTCTTGCATCTTGTGCTTTTTCTACAGGTAAATATTTGAGTATTGAAGGCAATGTATTAAGTAACTTCAACATTGAATCTTGGAAACTAGCACCATCAGATTCTTTTTTCTTTTTAATAAGATCTCCAATAATACTTTTAGATTGTCCAAGTTGAGCCATGCTAAATGAACCCAATTTGTTTAATCTCATAACCTCAGGCATTGAGGGGAAAATTATAGAGGCTTTAAGATTCTCTTTATATGGTGAAACTGCATCTACAACTTTTTGTGCTAAATCCTCAATAAATATTAAGGAGGCAACAAATATATCTGCACTAGCTATATCAACTTTAAAATCTTCGAAATTTTTGCCGTTTCTAAGTTCTTCTATTAGATATCCGCTAAGATCTATCCCTATAGGGCCATTGATTTCATTTATTGATTTTGCAGCTTCTGTTAAGGAGTTTTGATATTGTGGTTCAAGGACAACATAGACTGCTTTTATAACAATTTTATGTTTGTTATCCTCGACAGGAGAAACTCTGCGATTTGCTGAGCGGACCTGCGTAAACATTGATTCTCTTTAAGTATTTTTACCAGCCTACGGGTGAATTGCCGTTATTGTGTGCAATATAAATAGCGTGTAACAACCTTTAAAAAAAATTTTTTATTAAAAATGATCAAAAATTCTAAAAAAACTATACCTGTACTTGTTTCTGGTGCATTAGGCAGAATGGGAAGTGAGGTTGTTAATTCCGTCCTAAATTCTTCTGATTGTGAACTTGTTGCAGCAATTGATACAAATAAAAAAAATAATGGTGAAAACATTTCACAATTGTTAAATCTTAAAAAAAGTGAAGTTCTTGTCTCAAATGACCTTGAGGGTTCTTTATGTTCAATAAGTCAAGATTATCGAAATGAGAATATTAAGCCAGTATTGGTTGACTTTACTCATCCTAATTCTGTTTATGAAAATACTAGATCTGCAATTGCTTACGGGATATCCCCAATTGTAGGGACTACAGGTCTTACTCCCTCTCAAATAAAAGATTTGGCTATTTTTGCTCAAAAAGCAAACATAGGTTGTGGAATAATTCCAAATTTTTCTGTAGGAATGGTTCTTCTTCAACAAGCTGCTTCTGTAGCAGCAAAGTTTTACGATAATATTGAATTAATAGAAATGCATCACAATCAAAAAGCAGATTCTCCTAGTGGAACTTGTATTAAAACTGCAGAAATGATTGAAGAATATCCAAAAAAATATAATCAAAGCTTAGTTAAGGAATCTGAATCAGTAAAAGGAGTAAGAGGAGGTATAAGAGATTCAGGCCTAAATATTCATTCAATAAGATTGCCTGGGCTTTTGGCTCATCAAGTAGTTATTATGGGTTCTCCTGGAGAAACATACACAATTAAACATGACACTATTGACAGAAAAGCTTATATGCCTGGCGTTTTGCAGGCAATAAGAAAAATAGGTAAATTTGATTCGTTAATTTATGGACTTGAAAAATTAATATTTTAAATGCTTATACCAATAAAACAGAATCAAATTTCTAAACTTATCCCTTCTGTTGGGACAGGTGGTCAGTTTAAATATACACTTGGAGATCCCAGGAAAATTCTTCAGAGACTTATTATATCCTCTATTGGAGGAATTTTAAATCTCTTACTTTTTATTAGTCAATCATCAACTCAGACTGAAAATCTTTGGTTACTATTATGTGTAATTTTTTTCCTTTACATAATATGGGGACCAATTCTTGAATCAAGCAGAAAAAATATTAAATATAAAAAAAATAAGTTCTTTTCTCTTTTCGATGGTTATGTTTCTGATATCTATAAAACTGAAAAAATTGAAAGTTCACGTGAGCAATCAAATAGGCAAGGTCGTTTAGAGTTGATTGAAAAAAAAAGAACTTGGTTAGTTATTGAATTGGAGGATGAGGATGGTTATTTAGATAAAATTAGTTTTCCCATGGAAAACAAACATAGTCTTATTAGAGTTGGTTCTAATATAAGGTGCATAATTTCATCTAATTTTAGAAACTTTGAAAGAGAGATTTACTTGACTGATGCATGGTTACCAGAGGAAAAAATTTGGATAGGAGAGTACCCATATTTGCTTCGACCAGCATTTGAAGAAATTTGCTATATTTATTTGAAGTAAATTGTAGTTATATCTTTTAGTTAATGAATAATAATTTAAATTTTAAAATTGTTGGTTCAGGTCCCTCTGGATTACTTTTGGCAATATCTTTAGCGAAATTAAATTTTAATATTTACATTACAGATTCACTAACAAGAGAGAAGCTTATAAATAAAGACAAAACATATGCTATTACTCATTCAACAAGGAAGATACTTTCAAAATTTAATCTTTGGAGTAAATTAAAACCTTATCTTTATAAATTTGATTCTCTATCAATTTCGGACAGCGTAACTTCTCTATTTACAATTTTAACAACTTCTGATTTAGATGATGATATTCGTTCTTTAAATACTATTGGCTGGGTAGTTAAACATTCTGATCTTATGAATGTATTTTTCAATGAGGTAGATAATATTGATAATGTATTTTTTAAATCTTCTTTAGATCTATCTTTTGATTATATTAAATTTGATTATAAATTTGTATCAACCGGAGCAAATTCAAACCACAAAAAAAATCAAAATTTTATAGATATTAGAAAATCATATAATCAGTCTTGCATAACATTTGAGGTTTTAGTTAGGGGAAATGTTCCTAGGCGTGCATATGAAATATTTAGGAAGGAAGGTCCATTAGCTTTATTACCACTAGATAAAAATAAATATCAAATAATTTGGACTGCTACTACATCTAAATCAATAGATAGATTAAATTCAAGTAAAAGTTTTTTGTTAGATAACTTATCAACTATACTACCTGTTAATTTTAAGTTAGATCAAATCAATAGCAATATTAATATTTTCCCCGTTTCTCTATCTTTTCGTCTACCAATTTTTAATTTCAAAAAGTATGTTTTTGTTGGAGATTCATTTCATACCTTCCATCCTGTTGGAGGACAAGGGTTAAACACTTGTTGGAGAGATGTTAATGTCATTTATGACATATTTAATAAAAATGTTCCTATCAGTAGTAGAGCTTTAAACTTATTTAAATATAAATACTATTTTATAAGATTTTTAGATATTATTTCAACTATTGTTGTAACAGATTCTTTAATTCAATTTTTTGCAAATAATAAATTTTTCTTATTACCTTTTAGAAAATTCTCTTTTTTACTTTTAAATAAGTTTATTTTTATCAGGAGAATCATATTAAATCATATGACTAAGTCTTTAATCTATTCGTCAATTAAATAATTTCTATGGATAATTATTCAAATAGAAAAATAATATTTTTTCTTATGGATGAAATTGGATTAAACGAGTCTTCGATAGAGCTAGGATTAAAGTTGGCAATTGAAAATAATACGCCACTTCCTATTCTTCTATGGAATTATGGAATATTAACAATTGAAGAACTGGACGAGTTTTATACTTTTTTATTTCAAAGTAAATAATAAATATTCTGTTATAATCTATAAATAGCATTCGTAGTTAATTATTACTATCTTATCCAAAGGAAAACAGATATCTAGAGAATCTATACAAAAACTTGATTTACTTTTATTAGCTCTAGAAACTATTGATTTAAATTGTGCTGAATCTCTTCATTCTTTATCAGTCAAACTTAATTTAAAGCAAGTCTTACCTAATAGAGTTACTATTTGGAAATTGAGGAATAATAACCCAATGAGAAATTCTTTTAATAATATCAATATTAAATTAGAGGAATTTGAAGCACTAATTAAACTTGCTGCTGAATTAGCAAAGTTTTTATATCCTTACTTAAGACAAATACTTCAATCCAGAGATGATCTTATTAGAAATCCTAATGCTTGGAATGAATTTAAGAAAAGATATATTGAATTAATTAAGGAACGATTTAATACTAATAGTATGAAGGTCAAAAAACTTCTTGATCCTAATTCTAATGACGAGGTTTTTAATAAAATTATACTTACTTTAGCTTTGTGCGTCTCAGACGATGGGTATCTAAAATTAAGAACAAATTTACTTAATTATTGATATGTTTCAAAATAAATTTTTATTTAATCAATCTTCAGTAAGCCTTGAAATTATTGGATTGCCTGATTATTCGAAAAACGAAAATAACGACTATATATCAATTATTTCGCAATGGAAACTTATGATTATTGATAAGCCTGTTATAGAAGGAAATCTAGATCATTTAAAGTCGATTATGACGGCTTTTTATTCTTACTCTATTTCCCTTTTAAATGATGAAAATCCCAGATATGAATCCAATTTAATTGACATTACTCCTGAAAATTTTTATACACATATACTTCTTTTGAAGAGTACCAAACCTGAAGTAAAACCTCTAAATATAAGAATTGGAAATTCAGTTTTAGCAGATGCTATAAATTGTTTTGACCAATTAGGTTCTTCAAATAAAGTAAAAAATATTTATCAAAAAGAATTTACAAACTTTAAAAATAAAAATTATTTAAGTTTATTGGATAAAAAAAATATTTTTAATTTTCTATTGCCTCCATTATTTTCACTATGTTCTATTTTTCTCGTTTCTACTGCTTTAATTTATGTTTATGATCGAAATGATAATAGCGCATTATTAAATACTAAAAACAAACTTATTAGCATTAAATCCTCAATGAAGTTAATATAAAAAATAATTCTTATTTAAGAGTTCTTTTTTATTAATTTGTTTGATTTTTATAAATGGCTGATTTAAAAATACCAAATTTGAATAAGAACTCTGATAAATATTTTTTTAAAAAAAAGTTATCTTTGAGGAGAAAGTCTAAAAGTAAATTAATAAATGAATCTTTTATTATGATATTTTTTAGTGGCTTAATAATTTATCTAAATTATTTAATCCCAAATAAAAATCTAATTTTTGATAACTTATTAGATAATTTTAGTAAATTGTTTTCAAACGTTTTGGACTCAATTTCGTATATTTATGAAATTTGTTTATTTGTATTTATTATATTTTCATTGATATTTGCTTTAATTTTAATTATTGGCTCTTTTTCAAGAATATTAAAAGTTGTAAAAAGAAAAACTAGCCGATTAAAAATTAAATAGGATTCATCAAACCTCCGCTCCCAGAATCTGAATCATCATCATCATTCTCAGTTTCAAATCCTAGTAAAGCATATATTCCAACAACTACTGATGAAATTAGTAAAGTAAAAGGTAAAATCGAAGTTTGTAATCCGACATCAATGTATTCACCCATTTAACAAAAAAATTTTATACCAACCTAACCGAAATTTAACTTATCCGCGGTTATTAAATATTTATTTAATGTTTTAGATCTTTGTAACGGAAGTTTCTTTTTCAAAGTTATTTATTTCTTTTACAAAAAGTCCTAACCAATAAATTAACTGATCAATTTGATTTTGAGTATCTGTGATACCTAATCCTCTAATAGTTATTTTTGAGAACTGACTATCTTCTTCATAATTAAATTTTGATTGAATATTTGATGGTAAACCTTTTTTAATAAGTTTAAATGTAGAGTTTTTTAGTCTAGTTTCAATAATTACATTTGGTTTCTTAAGTTTAATTTTATCAAACCCACACTTTTTTGCTAACAATTTCAACTTCATTAACATTATTAAAGATTCAACAGGTTTGGGTAAAACTCCATACCTATTTGACCAGTCAGTTGCTAGCTCTGTAAGCTCCTGATGGTTAGTACATTCAGTAGCATATTTATAGGCATCTAGTTTCTCTTCTCGGTTTAATATCCATGTTGCAGGGATGAAAGCATTAACCGGCAAATCGACTTGCGTATCATTTACTTCAGGTATTTCTTGACCATTTATTTCTGATATTGCTTCATGAAGCATTTCAATATATAAGTCATATCCTATGGCATTAACTTTTCCACTTTGCTCTTCGCCTAATAAACTCCCAACACCTCTTATTTCCATATCTTTCATGGCTAGTTGATATCCGCTTCCTAGATCAGAGAAATCTTTGATAGCCTTTAGCCTTTGCTTAGAGGCATCATTAATTTTGTTTATATTTGGATAAAATAGCCATGCATGAGCTTGTATTCCACTTCTTCCGACTCTTCCACGTAATTGATAAAGTTGTGACAGACCAAATTTATGTGAATCTTCGATTACAATTGTGTTAACTCTTGGTATATCTAATCCGCTTTCAATAATTGTAGTACAAATCATTAGATCTACCTCGCCATTATTAAATGCAATCATTGCATTTTCAAGATCTATTTCATTCATCTGTCCATGAGCGACAATGTACTTTAAATCTTTAAACATATTTTTTAATTTATTAACCGCTTGATCAATGTCAGATATTCTTGGAAGAACATAGAAAATTTGGCCACCTCTGTCAAGTTCTTGACTTATCGCAGTTCTGATTACATCCATATCAATTTCAGATAAATAAGTTTTAATCGATCTTCTAGAGGGAGGAGGGGTATTTAATAAACTCATTTGTCTAAGGCCAGACAAACTCATGTATAGAGTTCTTGGAATTGGTGTAGCTGAGAGAGTTAAAACGTCAATATTTGTTTTTATATTTTTAATTTTCTCTTTTTGCCTAACTCCAAATCTTTGTTCTTCGTCAATAACAAGTAACCCTAGGTTTTTAATTTCGATCTCTTTTCCTAAAATTTGATGAGTAGCTATAACTAAATCAATTTTGTTATTTTTTAAACCATTATAAATATCTTTTTTCTCAGTATTTGTTTTAAATCTGTTCAGTAGAGAAACCTTTATTGGGTAAGGAGAAAATCTATTATAAAAAGTTCTCCAGTGTTGTTGAGCTAAAATTGTTGTTGGAGCAAGTAAGATTACCTGCTTACCAGATGTAATTGCTTTAAAAATTGCTCTTACTGCTACTTCTGTTTTTCCGAAACCGACGTCTCCACAAACTAATCTATCCATTGGCTTATCACTTTCCATATCAATTTTTACTTCTTTAACAGCTGTTATTTGATCTGGTGTAGGTTGATAAGGGAACGACTCTTCTAACTCTTTTTGCCATGGGCCATCTTCTGGAAATATATGACCTTTAAGTTTTTCCCTTTTTGCATAAAGTTTTAATATGTCTAAGGCAACTTTTTTTATTATTTTTCTATTTTTATCTTTTATTTTTAACCATTCTGTACCTCCTAATTTATTTATTCTAGGCTTTATTTTTCCACTAGATCTATATCTGTTTATACTCCCAAGTTGATCAGCTGCAACACTTATTTTTCCATCAAGATAACGAATAACTAAGTAGTCTCTTGATTCACCAGTGATGTTTATTTTTTCTATTTTTAAAAATTGTCCAATACCATGGTTTTTATGAACTATGTAATCTCCTGGATTTATTTTATTTACATTTATATTTGAATTTACACTCCTTTTTCTTCTTCTTATAAATACATTATTAAATAAAGCTTGCTGAGAAAATAATTCCTTATCTGTTATTAGAATTACTTTCCATATCGGTAAATAAAATCCTTCTATTTCATAATTATTTTTATTTTTAATAATTACTGGTGTCGAATTGTCAATTAACTTATAAGCGTTTTCAATATCGTTGGGCTTTTCTAAGTAAGTTGTATTACATTCATGCTCAAAAAATAAGCTTCTTGTTCGTAGAGGCTGCGCGGATAATATCCAGACTTTATCTTTATTTAATATAAATTTATTAATTTCTTTAGAAAGTTTACCAATATTTTTAGAAGAAGTATTTATGCGTTTATCTGACAAAAGAAAATTATTATCTGAATTTCTCTTTGACTCAAATTCATATAAATTTATTACATTATAATTACAAAAAGTTTTTATAATTGATTCAAATCCTTCATGAAGATTAGATCTAACTTTTATATTTATATTATTAGATTTTAAGTTATTGGCGATTTCATCTTTATATAGTTCAAAATTATTATCTGATTCAAGACACCAATTATTAGAAAATTTTTTACATTCCTCTTTTTCGTCTATAACAATTAATGTTTCTTTATTTATGTAATCTAATAGGTTTGATGGATGTTCTTCAATTATCCCCAAGTATCTATCAAGATTATTCTTAGTTGTTATTTCTTCTGAAGTAAATGTACCTTGTTCTGATAAATTCTCTAACCTTTTTCTTATAAATAAATTAAATCCGACTTGTACAATTTTAACCTTATTAATACTATCTAATGTTCTTTGTGTTATTGGATCATATTCTCTTATTTTTTCAATAGTATTATCAAAGTATTCTATTCTTATAGGCAGTTCATTATTAACTGGATAAATATCAATAATTTCTCCCCTTCTACTCCATGACCCTTCCTGAGAAGTTGAATTTTCTTTACTATAACCTAGTAAAACTAACTTTTTTGTTAACTCTTTTATATCTAGTTCATTTCCCTTAATTAGTGTAAATATATTTTCCTTGAAATGATTATTTTTAATTAAATGAGGTTGAAGAGATCTTTCAGTTGATATTATTATGTTTAATTCTTTTCTTTCTTTTTTAATAATTTTAGAGATAACTGATAACTGTGAATATTCAGTCTCCTTTGACTTATTAATTGATGCATAGGGTAAATTTTCACTTGGAGGATAATATAATACATTTCTATTATCTATATTATCAAAATATCCATACCATTTGTAGGCAATTTCCTCGTTGGGACTTATAAGTAGGATATCTTTATTTTCATTGTTAGCAATACTATTTATTATAATTGACTTTGCATATCTACTGGAGCCAGTGATATTTAGTTCATTATTATTTTTAATTCTTTTTATTAACTCTGTTGTTATTTGTGAATTTGAAATATAACTAATTAATGAATTTAAACTCATTTATATTTAATTAACTTGATTACTACTTAAGGTTATATTATATTGTATTTTACATGAGTTGTGAATAATAATTAATGGATTCTGCTGCATTAAATTCTTTTATACCCACGCTTGATCAGGTTGATAGTTGGTCGGAAATTCTTACACTTTTACCGATATTGATTATTTTAGAATTGTTGCTATCGGCTGATAACGCTATTGCTTTAGCATCACTTACTAAATCTCTTAACAGTCCTTTATTAAGATCTAAAGCTTTAAATATAGGCATAACTATTTCTTTATTATTCAGAATATTTCTTATTCTTTTATCTAATATTCTTTTAAAATTTATCATAATCCGTATTTTTGCAGGTTTATATCTTATTTATTTATTTATTTCAAATATTTTTTTTAGCAGCAAATCAAATACTCAAGAATCAGAAAATGATAAAAACAATAATAATTTTAAATTTCTAAAGATTGTTGTTTTGCTTTCTTTGACTGATTTTGCATTTTCAATAGACAGCATAACAACAGCAGTAGCCATAAGTGATCAATATATTCTTGTTATTATCGGAGCAATTATAGGTGTATTAGCATTACGATTTACTTCAAGTATATTTCTTAGTCTTTTAGAGAAATTTTTAAGATTAGAAACTGCTGGTTACATTGCGATACTAATTGTTGGGATAAAACTTCTTCTAAATACATTAATTACTGAGACAACTCTTCCGGATTATTATTTTTATATTTTGATATTAATTTCTTTCATTTGGGGTTTATCCAAAAGGGATCAAATAACTTAGTCTGAAAAATTTTCACCAATTACAGGATTTAATTGTTGTATCAATTGATTTTGACTAGATACGTTTTTACCCTCTAGTTTTGCTTCTAATAAAAGAATAGGATCAGTTTTTGTTGTTATGATAATTCCTACGTTTTCTATAAGTCCAATAATTAGTCCGGGCCTTAATTCATTACTTAAAATTTTATAATTTTTTTTGTGTATTTCATCAATTGTTAGGATCTTTATTTTAATTATTTTGATATTTTTCCTTTTAAATGTTGTATTGGCTCTTGGGTATAAGGCATTTATTTTTCTATATATATCAGTTGAAGAATTTTTCCAATTAATTATGAAATCTAATTTGTTTATCATTCTTGCATATTTTAATTCTCTTTGAAAATCAGTTTGTTTTTTAAGTAAAAGATTAAGATCACTACTTTTATTTTGTTCTATGTCTGATATCGCCCTCAAAATTAACTCTGATGATAAATCGCTTAATTTTTTAGATAATGTTTCAAGATTATCCTTTTTCTCAATTTTAATTTGCTTTTCAACTAATACGTCCCCAGTATCTAATCCTTCTTCCATTTTCATAATTCCAACACCAGTGATTTTATCTCCCTCTAATATTGACCATTGAATTGGCGCAGCACCCCTCCATCTTGGAAGTAGTGATGCATGTGCATTCCACGATTTGTATTTAGGTATATCTAATATTGTTTTGGGTAATATCTTTCCATATGCAATCACAATAAAAATATCACAAGATAAATCTTCAAGTCTATTTATAAATTGAATATTATCCTTTATTGTTTCTGGTGTATAAACTGGAATATTTTCCTTAGTAGCATATTCTTTAACTGGTGATGATATTAACTTATTACCTCTAGATCTTTTTTTATCTGGTTGGGTAATTACAGCAACAATATCATGATCTGATTTTTTTAATACTTCAAGACTTTTAACTGAATATTCAGGCGTACCCCAAAATATAATTCTCACTCGTCACCAGTTATAGATAATTCATTAATCCATACATGTGGAGAAATTCCACTTGTAGTTAATTCTTTTTCATTTTCAATATTTATTATATTTTTTAGAAGATACTTTATATCTCCTGCTACAGTTGCTGATTCAATGGAAACTTTTTCACCATCTCTATAATGCCATCCCTCAAAAGGAAGAGAGAAGGAGCCTTGACTAGCTCTAACTCCTGCATGAATTGCGTTTAATTCTTCAATATATACAAATTCTCCGTGATAATTTGCGTGTTCCAAGATCGTGTTTAAGTCCGAACATTCATTTGATTTTTCAATTACTAACCAATCTGGAGACACTGATACTTTTGAACCAAGTCCAGCATGCCCTGTTGGTATTGTATTAAAAATTTTTGCAGTTGATTCCGAGTGTATAAAGTTTTCTAATCTTCCTTTATTAATTAAGCTAAGTTTTTTTGTTGGAGTCCCTTCACCATCGAATGGTGCAGAAGATATATTTTTATCATTAAGCCCATCATCATAGATATTCAATGCTGGAATTGAAATCAATTCACCAATCGAGTTTTTATCTGAAAGACTTACACCGTCAATAATACTTCTAGCATTGAAGATTGAACTAAAGGCATTCATCATTGTTAGAAATGCTTCAGGTGATAGACAAACTAAATACTTACCTGTTTTGATTGATGAGTAGTCTAAATGTGCAATTGTTTTCTTTGCTGCTTCTTTGATGCAGGATTCAATATCAATGTCCTCAACACAGTACCCTAGTTTTACTGAACCTGAACTACGAGGTTTTTTATCTTTTTCTTCTGCTCTGGCATATAAATAAATAGCAGCTTGACTTTTACTATAATTTCGAAATGCTCCATCACTGTTTGCATAAATTCTTTCATAAAAACTTTCTGACAATCCGTTGTAAGGAATAGATTTAATAGCCTCATGACTATCGATTAGCTTCGATTCAGCCTCTCTAAGAATTTTAAGTAGCTTTTTAATTCCTAATGGGTTTTTTTTATCAACTTCTTTTACTTGTATGGGATCTTTGGCTAAGGGAGAAAAATCTGTAAATTCATTTTTATTCCCAAATTCTGAAGCAATATTTGCTTGTCTTAAAGCTTTTTTAATACCTGTTGCACTTAGATCACTTGTAGTCGTGATACCAACTAAGTTGTCTTTATTCCAAACTCTTAAAGTAATGACCTGTTTTTGAGATGCTTTTAACTGTTTCGCTGCTCCTCTATCAACTTGAACAGAATAATCATTAGAAAAACTAGCACCGTAATCCCATTTATCAATATTTAATATATTTGCAGCAGTTGATATCTGAGTTGTTATTTCTGTAGGATTCATTTTTATCTACCACCTACTGTTATGGAATCGACTTTTATATGTGGCTGACCAACTGTTACATTAATGCTGCCGCTGACTGAACCACAAAAACCAGGAGCTAACTCTAAATCATTTCCACACATAGATATTTTTGGCATTACTTCTTTCGCGTCACCTATCAATGTTGCTCCTTTTACTGGTTTAATTAATTTACCGTTTTTTATTAAATAACCTTCCTCAACAGCGAAGTTAAATTGGCCTGT
>CACLUD010000012.1 GCA_902609995.1 uncultured Prochlorococcus sp. | reverse complement strand
ACATTATTTGCCTGGTTTTTATAAAGATGATTTACCTTCTACAAAATATGGAGCTATTATTTCCATCTCTGACAAAATAGAAACTTTAATAAGTATATTTATATCTGGAAAAAGACCAAGTGGTTCCTCTGACCCGTATGCACTTAGAAGAAGTTTAAATGGGGTTATTTTAATTATTTGGCAATTCGAATTTGATTTGGATCTTGAAAATATTTTTGATGAGCTTCTTGAATATTGGAAAATTTCATTACCAAAATTGAAATTCGAGAAAGAAAAAGTTTTAAATGACTTAATTGAATTTACTAATCAAAGAATTGTAAGCCATCTTGATGAACTATCAATAAGTAAAGATCTAATCAAAGCTACTTGTTTTATTGATTCATCATCTGAAAAAAAAATAATGAATATTTTGGATTTAAAAAATAGAATTAATACTATTAACCAACTTAAAGGCAAACCAAATTTTTCTGAAATTCAAAAAGTTATCTCGAGAGTTAGTAAATTAGCTGAAAGCGGAAATCTTAAAACAACCATTTTTTCATGCAAAGATTATGTAAATTCAGATTTATTTGAAAAAGAATGTGAAAATAAGGTATTTGAATTTATCAAAGAATTAGAAGGAATTATTAAATTACCTAATTGGAATTATTCTCAACTCTTTAAACTATTTGAAACTAATTCTAAAAATCTTGATGAACTTTTTGATAATGAGAGGGGTGTTCTGATAATGGCAGAAAACCCTGAAATTAGAAATAATCGTCTCAATTTATTAGGTTTGGTAAGGAACTACTCTTTAAAAATTGCTGACTTTACCATTTTTAACTCTTAACTTTAATTCCACCTTTAATTGAATAGTTCTTTAACATTTTTTCAACTTCTTTTTCTTCTCTTACAGCACTTTTAACTGGTTTGTACTTTAATGGTGCTAGAGCTTTTCCTCTTAAAATTGATCCAAGAGTAAGCATGGTAAGTTTAATTTGCTGGAGCGGTTTCATCGCAACCACTCGTTTGTACAGGTAACTATCAAAAGTTAATCTTTGAACGTCCATATCGTCACACATTTCTACGAAAGCTTCTCTGGCCGAATCATTTCTATAAAAAATATTTTGAAGAATTTCTAGTACCTTGTAGGTTGTTCCATATTTTTTATCCCATTTTTTTAAATAATTTTTTAAATTTTTTTCTGATGGAATTTCTTGCCCATTTTTTGAAGCTTCAACAATTTCTTCAGCACACATTCTTCCACTTTTTGCGGCAAAGTATATACCTTCTCCAGAGCTCTTTGTGACATATCCAGCTGCATCACCTACCAAAGCCATTCTTCCTACAACTCTTCGAGGTCTTGGATGCTCAGGAATAGGATGTGCTTCAACTTTTATAACTTCACCATTCACAAGCCTTTTTTTAGCTCTATTCCTTACTCCTTCTTGAAGTCCTTTTATAAGGGATTGGTTTTTTTGCATTGTGCCTGTCCCTACTGCGACATGATCATATTTAGGAAATACCCAACCATAAAAATCAGGAGAAACATCTGTTCCTACATACATCTCAGCGAGATCTTCGTAGTAACTCATTTCTTCTTTAGGCAATTTAATTCTTTCTTGGAATGCAATTGCCACTTTGTAATCGCCAGCATCCATAGCTTTAGCAACTCTACTGTTGGCGCCGTCAGCTCCAATTAAGAGATCTACAGTTAACTCTTTAAGTTCTCCTTTCTTGTCTCCAGAAGAAAAATCTGAATATGAAAGTTTGTATGGACCTTGATTATCATTCCCAGTATCAATTGAAGTAACTAATCCATTAATTAATGTTGCCCCAAGTTCAGAAGCTCTGTTTCTCATAAATGCATCCATTACCTCTCTTCTGCACATTCCTATATATTCATTATCACTTTTGCCATAAACATTATCTAAGCTAATATCAACTTCTCTATTAGAGGGAGATATCATTTTCATATGTCTTACTTTTCTATCTATAATAGTTTCTGGCAAGTCAAATTCCTCAACCATGCAAAGAGGAATGGCTCCACCACAAGGTTTTGCATTATCTAATTTTCTTTCAAAAAGCCAAGTTTTTATACCAGATTTAGCAAGTATTTCAGCAGCACATGAACCACTTGGCCCTCCACCGATAACAGCAACTCTCAACATATCAAAAAAATTGTATCCTATTAAAAACTACATCAATTTTCTTATAAAAGTGCATTTCGTAAATTAATAGTTAATATCGAAATATCTTTGGGATTAATAATTTTATTTTGAAAAAAAGAATCCTATAAATGAAAATATTTATATACAAGTTGCTGAAAGAATAAACTTAAATGAAAATAATTTTAAATTCAAGAATATTATTTATTTATAGCTTTTTTTCTAATACTTTTATTACCTTTTATTGGCCATGCATTTGAGAGTAATTTTAAATTAAATCTCTCAGGAGTTAATAATGCAAAATAATTTGTAAATAATGATCTTCGTATTTTGGGGCATTTACCCTGTAAGGAAATCTTAAAAGAAAAATTGGTTTTTATTGAACCAGATATTGAAGTTCATATTGACATGAGTAAATCCCTTCTCAAAATGAGGGATGCTGCGGAAAAAGATGGTATAAATTTTGTATTCCTAGGTGGTTATAGATCAATAAGTCTACAGAAAGATATTATATATTCTTTAAAATCTATGAGAAATCAGATTGCTGCTGAGAGGGCTAAAGTATAAGAGCCACCTGGTTATTCTGAACATAGTACGGGTTTCGCTATTGATATTGGAGATGCTTACAAAAGAGAAACAGACTTTAAAGTTGAACTAGAAAATACGGATGCTTTTAGGTGGCTTAAAGAAAATACACCTAAGTATCACTTCAAATTATCATTCAATCAAAATAATAAAAATGTTGATTATGAGCCTTGACATTGGAGATATAAAGGATCGATTGAAGCACTTAAAGTTTTTGAAGCATCAAATAGGAATTTGAAAAACGCTAAAAAATTGAAAACTAATAACAATTTTTTTAATATTATTTTCAAAGTCTTATAGGTAAATCTTTCAGAATAAGCATTCTTTGAGTTAGCCTTAATATATTAATTATTGGTTTGTACGTTTTTAGATGTCAGCTTCAATTAAAGAAATAAGAAATGTAGCAATCATAGCCCATGTAGATCATGGAAAAACAACCCTCGTCGATGCATTATTATCTCAATCTGGAATATTTAGAGATAACGAAGTAGTTCCAACTTGTGTAATGGATTCAAATGATCTCGAGAGAGAAAGAGGCATAACAATACTTTCAAAAAATACGGCGGTTAATTATAAAAATACAAGAATCAATATTATCGATACACCAGGACATGCTGACTTTGGAGGAGAAGTTGAGAGGGTTTTGGGCATGGTTGATGGTTGTTTATTAATCGTTGATGCTAATGAGGGTCCAATGCCTCAAACAAGGTTTGTATTAAAAAAAGCTTTAGAAAAAGGTCTAAGGCCTATAGTTTTTGTAAATAAAATTGATAGGCCTAGAGTTGTACCAGAAATTGCTGTGGATAAAGTTCTTGATTTATTTCTTGAATTAGGTGCAGATGATGATCAATGTGATTTTCCTTATTTATTCGGTAGTGGATTATCTGGTTTCGCAAAAGAAGAAATGGAATCGAATAATGATAATATGATGCCCCTTTTTGAAGCTATTCTTAGGCATGTTCCACCACCTGTAGGGGATCTTAATAAGCCTCTGCAGCTTCAAATTACAACTTTGGATTATTCTGATTTCTTAGGAAGAATTGTGATAGGAAAGATTCATAATGGAACTATAAAAAATGGCCAACAAGCAAGCTTAATAAAAGAAAGTGGGAAAACTATCAAAGGTAAAGTAAGTAAGCTTTTAGGATTTGAGGGATTACAAAGGATTGATATTAACGAAGCTTTTGCTGGAGATATTGTTGCTGTATCTGGCTTCGATGATGTAAATATTGGAGAAACTATTGCTTGTCCTGACTCTCCTCATCCACTTCCTTTAATTAAGGTTGATGAACCTACACTTAATATGACTTTTGTTGTGAATGATTCCCCATTCGCGGGCAAAGAGGGAAAATTTGTTACCAGTAGACAATTAAAAAATAGATTGGAGAGGGAATTATTAACTAATGTAGCCCTAAGAGTTGAAGAAACCGATTCTCCAGATAGATTTTCTGTCTCTGGTAGAGGTGAACTTCATTTAGGGATTTTGATTGAAACAATGAGAAGAGAAGGTTTTGAATTCCAAATATCGCAACCGCAAGTTATTTTTAGAGAAATTGATGATGTTCAGTGCGAACCCATAGAAACATTAGTCTTAGATGTTCCAGAAGTAGCGGTTGGATCTTGTATCGAAAAACTGGGATCAAGAAAAGCTGAGATGAAAAACATGCAGACAAGTTCAGATGGAAGAACCCAGTTAGAGTTTCTTGTACCATCAAGAGGACTTATAGGCTTTCGTGGCGAATTTGTTCGAATAACTAGAGGTGAAGGAATTATGAGTCACTCTTTTTATGAATATAAACCTAAAGCTGGAGATTTTGAAACGAGAAGAAATGGTGTACTTATCTCTTTTGAAGAGGGTGTCGCTACTTTTTATGCTTTAAAAAATGCGGAAGATAGAGGTATTTACTTTATCAAACCAGGAGTCAAAGTCTATAAAGGTATGATTATTGGCGAGAATAATAGGTCACAAGATTTAGAGTTAAATATCTGTAAAACAAAGCAATTGACTAATATGAGATCTGCTGGAGCAGAAGAGTTAGATACTTTACAATCTCCTGTGGATATTACACTCGAGCGAGCTCTTGAATATATAGGTCCCGATGAAATGTTAGAGGTGACGCCGGATTCTATAAGAATGAGGAAATTAAATAAGAAAAAGGCAATGAAAAAATAAAATTTCATGAGAGAAGAAGATATTAAAAGTTTTGATGATGCTTTTTTTGATGCTTTGAATCTATTTAATAATCAAAAATGGTATGAAGCTCATGATGCCTTTGAAGACATATGGAATACTCTTGAAGGAGATGAGAGACAAATAATACAAGGAATACTTCAAGTATCTGTTTCTCAATTTCATTTAAGTAAAGGGAATCTAAATGGAGCGACTATATTATTGGGAGAAGGCTTAGGTAGGATAAAAAACAGAACTAACATTGATTTAGGTATAGATCTCGTATCTTTTTGCAATTGTCTTGATGAATTATTAAGAAAACTTCAATATAAAGAGGAATTAACTAAAAATGATAAACCTTACCTAGTGAGAAAAGAGAAAAATGAAATTTGAAATAAAAAACGTATTTCTGACTATTGAAGGAAAATCCATAGTTAATGATGTGTCAATAAAGGTTTGCCCAGGAGAAATTGTAGGTTTAATGGGGCCTAATGGAGCGGGTAAAACATCTACTTTTAATCTTGCAGTTGGCAATTTAAAGCCAGATAAAGGAGATATTTTTATGAATGGAAAGTCTATAAAAAATTTGCCCTTACCTACAAGAGCTAGACTTGGTTTGGGATATTTAACTCAAGAAGCAAGCGTGTTTAGAGATCTTACAGTTAAAGAAAATATTGACTTAGCCTTACATAATTCATTTTTTAGCAGTGCAATAGTAAGAAATAAGAGAGAAAAAATAATTAATGAATTTAATCTAAATAAAGTTGTTGATAATTATGGTTATCAACTATCTGGAGGGGAGAGAAGAAGATGTGAAATAGCAAGAGCTCTATCAGTCGGAAGAAAAGGACCTAAATATTTACTCCTGGATGAACCTTTTGCAGGGATTGACCCCTTGGCTGTTAATGATTTAAAGAAACTTATCATTAAACTTAGTAAGAAAGGCATGGGAATTCTTATAACAGACCATAATGTTAGAGAGACTCTATTAATTACAAGCAAATCATATGTTTTAAGTGAAGGTAAGATTTTAGCTCATGGATCATCTGATGAACTTGCAAATAACCATATAGTGAAAAAGCTTTATTTGGGGAATGATTTTCAGCTTTAAGTACTTAAATAAAAAATATATTTAAATTAATAAAATCTTATTAAATGATGAATTTTTTTATTTTATTTATTATTTTATAAATACGTAAACTAATACAGTTTTATATCTTACTGATGATATTTGATGGTTTTATCAAAAATTTAATTTACGATCCAGTATCTTCGATAGGCATATTAATTTTTTATTTTTTATTAATTAATTTGCCTATTTCTCTAACAGCGTTATTTAATATAAAATCCTCTTCATATGTAAGGTTAATTACTATCTTAATTAATCTTTTCATAGCTTTACAACTTATCTCAAGATGGATTGTATCTGGACATTTTCCAATAAGTAATTTATATGAATCTCTTTTTTTCTTAGTTTGGGGTATATCTTTGGGTCATTTATTAGTTGAGAAAGAATACCCGACGCCGATAATCCCAGCAATAGCAATACCTATTGAACTTTTAACTATAGCTTTTGCGTGTTTTGTTTTGCCTGAGGATTTACAGCAATCATCTAATCTTGTCCCAGCATTAAGATCAAGTTGGTTAGTTATGCATGTAAGCGTTGTCATGCTTAGTTATGCCGCCCTTATCATTGGCTCTTTACTATCAGCTTCTGTACTCTTTATCAATAATAATCAACCTCTTCAACTTAGAAGTAGTTCTACAGGTGTAGGCGGTTTCAAAATATCTAATTCTTACTCGACCAATAATGTCATTGAGCCTATAAATTTTTCTCATTCTGAGGAATTAGATACTCTTAGTTATCGATCTATATTAGTAGGATTTGTTCTTCTCACTCTTGGTTTAATTACTGGAGCTATCTGGGCTAATGAGGCTTGGGGAACTTGGTGGAGTTGGGATCCTAAGGAGACTTGGGCTTTCATATCGTGGTTATTTTATGCTGCCTATTTGCATATGAGAATAAGTAGAGGTTGGCAAGGTAGAAGACCAGCATTACTTGCTACTTTTGGCTTTTTTGTCGTACTAATATGTTATGTCGGAGTAAATTTCTTAGGTGTGGGTTTGCACAGTTATGGTTGGATATTTGGAATATTTAATTTGTTTTAAATTTCAGTTATTAAGGCTCTGAAATTATTTTTCCATTTTGCGCATCTAGAGCAACTGATCTTAATTCATCACAACCCTCTTTTAATGTTGGATATGCAAACATCCCACTTCCCGCGATAAAACAATTAGCACCAGCCTCGGCACATTGCGATATGGTCCAATTTGCTTTTATTCCGCCATCAACTTCAATATCTACATTTAAATTCTTTTCAGTTATGAAGTTTCTAATTTTTCTTATTTTATTTAACATTGTTGGTATGTAAGCTTGTCCACCAAATCCTGGATTAACAGTCATTACTAAGACATGATCAACCATATCCATTATGTTTTCAATCATTTCAAATGGTGTATGGGGATTTAATGCAACCGATGGTGAGCCTCCAAGATCTCTTATCTTTCCAAGAACTCTATGAAGGTGAACATTAGCTTCAGCATGTGCTATAACAACTCCAGGCTCTCCATTTGGACCTTTGGTAGCTTTTACATATGCCTCAAGCATTGTCTCGCAATTATATTGGCTTACCATTAATTGAGTCTCAAAAGGAACTTCGCAATATTTTCTACATGCAGCAATCATTTCAGGACCAAATGTAAGATTTGGTACAAAATTTCCATCCATGACATCAAATTGAATACGGTCTACACCTGCTTCTTCAAGTTCTTTAACGCATGCCCCCATATTTGCCCAGTCTGCTGGTAGTACGGAAGGAATTATTTGAATTGGTCGATTAACACCTACTGAATTTTTAGAGTTAGTTTCAGGCATTTTATTTTTAAAATATTTAATAAAGATACTATATTTGGTTGCTTATTCCTAATTTCAAGTCATGGCCTGATAAAGTAACACCTGCAAAGAGTTAAAAAAAGCTAATAAGCAAAATAATTCTTATAAAAAAGACATTTTTTATGAGAATATGTTTTAAACCTCTTTGAAAATCTTTTAAAATTTAATTGTGAATCAAACTTTAATTCAAGAAATTCTCGAAGTAGTCGAGCAAGCCGCAATCGCATCAGCGAAACTTACAGGTTTAGGTCAGAAAGACGAAGCTGATGCAGCTGCTGTTGAAGCAATGAGGTTGCGTATGGGCAAAATTGAGATGAAAGGAAAAATTGTAATAGGTGAAGGTGAACGTGACGAAGCTCCAATGTTATATATCGGGGAAGAGGTCGGTAGTGGAAACGGTCCAGGGGTTGACTTTGCTGTAGACCCTTGTGAAGGAACTAATCTATGTGCTAACAACCAACGCGGATCCATGGCAGTATTAGCTGCTTCGGACACTGGGGGGCTTTTCAATGCACCTGATTTTTATATGAATAAATTGGCAGCACCTCCAGCTGCAAAAGGAAAGGTAGATATTAGGAAATCAGCTACTGAGAATTTAAAGATTTTAAGTAATTGCTTAGATCTAGCGATTGATGAACTTACTGTAGTAGTTATGGATAGAGCAAGACATAAAGACTTGATCAAGGAGATTCGAGAATGTGGAGCAAAAATTCAACCAATTTCTGATGGAGACGTTCAAGCAGCAATTGCATGCGGGTTTGCTGGTACTGGGACTCATTGCTTAATGGGCATTGGAGCAGCTCCAGAAGGTGTTATATCTGCTGCCGCCATGAGAGCTCTTGGTGGACATTTTCAAGGACAGTTAGTTTATGACCCTGCAATTGCGCAAACTTCTGAATGGGCTGACTATACAAAAGAAGGAAATATAAAACGTTTAAATGAAATGGGAATTACTGATATTGACAAAATCTATGAGGCCAATGAACTTGCATCAGGAGAAAATGTGATCTTTGCGGGAAGTGGAATTACTGATGGATTATTATTTGACGGAGTCAAATTTGAAAAAGACTGTACTAGAACCAGTAGCCTTGTAATAAGTACATTGGATAGTACTTGTCGATTTACAAATACAATACACATGAAAGATGGTGCTAAAAGCATTAGCCTTTAATATTTCTATTTAATTTTATGCATATTGTTGTCGTCGGACTAAGTCATCGCACGGCACCTGTCGAAGTGCGTGAGAAGTTAAGTATTCCTGATCAATCGATTTCAGAATCATTAAAAATTCTGAGTATCAATTCTGATATTTTAGAAGTTTCTATTTTAAGTACTTGTAATAGGTTAGAAATATACGCTCTTGTTAAAGAGATAAATATTGGTATTTCAACTATTAAAGAATTTTTAACAGATTACTCGAGTGTAAATTTTGAAGACCTAAATCCTCATCTTTTTGATTTTAGACAAGAAGAAGCTGTTTTACATTTAATGAAAGTCTCAGCTGGATTAGATAGCCTCGTTTTGGGCGAAGGGCAAATACTTTCGCAAGTTAAAAAAATGATGAGATTAGGTCAGGAGAATCAATCTACTGGCCCAATTCTTAATAGGTTATTAAGTCAATCAGTTAGTGCCGGGAAGAAAGTTAGATCTGAAACAAATTTAGGAACTGGTGCTGTTTCAATTAGTTCAGCCGCTGTAGAACTGGCTCAATTAAAAATTGGACAGGATCATGGTGTTGATGGGCTCGTTAGTTTGAAATCAGAAAAAGTTCTTGTCGTTGGAGCTGGAAGGATGAGTAGACTTTTAATCACTCATTTGAAATCCAAAGGATGCCATAAGCTCACTCTTTTAAATAGAAATATTGATAGGGCAGTTAATCTTGCAGAAGATTTCCCAGATCTTGAAATAAATTGCAAGAGTTTAAATGAACTAGATGAAAATATATCTTTATCCTCTCTTGTCTTTACAAGTACTGCCTCTGAAAAACCTTTTATTGATTTAGCAAGAGTTGAAAATATTAGTTTAAATAACAAGCTTAAATTTATTGATATAGGTGTTCCAAGAAATATATCAAATGATGTTAAACATCATGCTTCTATAGAGTCTTTTGATGTTGATGACTTGGAGGAAGTTGTTTCTAGAAATCAAGAATTTAGACAAAAAATAGCAAAAGAGGCTGAATCATTAGTAAAGGATGAAAGAATCATTTTTTTGGAGTGGTGGGCAAGTTTGGAAGCAGTTCCAGTTATAAATAAATTAAGATCTGATTTGGAGTTAATAAGAAAAGAAGAATTACAAAAGGCACTAAGTAGAATGGGTCCTGATTTTTCTGCACGAGAAAGGAAAGTTGTAGAGGCTTTAACTAAAGGGATTATTAATAAGATTCTTCACACACCAGTCACTAAATTGAGAAGTCCTCAGTCAAGAGATGAAAGACAAGCATCATTAAAAATCATTGAAAAATTGTTCTCTTTGGTAGATGATGAACAAAATTTTTAAAAATAACTGACTTTATATTAAGTTTTTCATTAGATTTTTCTAAATACCTTTGTAAAGTGGCTATTTCCATTTTTATATTTGCACATAATCAGTTAATTTTAATAGTTGAGTATACCGCCATTAAATTGAATGAAGCGTGTGTTGGCAATCATCCTCGGAGGAGGAAAAGGTTCTAGGCTTTATCCCTTAACAAAAATGAGGGCTAAACCTGCAGTTCCTTTAGCAGGTAAATATCGTTTGATTGATATTCCAATTAGTAATTGTATTAATTCTGGGATTAATAAAATGTACGTTTTAACTCAGTTTAATAGTGCTTCTCTTAACAGACATATTGGTAGAACCTACAATTTAAGTGCTCCTTTTGGGCAAGGATTTGTGGAGGTTCTAGCTGCTCAGCAGACTCCTGATAGTCCAAAGTGGTTTGAAGGTACTGCGGATGCAGTAAGAAAGTATCAATGGTTATTCCAAGAGTGGGATGTGGACGAATATCTAATATTGTCTGGTGATCAGCTTTATAGGATGGACTATAGTTTATTTGTTCAACACCATAGAGAGAATAAAGCTGATTTAACAGTAGCCGCTCTACCTGTTGATGAGTCTCAGGCTGAAGGTTTTGGCCTTATGAGAACAGATGATTTGGGTAATATTAAAGAATTTAGTGAAAAGCCAACTGGTGAGAAATTAAAATCAATGGCGGTTGATACCTCTAAGTTCGGATTAACCAAGGAATCGGCATCAGGGAAACCGTATCTTGCCTCGATGGGCATTTATGTTTTCAGTAGAAAGACACTTTTCGATCTCTTAAATAAGTTCCCTAGTTATACAGATTTTGGTAAAGATATAATCCCTGAGGCATTAAGTAGAGGAGATACATTAAAGAGTTATGTTTTTGATGATTACTGGGAAGATATAGGTACTATAGGAGCATTTTTTGAATCAAACTTAGCATTAACACAACAACCAAAACCTCCGTTTAGTTTTTATGATGAAAAATTTCCTATATATACTAGGCCTAGATATCTTCCTCCATCAAAACTTGTAGATGCTCAAATTACTGATTCAATAGTTTGTGAAGGAACTATTTTAAAATCTTGTAGCATCTTGCATTGCGTTTTAGGGGTGAGAAGTAGAATTGAAAGTGATTCTGTTATTGAAGATACTCTTGTAATGGGATCTGATTTTTTTGAATCGCTAGAAGAGAGGATTGAATTAAGAAAAGGTGGTGGTACGCCTCTTGGAGTAGGGGAAAGTACAACTATAAAAAGGGCAATTCTTGATAAGAATGCAAGAATTGGAGATAATGTGGTGATAGTAAATAAGGATAGAGTAGAAGAAGCAGATAAACCAGAGCAAGGATTTTATATAAGAAATGGGATTGTTGTTGTAGTTAAAAATGCAACTATTGCTAACGGAACAATTATTTAATTTAGTTTTTCGATCATTTTTCGCTGACAAAAGTGATGTTTTTTAAGCAATTTCTCTAAGTTGCATGCAATATATATTTATTGCGTTTTTTATTTTTTATGCCCAAGGCACATTTTGGTTTAATCGGTCTTGGAGTTATGGGGGAGAATTTAGTTCTTAATGCAGAAAGGAATGGATTTTCAAGTGTAGTTTTTAACAGAACCTATTCAAAAACTCAAGAATTCTTAGAAGGTAGAGGTTTAGGAAAGAATGTAGAAGGAGCTAAAACACTTCAAGAATTTGTGAATAAACTTGAGAGACCAAGAAGAATTTTAATGATGGTTAAAGCCGGGGCAGCTACAGATGCTGTTATTGATAATATTTCTGAATATCTCGAAGAAGGTGATTTATTAATTGATGGAGGAAATTCTCAGTTTAAAGATACTGAAAGAAGAGTTGAGACTCTTGAAAGTAAAAGTTTTGGATATATAGGAATGGGCGTCTCTGGAGGGGCTAAAGGAGCATTGGAGGGGCCAAGTATGATGCCTGGCGGAACTAAAGCCTCTTATGACGCTATAGAAAGTTTATTGACTAAAATGGCTGCGAAAGTAGAAGACGGCCCTTGTGTTGCTTATGTTGGACCCGGTGGTTCAGGTCATTTTGTTAAAACTGTTCACAATGGTATTGAATATGGCATTGAACAAATTCTTGCAGAAGCTTATGACCTTATGAAAAGAGTTAAAAATATGAATGGATCACAAATGGCTGAGGTCTTTGGTCTTTGGAATAATACTGATCAATTAGCCTCTTATCTTGTAGAAATAACGCAGATATGTTTAAACACCAAAGATGAATTAACAGGCGAAGATGTTGTGGAAAAAATATTGGATAAAGCTGGCCAAAAAGGGACTGGATTGTGGACTGTTGTTAGTGCCTTAGAACTTGGTATATCAGTTCCCACTATTTATGCTTCATTAAATGCAAGGGTTATGAGTTCCCTTAAGGTTCAACGTAGTGATATCGAGAAAAAAATTCCGATGGAAGCTATTGAAGATTTTGATTTAGGAGAAATTTCTAATGGTATGAAACCTTTGTTTGATGCGGTCGTTCTTGCTACTATTGCTAGTTACGCTCAAGGGATGGACATATTAAGTGAAGCTTCATCAGTTTATAATTATGAGCTAAATATGCCATCTATTGCTCAAATATGGAAAGGTGGTTGCATTATAAGATCAAAATTATTAAAAAATATTCAAGATGCATATCAAAAAGATCCGAATTTGAAGAATCTAATTTTCGATGATTGGTTTAACAACGAAATTTCTACAAGAATTGATAATTTAGCAAGTGTCGTTTCTTCTTCAACTAAGGCTGGTATTCCAGTCCCTTGTTTATCAAGCACTTTAGATTATTTAAATAGTTACAGAACAAACAGACTCCCTCAAAATTTAGTTCAAGCCATGAGAGATTGTTTTGGCTCACATACTTACGAAAGAGTTGATAAGGAAGGAAGTTTTCATACCGAATGGATGAAATGATTGAACAACCTTATGGTGGATACAAACTATACATATACAAAGATAAATTTGAACTCTCATCTAATGTCTCTAATTTTATAGAAAATCAAATTGTTCAAACATTAAGAATTAAAGACAGATTTCAATTTTGTGTAAGTGGTGGTTCAACTCCTAAATCTGTATATCAATTACTATCAGAAAGAAATTTTGAATGGGAAAAAGTTGATATTTTTTTAGGTGATGAGAGGTGTGTTGACCCCAATTCTGAGTTAAGCAACTCTCTCATGATAAAGAATTCATTGCTAAAAAAATATGGTTCTAAAGCCTTCTTTTATGAGATTTTTAGTCATAAAAAAGTTGATGATCATATCTCTAAAAATTTATTAATTTCTAAACTAAATGAAAAATGTAATGGGAAACTTCCATCTTTTGATTTAACTTTATTAGGCCTTGGAGATGATGGTCATACTGCTTCGCTATTTCCATTTCAGAAAGATAATAATGCCGATGATTTAGTAATTTTTAATGAGGGTAAGGGGCTTAAAAGAATTTCTCTAACTCCTAAAGTACTATCTGCTTCTTCAAAGATTATATTTTTAGTTAGTGGAGCTTCTAAACAATTCGCACTTAAGAGATTATTGGATAAAAATGAATCTTCAGAAAGGACTCCTTCTAAATTAATTAAATCAATTGACCAGATATCAATATTTTGCGATGAAGAATCTACTAAAGAATTATCAATTTAGTTAGATTCTAAACTAGTTCTAAACTAATTAATGAGTAATAAAAAAGTTTTATTCCAGAAAAAAGGGTTTAAAGGATGGAAAACCTTGAACGATACTGTTATGGGTGGTTCGAGTTCAGCTTACTGCGAAAATACAAATTCTGGGTTGCTACTAAAGGGAAATATCATAGAGAAAGCTGGAGGCTTTGTTAGTTGTAGATCATCGATATATAAACCTTCATTAGATATTAACGAGTATCAATCTTTTGAATTAAAAATAGATGGTCAAGGAAGAACCTTTAAATTTGCAGTCGCATGCGAAGATGACATCCTTGGCCTGACTGAATTTATTCCTGGTGGTCTGAGATGGATAAAATCATTTCCTACTACAAAATTTGGAACAACTAAGATAGAAATTCCTTTTAATTCTCTTAATCCATCAGTAAGAGCTAATAAGGTCCGTTTCCCTTTCAGATTCAAACCATCAAAAATTAAGAGATTACAACTGCTGCATTCAAAATTTGGAGATGATGGTCTACTTAATGATGGATTCAAATCGGGTCCAATAAAAATCTTAATAAAATCAATCAGTGTTCTTTGAAGATTTTGACGAAAAATTTAATACTTTAATTGCTAAGTCTGCAGATTTAACAAATAAACCTTTTCTGCACTCAGTAGTAAATATTAATGGGGAATATGAAAAAAATAATGAGGATATTGATTTAACTGTAAATATTTTATGTAGAGATAATGAAGGGAAAAGATTGGATATTTATGATCTTGAGTTGGAACTTTTTAAATCAAATGGTGAATTAGTTTTAGTTATTTCAAAGCTGAACTTTCCTGTTGAACCTATTCTGTGGAGTGGTGTAAAAACAATATGGATGAATAGTAATAATGGCAAAAAATGCTCTCCACCAAAATATAGTTCAAGATTGGAGAACCTTGCCGAGAGAATAAAAAATTTTATTACTTAGAACAGTTTATTTGGATATTATTCTTCCAAATCTGTAACGGCTCCTAGGCTTGAGGTGCTAACAATTCTCGAATATTTAGAAAGAACACCTTTTTTATATTTTTTAGTAGGCTTTTCCCAGTTAATTCTTCTCATTTCTAATTCCTCATCAGATAGTTCAACTTCGATTAATTGGTTTGTCGCATCAACAGTTATTAAATCGCCTTCTTTTATTAATGCTATATTTCCTCCAACTGCTGCCTCTGGTGCAATATGGCCAACAACGAGGCCATAGGTGCCTCCACTAAATCTGCCATCAGTTATTAGAGCTACTTTTTCTCCAAGTCCTTGCCCAACAATTGCGGACGTTGGTGCCAACATTTCTCTCATCCCAGGTCCGCCCACAGGACCTTCATTTCTTATGACAACAACATTACCAGCTTTAATATCATTATTCAAAATTGATTTGAGACAATCCTCCTCACTTTCAAAAATGCGAGCAGGTCCTTTTAATACTGGATTCTTTATTCCACTAATTTTGGCTACACAACCTTCAGAGGCTAAGTTACCTTTAAGAATCGCTAAGTGACCTTTTTTATAAAGTGGATTATAAATATCTCGAATGACATCCTGATTCTCTGGAGGTTTATCTGGAATATCTATTAGGGATTCATCTATTGTTTTACCCTCTATGTTTCTACAATTACCATGTATCAAACCTGCTTTTAGGAGTATTTTCATAACTTGTGGGATTCCACCTGCTTTATGAAGATCGACTGTTACGTACTTACCGCTGGGTTTTAAGTCGCAAATTACAGGTACTTTTTGTCTTATTCTCTCGAAATCATCAATATTTATATCTATACCTGCTGTATTTGCTATTGCTAATATATGAAGAACGGCATTAGTTGAACCTCCAATTGCCATAATCACAGATATTGCATTCTCAAATGATTCTTTAGTCATGAGAGTTAAAGGTCTAATGTCCTTTCTAATTGCATCAACTAATATTTCAGCACTTTTTTCAGCGCTAACTTCCTTCTCATAATCTTCAGCTGCCATTGTTGAACTATACGGAAGACTTAAACCCAAGACTTCTATAACGGCAGACATGGTGTTAGCTGTAAACATTCCTCCACAACTTCCAGCTCCTGGGATACAATTTTTTTCAACTTCAATTAATCTCTTCTCATTTATTTTCCCAGAAGTTAATTGCCCAACAGCTTCAAATGCACTGACAACAGTAAGATCTTCACCGTTTAATTTACCAGGTTTTATTGTTCCTCCATAAATAAATATGGATGGGATATTCATTCTTGCAATTGCAATCATTGCTCCTGGCATATTTTTATCACAACCTCCAATAGCTAAAACTCCATCCATACTTTGCGCATTGCATGCTGTTTCGATTGAATCAGCTATAACTTCTCTTGAGACAAGAGAATATTTCATTCCCTCTGTTCCCATAGAGATTCCATCACTTACGGTGATGGTTCCGAACATCTGAGGCATGCCTCCTGCTTCTCTTATTGATTCTTGAGCTTTTAGAGCTAAATTGTTTAGCCCCATATTGCATGGTGTGATAGTACTAAATCCGTTAGCAACTCCAATAATAGGTTTAGAAAAATCTTCATCACTAAAACCAACAGCTCTTAACATTGATCTGTTGGGAGATCTTTGGACACCTTGAGTTATTGCAGATGATCTTAATTTATTCATATGATTTGAGAACCTTTTTTATTTTATTGTCCTAACTCCTCAAGTTGCCTCCTTACATCAGCAATTGCAGAATTAAGTTCTTCAACTTTCTGCTCTAATTTATCCCCTTCAACGTCTTTAATGTATTCGTTAGTGTCAATAGCCTCTGAACCATCTTGAATTCTAGATGAATACATCATTGCTTTTTGTTTCTTTTCTTCTTTTCTTTTATCTGCTTCGGAGATTAACCACCATGCCAAACCTGCTGCTCCGATAAAAGCTCCACTTATTAACGATAAAAAATTATTTGAAGAGGAATCTCTATATTCAGACATTGGTAATTAATTTCTATTTATATTATATCTTAGTTCTTATCTGAAAATATAGTACTCAAACGCAATAAAGGGTTTCCAATTCCGGGCTTCAACAAATTTGAATTTTCGTCTTCTTCATCAATACAAGATGTATATATAACTTGTTGAGGAAATATCTTTGCAATTTCATTTAGACCTTTATTGCTGCAAATGGATGATATTAATAAAATCCTATTAGATTCAACCCCTAATGTTTTTAATTTAATAAGAGTTTCAATTGGATTTGATTTCATCTTTATTTGATCTGAATAAACAATAACACCTACATTTTCTTCAATTTTTTTTGGTAATTCTCCTAAAAAAAGAGTTGAATTTGGGATTACTTCTTTTGCTCCATACCATAGGGATAATCCTTCAGGCATTATTGCCATTACTTTTATTGGATAATCATTATTTATAAAAACACCTTCCGCCTCTCCATTATCTGTATTTATCGACTCTTTTTTATATGGAAGCCAATCTCTTAACGCTTCATATGTCAGCCATTTTCCTAATTGTTCATAGCCAGTAGAATATAAAATATTAGGAGTATTTTTCTCTCTTAAAATTGAAAGCCAATGTTTTATTAATGGATGAGGTGGAACAATAACCTTTAGTGACATTGCCATATATTTTCCTTTAAGATGATAATACAAACTTTAAATCCTAGATCTAAAATACATTTTTATTATGATTAAATCAATTAATTTTCCTTCTCTCAAGAATGCTTTAATAACTATATTTTTTATTGGAATTCTATTTTTTAATTTTGTAAACTCTGCTTGGGCTAAGAGACCTCCAGAAATAAGAAATCAGCAAGACCTTGATTTAGAGGAAGATATGCATGGTCAAGATCTAAGTGGTAATGAATTTGTAAAGTTCAACTTAAATGGATTTGATTTTAGTCAAAGTAACTTAGAGGGCGCAGTTTTTAATAATAGTAAATTGCAAAACGCAACTATGATTGGAGCTAACCTTAGTGACGCTTTAGCATATGCAACAGATTTTACAGACGCAGATCTTTCAGATGTGAATTTCACAAATGCTTTATTAATGGAAAGTAATTTTGAGGGAGCTAAGATTGATGGTGCAGATTTTACTAATGCAGTTCTTAGCCGCATACAACAAAAAGAGTTATGTGAAATAGCAAATGGTACTAATAGTTCTACAGGAGAAAGTACAGAATATAGTCTTGGTTGTTAGAAAACATATTTTGAATAAAAGAATACCTGTAATTGTAATTTCTGGATTTCTTGGTTCAGGAAAGACTACTTTTTTAAGATATTTACTAAGAGAGAGCAATAAAAAATTTGGTTTAATAATTAACGAATTTGGTGATGTTGGAATTGATGGTGATTTGGTTAAAAGCTGCAATGGATGTGAAGATTTAGATGAAGGCTGTATTATTGAATTAAATAATGGTTGTTTATGTTGCACCGTTCAAGATGATTTTATTCCCTCGATAAAATCACTTTTAAATTTTAATCCTGACATAGAAGCAATAATCATTGAGACGAGTGGACTTGCCTTACCCTTACCATTGATAAAAGCACTCAATTGGCCTGAGATAAGGTCATCAATATATCTTGATCTCGTAATTGGCATAGTCAATGGAGAGTCAATGCTTAAGGGCTCTCCAATAAATGATTTAGATAAAATAACTAATCAGTACGATGAGTTAAATAAGATTGACCATAATGCATCCATTGACGAACTTTTTGAAGAACAGTTAGAGGTTTCTGATATCGTTCTAATTTCTAGAGCAGATGTTCTAAATGAAAAAGAATTTAAATCTATTAAAAATATAATCAAAGAAAAGTTTAATTCAACTGTTCCCATTCTTAAATCCCTTAATGGCAAAATTGATTTAAAATATATATTTGATATTGATTTAAAAAAGGATAATTATAAAAAATTTATTTCTGAAGAACATGATCATAATCACGTTGAACTTGTCTCTGATTCAGTAAAGTTAAATTATTTTCTTGACAAAAAAGAATTTGATAAAGAGATAGTAAACGTTTTAAGTGAAATTAATATTCTTCGAATAAAAGGACGTATATGGATTCCAAATAAATCATTGCCTTTGCAAATACAAATAGTTGGAAAAAAAATAAATACTTGGTATGAAGAAGCACCTCTTAATTGTTGGAGACCAGTTGATAGTGGGGGACTTGAATTAGTTATAATTTCCTTTGATAGTGAATCGATTAATAAATTTATAAAAAAAATTAAAGAGAAATTTAAGGTTTTAAACGTCAAAATATAAGCATTTAATTTTATTGTTGCATTTGAAAAATTTCCCTGATTTCAAAATTGAAAATGGAAGATCCAAAAATTGCTTTTAAAGCTAGTATCCTTACTGAACATTCAATTCCTTATTTAAAAGTTATTTGTTCTAAATGTGCTGGGTCAGGTAATTTTAAAACTTCTGAAAACTTAAGAAGAACTTGTTTAGAATGTTTTGGTAAGGGTTATGTAAACGTTTAATTAAATTTTTTTGTTTTTAATGATAAAAATATTTGTTTATTAATTAAGAGTACTTTTTTATTAAAATTTAAACTATTCTTCTATTAGAAATAATTTTTTAATTGGATCAATTTGAAGTTAAAGTTTTTATTAGGTTAAGACCTTCCGTTCTTGATCCCGCTGGAGAGGCGATAAAGTCTGCCTCCAGCAAACTTGGAGTTAAGGGAATTAAATCTTTAAGAATAGGAAAAATGATTGAAGTTAAGATTGAAGCTAATAACGAGGATAAAATTAAAGAAGAAATTGATTTATTGTGCGACCGATTATTTGCAAATACAGTCATCGAAGACTATGAGTATTCAATAAAGAAATTGTAAATGAATACTTTTACTGTTGGCATTGTCGTTTTTCCAGGTTCTAATTGTGATCGTGATGTTGCATGGGCTTTGGAAGGTTGTTTAGACATTACTACGAAATTCTTATGGCATGAATCATCTGATTTAGATGATGTTGATTCAATTGTATTGCCAGGAGGATTTAGTTATGGTGATTATTTAAGATGTGGAGCAATCGCAAGATTCTCTCCATTAATTAATGCTCTACATGATTTTGTTAAAAGTGGCAGACGAGTATTAGGAATTTGTAATGGGTTTCAGATTTTGACTGAATCAGGTTTTCTCCCTGGAGCTCTTGTCACAAATAAAAATCTTAATTTTATATGTGATGATATTGACTTGAACGTGATTTCTTCAAAAGGCGGCTGGTTTCAAAAGTTAGATAAAAATAAAAAAATAAAATTACCAATTGCGCATGGAGAAGGGCGTTATCATTGCGATCAAGACACTTTAAAAAGACTTATTGATAATGATTTAATTGCACTGAAATACAAAACTAATCCTAATGGTTCAACTTCTGATATAGCTGGTATAACTAATGAGAAAGGAAATGTTTTAGGATTAATGCCTCATCCTGAGCGAGCTTGTGATGAATCTATTGGTGGAATAGATGGTCTCTATACTTTGAGGTCATTAATTACACAATAAAAAAACCTCAAATGTTGAGGTCTTTTTTTATTTAGACTTTTCTTAAATATTAAACTGCTGTTTTTACTTTTGGATCTAAGTTTCCTTTCGCATAAAGATCAGCGTAATAATTTGTGCTGCTTTGTTTTATCTTACTTGCTTGACCTTCGCACCAGAATTGCTTATATCTATCAAGACAAACTTGCTTCATGTATTTTCTGGCAGGTTTATTGAAATGTCTTGGATCGAAGTTTGCTGTGTCTGCAAAAGCAGCTTCTCTAACTGCGGCTGTAAATGCAAGTCTATTATCAGTATCGATATTAACTTTCCTTACCCCGTTTCTGATGCCCTCTTGAATTTCTTCTACAGGTACACCGTATGTTTGTGGAATTTCCCCACCATATTTGTTAATGATATCTAACCATTCTTGAGGAACCGAACTAGATCCATGCATTACAAGGTGAGTATTTGGTAGAGCTTTATGGATCTCAGCAATTCTGCTTATCGCAAGAACCTCTCCTGTTGGCTTTCTTGTAAATTTATATGCACCATGACTTGTTCCTATTGCTATGGCCAAAGCATCAACTTTTGTTTTCGCTACAAAGTCTGCAGCTTCTTCAGGATCAGTTAAAAGCATATCTGTTGAAAGTTCACCTTCAAATCCGTGACCATCTTCAGCTTCACCTTTCCCTGTCTCTAAAGATCCTAAGCAACCTAATTCTCCCTCAACACTAACTCCCACTGAATGTGCGAAATCTACTACTTTTTTTGTTACTGCAACATTATATTCATAACTTGCGGGTGTTTTTGCATCTGCCTCTAAAGATCCGTCCATCATCACTGATGTAAAACCATTAATTGCTGCTGAATAACAAGTTGATGGTTCATTACCATGATCTTGATGCATTACAACTGGAATATTCGGATAAGTTTCTGTTGCAGCAAGTATCAGGTGACGAAGGAAAATTTCTCCAGCATAATTTCTTGCTCCTCTTGAAGCTTGAAGAATTACAGGACTATCAGTTTCGTAAGCAGCCTCCATGATTGCTTGAACCTGCTCAAGATTATTCACATTAAAAGCTGGTATACCGTAACCATTCTCGGCTGCGTGATCTAAAAGTAGTCTCAGTGGAACGAGGGCCATAATTAAAATTTAATTAGATGCTTAAGAAAAAATAAGCAATATGTTCCGAGAGTTTAATATATAGAGGTATCAAATGTCACGTCATTAGATATACAAATTACTAAAAATATGAAACTATCTAAATACCTAAGTGTATATTTTGTGTTTTCTTTTGTTAGTAAGTATAGCCAGCAACAAATAATTGCTCATCAGATGATGGTTGAGATCCTGCTACATATGAACCTTTTGAAGCCTCAGAGTTTGCCTGAGCTCTAGCAATTAAAGCTTTTTGCCCAGCATCTGTTTCACTTCCTTTCCATGCCTTTAAGCAAGAGTGCTGTAGAGCTCGACCATAAGAGAATGAAACGTTCCATAAAGCTTTTCTATAAATACTATTCATGTTATTTAAATAAACTGAAGCAGCTTCTTCACTTAAACCTCCAGATAGAAAAACAATTCCAGGAACTGACGCAGGTACACATCTTTCCATCGTTCTTATTGTCATTTCAGCGACTTTCATAGGATCAGCTTTTGTTGAGCACTCAGCTCCATTAACAGTCATTGAAGGTTTTAAGAGTGTTCCTTCAAGGAAAACCCCATTAGACTGACAAGCTATGTATACCTGCTTGATAACTTCTTCTTGAACTTCGGCAGTTTTCTCAATAGTATGATCACCATCCATTAAAATTTCAGGTTCAATTATTGGTACTAAGCCTGATTCCTGAACTGATCTAGCATATCTTGCTAATCCCCATGCGTTTTCTTTTATAGATAATTTTGATGGGCAACCATCTTCGGTTATTTGTAAAACTGCCCTCCATTTTGCGAATCTTGCTCCTTGCTCATAGTATTTTGCTGCTCTTTCAACTAATCCATCTAGACCAGAACAAAATGTTTCTACGTCTCCACCTCCCGGGAGAGGATTCAAACCTTTATCAACTTTAATACCTGGTATGATTCCCAGTTTATTTAGTTTTTGAACCATTGACTCCCCATCCTGATGGTTCTGAAAAAGTGTTTCTTCAAATAAAATTGCCCCACTTATGTATTTCCCAAGACCTTCGGTTGTGAAAAGCATTCCTCTATATGCTTTTCTATTCTCTTCAGTATTTTCTACTCCAATACCTGCCAATCTTTTTCCTACTGTTTTGGTTGACTCATCTACAGCTAAAATTCCTTTACCTTTTGAAGCTAAATGTTGAGCATTTTCTTTAAGCTCATTTTTGTAGTAATTTAATGCCATTCTTTAAAATCTTGGTTCAGTTGATTTTTCCAGAATATGAAGAAAAAATAAAATCAATTCAATACGTAATCGAGTAATAATTGTTACTCGCCAATGTTAATAGCTAAATCTTTATACAAATATCAGTATCAGAAGATCTTCTTATTGCTTCACAAACTCTTTGACTAGTAAGTCCCTCAGACAATCCAGGGATTACGGGTGTTTGATTATTAATACTCTCAGCCCATAAATTGTGAATTCTCTTAACAGGTGCAATTCTTCCATCAGACCAGGTTTTTTCAAAATTGTAGAGAGCATCAGCAGGCAAATTATATGTTGTGTCTTCTTTGTTTGAAAATTTTAAATTAAAACCATGTACGTAATCTTTTTGATTCTCACTCCTAAGGAAAAGTGAACCTTCACTTCCGTATACTTCCAAACTAAATCCTCTTCCATTTTTTGAAATCGAGGATAATGAAACCTGACAAGGAATGAGAGCGCTATCGTAATTAGTTATTTCAAGGTTAGCTATACAAATATCTTCACTTGTTACTTCCAATATCTTGGAGGAATTAGGCAAAGATCTTTCCTTGATTGATGTTGATATTTTTCCAGATACCTTTATCGATTCTCCAAAAAACCAGTTCAACATATCGAATGCATGAGTTCCCAAAGCTCCAATTACTCCTCCCCCTTTTTCTTTTAATGAATACCAGTTCCATGCTCTTTTGGGATCAGATCTGCTGCCCATTAACCAATCAAGCTTAATTAAAAAAATTTTACCTAAAATATTCTCATCAATTATTTTCTTGGTTTGTAGAAAAAGAGGCACTGCTCTATATTCAAAATCTACGCAAACACTCAAATTATTAATTAAGGATATTCTTTGGAGTTCTTCAATTTCTTCGGAAGTTAAGGCAACAGGTTTTTCTAATAAGAGATGTTTATTGTTCTCTAGTGCTTCCTTTGCTAATTTAAATCTTGATTCAGGAGATGTAGCAATTATTATACCGTCGATATCTTTAGATTTAACTAATTTCCCCCAATCATGGTAAAAATTTAAACCGGTTTCTTTCTCTAATGATGGTCCTTTTTCTTTTTTATAGTGATAAATTGCAGTTGGAATTAAGTAATCTGATTCTTTTAAAGCTTCCAAATGAATTTTTTTTCCAAATCCTAGACCAGCTATTGCGATTCTTAATTTTTGTGAAACATTTTTGTTATTCATTAATTTATTTTTGCAGAACAACCTTTTTCAATAACAACACTAATAAGCTCATCATTATTTGAAGTTTGCCACTTTGAACCGAACTGAGGGATCCCATTAATTGAAGTATCTTTATATGTTTTATCATTACAATTAATTCTCATAACATAAAGAGATAATTCTTCTTTATCGCTTGGTTCTTTAGGATTTTTAAGGAACTTTGTTAAAACTGATATTTCTACAGCATTTATTTCCTTAATACTTCCCATATCAATCCATTCCTTACCATCATTATTTTCTTTTAAAAGTAGCCAATCTACATTACTGACAGCATATGCAAATTCAGAATTATTTAGAATTAGAATTAAAAGGGTAAAAAATAAAGAAAAAAATTTAAAAATAATTTTCATTTTTTTAATTTGTCTGAGCCAGTTCTTTTACACCATGGACTTTTAACAGTTTTGTCAAAGTGCTTTTAAGTTCCTTCCTATTTACTATTACATCAACGAATCCATGTTCTAAAAGATATTCTGCTGTTTGAAAATTATCAGGTAATTTTTCTCTTAAAGTTTGTTCTATTACTCTTCTCCCTGCAAATCCAATAAGAGCTTTTGGCTCCGCCAATATTAGATCTCCTAACATCGCAAAACTAGCAGTAACTCCTCCCGTGGTTGGATGAGTTAATAAAGGCATGTAAAGAAGATTTTTAGCTCTATGTTTTTTTAGTGCACCTGATATTTTTGCCATTTGCATAAGGCTTAACATTCCCTCTTGCATTCTTGCTCCACCAGAAGCACAAACAATTAAAATTGGATAGTTTTTAATTGTTGCTCTTTCAATAATTCTCGTAATCTTTTCTCCTACTACTGATCCCATTGAGCCTCCCATAAATCTGAAATCCATTACTGCTAAGGCCAAAGGCATTGAATTAACAGAGCATAAACCAGTTATTACTCCATCTTTGAGACCAGTACCTTGTTGACTCTCCTTTATTCGTTCTGAATAAGATCTCCTATCCTTAAATTTTAATGGGTCAGTGGGACTTAATGATTCATCAAACTCTTTAAATGAATCTTTGTCAGCGATTATATTTATTCTTTCATCGCTATTAATCCTATTATGATGGCTACAATTACCGCACACATTAAAATTTGAAATTAAATCTTTTCTATAAGCAACTTGCCCACATTCTGAACATTTAACCCATAGACCATCACTTTCATCAGGATCTTGAGATACCTTCCCAACAAATTGATCTTTTCTCCTTGCGGCAAACCAGTCAATTAAAGACACAATATTCTCTGTTTTTTACTATTTAAGTCTAAATAAGGCCCTTTTATCAAGGAAGATATATAAATATTTGAAATCCTTATTAGTTAAATTTTACAAATACCTTAATAAGTTTATTTTTATCAATTTATGCCTTCAAAAATTAAGATTATTTTGAAGGCTTAAGTAAAAGGTAATAAAACAATCTATGAATGTTTTTTTTCTTCTATCATTTTATGGATTATTGGAGTGAGGATCAATTCCATGGCAAAACCCATTTTCCCTCCATTAACAACTATGCTCGTTGGGCTTGACATGAATGAATCATGAATCATTCCCAAAAGATATTGAAAGTCAATCCCCCATTTTTCTCTTGCCCCTTTTCTGAAATGTATTATTACAAAACTTTCATCTGGTGTAGGAATGTTTCTACATATAAATGGATTCGATGTGTCAATAGTAGGTATTCTCTGGAAATTTATATCCGTTTTACTAAATTGTGGACAAATATGATTTATGTAGTCTGGCATTCTTCTCAAAATAGTATCAACTATGGTTTCTGCTGAATAACCTCTTTCAGCATTATCCCGATGTATTTTTTGAATCCACTCTAAGTTTGTAATAGGTACAACACCAACAAGTAAGTCTGCATAGGAGGAAACATTGTATCCTTCTCCCTCAACACCACCATGTAAACCTTCGTAGAAAAGAACATCTGTTCCATTTGGAATATCTTCCCATGGAGTGAATTGACCTGGTTCTAAAGATGTTCCAAGTCTTGCATTATGTTCCTGTGCTTCTTCAGTGCTGTGAAGATAATATCTTTTTTTCCCTCCACCTGATTCACCATAAATTTTAAAAAGTTCTTCTAATTTGTCAAAAAGATTTGCTTCTGGCCCGAAGTGAGAAAAATTTTCTCCTTTTGAGAGTGCTTCTGCCATTGCTTTTTTCATAGGCATTCTTTCAAACCTGTGATAACTATCTCCTTCCACAACAGCTGGAACTATATCTTCTCTTGCAAAAATATGCTCAAATGCTCTTTTTACTGTACTTGTTCCTGCACCTGATGATCCTGTTACAGCGACTACTGGATGACGTTTAGACATTTAATTAAAACTATATCCATTGATTCTGACAGGTCATATGCCAACTTTTTGTTCAAGTTAAAGATATTTTTTAATTTATTAATTTTTTATTCAAATTTCTTGGATTATTTTTTCTCCAATTTCACTACAAGAAAGAACTTGGCAATTACCATTATCTAGATCAGAAGTTCTATATCCTTTCGATAAAACATTATCAATTGCTATTTCTATATCATCTGCTGCCTCTGACTCATTTAGACCAATTTTAAGCATCATTGAAGTAGACAAAGCCATAGCTATAGGATTAGCTATATTTTTTCCGGCTATATCAGGAGCAGAACCATGAACAGGTTCAAAAACTCCAGGACCTGAATTGCTTAATGATGCAGATGGAAGCATTCCAATCGAGCCAGTTATCATTGCGGCTAGGTCACTCAAAATATCTCCGAATAAATTGCTAGTTAAAATTACATCAAATTGGTTAGGATCCTTTACGAGTTGCATCGCTGCATTATCAACATACATATTACTTAAAGCTAAATCGTTTTCTTTTGAAGCGACTAATGAAACTGTATCTCTCCATAATTGGCTTACTTCTAAAACGTTTGATTTATCTACCGAACATATTTTTTTTCTTCTTTGTTTTGCTATCTTAATCGCAACTTCTGTAATTCTCTCAATTTCATTTGAATCATAAACCATTGTATTGAAAGCTTTTTTTAGTTTAGTGTTTGTGATTTGTCCTCTAGGCTGTCCAAAATAGATTCCACCAATTAGCTCTCTTACTACAATTAAATCTACATTTTCAATAACATCTTTTTTTAAAGAACTTGAATCCAGTAAAGATTTTCTTATCTTTACTGGTCTTATATTAGCGAATAAATTTAATGCTTCTCTTAATTTAAGTAAACCACTTTCTGGCCTTAATTCTCTTGGTAAAGTATCGTATTTCTCATCACCTACACAAGCTAAAAGGACCGCATCACTAGATTTACACTGATCTAATGTCTCTTTTGGCGCTGGATCATTATGTTTCTCATAAGCTATACCACCAAAATATTCTTCCTTAATATCAAGATTAAAGTTATATTTCTTAGAAAGTTTTTTTAATAGGTTTATTGAAATTTCTGATATTTCTGGTCCTATACCATCTCCAGAAAGTAGAACAACTTTATATCTCTTCATTTAGATTTTTATTTATTAAAAGAATAATTTATTTCTTGTCTAATTGTCTAAGCTTTTTTGCTAATTCAGGTAATTTTTTAAATATACTTGAACTTCTTAACCAAGATTTATTTTTCATAGCTGGGAACCCGCTAACGACTTCTCCATCTTTAATATCACAATGAATACCACATTTTGAACTAGCTATGACATTATTCCCAACTTTCACTCTGTTATTAACTCCCACTTGCCCAGCTAGGATTACGCCATCTCCAATCACAGCTCCTCCTGCTATCCCAACTTGTGCAGCAAATGCACAATTTTTTCCTATTGTAACTCCATGACCTATTTGAACTAAATTATCCATTTTAGTTCCTTCGTCTATAAATGTATTGCCGACGGATGGCCTATCAATACAACAGTTGGTCCCAATTTCTACAAAACTCTTTATTATTACAGCGCCTTTTTGTGGCATTTTAATCCATTTGCCATCTTGGGGTATAAAACCAAACCCTTCAGAACCTATAACAGTGTTCGAGTTTATTACGCAATTATTTTCAATACTTGTATTTTCATAAATTACACAATTTGGATGAATAATATTATTATTACCTAAACGTACATTTCCTAAAATTATTGTGCCAGGCAAAATCTTGTTATTGTCGCCAATTATTGTATTTTCGCCAATATAAACATTGGGTCCTAAATAACAATTTCCCCCTACTTTTGTAGATCTTCTAATAACAGCTGAATCATCAATACCTGGATTGAAATTAATCCCTTTATGTAGAGAATTTAGTACTTCTGCAAATGCAATTCTAGGATTCTCCACAACTATATTTGAAATATTTAGTGACTCTAATAAACGTAATATTTCACTATTATTTGATGTAATTATTGCTGAAACATTAGTTTCACCTAAATTCTCTTTTAAACTATTATTTTCTTCTAAAAAGGATATTTGATTTCTTGATGCGATATCTAAAGAAGCAGCATTATTAATATCTATATTTTCGACTATATTTGCTTTGATAAATTTTGAATCTCCACTCTTAATGAGATCAACTAATTTACTTAATAACATTTTTAAAATTTTTTAGGAAAGAGCGAGAACATCTCTATGAACAACAATCATTGATG
>CACLUD010000011.1 GCA_902609995.1 uncultured Prochlorococcus sp. | reverse complement strand
AAGAAATTGTCAAAAATTGAGAAATTAAAGTTGTTATTATTAAACCTATCAATCCATATTTTCCAACTTTGGTATATCTTTTTTAAGTTGGTTTCACTTATGGAATCAATATTTTTATTCATTATTTCTACACTGCCCAGATTACTAAAAGTCTCAAGTTGCTTTGTTAAAATTGGACTTACACCTTGATAAGTATTTATTAGGCAGTATTTAAGTGATTCAGGAATTGAAGAAATAGATTCCTTCCATGTTTCATAAGATTCGTTAGGACTAGGCTCCTTTTTCATGTTTTTGGGAGGCTCTGAATAGATAGAGCCTGTAGAAACGGTCCGAAAGCTAGATTGATTAGAATTTATTTGTTTGCCAACTGCAATTATTTTTTGATTATTATCTAAGTAAAAAATATTACTATGTTTTCCCATTAATTCAAAAATTAAGTGTTTATTTATTTCATCTCCAGGCTTTTTTGCAAATCCAAATCTAATAACCCTCTCAAATTTATCTTGTTCTAAAGTAACTAGAGCCATATATTTCAATCCATATCTTAATTGTTTGGAGAGTGTGCTTTCTGCTCCAATTTTTTCAGGCCTATTTATTTTAAGTATTCGTGCAGAATCACTATTCCAAGAAACTTCTATCCAAGTTTGGCTATTTATTCCTCTTAAACAGAATTGAATTATATTAGGTTCGGGTTGTTGAGCAGTCTCAAACCTTGATGGTAAAACTTCTTCAGATAAATTATGCAATACAGATTTTATAGATGTAATATCCATTATCTGAGGTACACCCTTTTGCATTATTTCTTGTAATTATTTACCAGCATTTATTTTACTGTAAAAATTTTAATATGAAAAATTTAAAAAAACTAATAATTATCACTGGCCCTAGTGGAGTTGGAAAAGGTACTGTTGTTAAAGAACTTTTAGATAGAAATAAAGATATTTGGCTTTCTATCTCTGCAACAACAAGAAATCCCAGAATTGGAGAGAAAGATAGTGAGAATTATTACTTTATAAGTGATGAAAAGTTTAAAGATATGATCGATAAAAAAGAATTTCTTGAATGGGCCCAATTCGCAGGAAACTACTATGGAACCCCCTTATTGACTGTTAATGAAAAGATTGAAAAAGGATTTATTGTATTACTTGAAATTGAGGTTGAAGGTGCAAAACAAATCAAAGAAAAGTTCCCAGAAGCTTTATCAATATTTCTTCTCCCTCCTAGCAAAACAGAATTAGAAAAAAGAATAAGAAATAGAGGTACTGAAAAAGAGGAAGCAATAGATAGACGACTTAGTAGAGCCGACTACGAAATTTCACTTTCAGATGAATTTGATTTTGTTTTAACAAATCATGATGTTGATGAGACAGTAAAAGAAGTTTTCAAAATAATTAAGTTTTGAAAGTTCTTTTTGAAATCTCAGCTCATCGGATGAAATAATAAATCAGGAAAAAATCTATTAAATTCAATAATTATTCCAGCGGTTAGGCTTAGCCAAACTGCTGCAACTACTGGTGCTGACCTGATGAATTTTGTGTTAAAGATTTTAAGCATTTGATTTTTTGAATTGTGTGGGATGATGTTTTATCTAGGGCCGTTAAGTGTAATATTATTATCTTTCTCTCTCAAATCACCGTTCCTCCCTTGCTTATTAGCTAATAAGGGCCATTGAGCACCTTTGATAAGGCATTTTCTCGCTAAGTCTAAATCAATAATAATTTCAAGGTCCGCTGGGTTCTTAGTCTTTTTGGATTCAATCAAGTACTCTCTCCCAGACCAACCTATAATTCCTGCAATGTAGATAAATAATACACCAGGAATTAGTAAGTCACCTTCATGACCTCTATTTAAGAGTGCTCCCCATGGTTCAAGTGGTGGACCTATTATTAAATGAGGCAATCCATCATCACCACAAGCTGCTTTGCCATATCTTTCAAATCTTGTGATATCTTTTTGAGTTTTAGCAGTACTTGCTCGTTCAATAAATTTAGGATTTTCTGAACATGTTGTTAGAGCTGAGGCTATATATTCTGTGCTAGCTCTATCCGCATTTAATGCTGGTCCATTAGCTGCTAAAGCAATTGGGGTTATTCCAAGAAAGAGAAAAACCGAAGTTATGATTGAAAAAAAGAATTTCATAAGTTGCAATCTTTAATTCCTTTGATGTTTAAATTAAGAAATTATTATTAAAATAAAACAGAATCGAATCAAATATGCATAAAGCTCTAGCTATTGAAACAAGTTGTGATGAGACATCTGTCTCAATTGTTTCTAATAGTGGGGATATTTATAAAATACATTCAAATATTGTTGCATCACAAATTGAAGATCATTCTAAATGGGGAGGCGTGGTACCAGAACTCGCGGCAAGAAAACATTTAGAGTTACTTCCTTTTGTCCTCGAAGAAGCTTTAGAAGAATCAAAAATTCGTATTGAAGAAATTGATGTTGTTGCTTCAACTGTCACACCAGGATTAGTTGGCTGTTTAAGAGTTGGTTCTATAACTGCAAGATCACTTTGTACTTTATACTCAAAACCTTTTTTGGGGATACATCATTTAGAGGGACATCTTTCGTCAATATTATTTTCAAAAAATTATCCCAAGCCTCCTTTCTTAACCCTACTTGTTAGTGGTGGACATACTGAATTAATAAAAGTTGGTGAGAGAAGAAAGATGCAAAGACTTGGAAGAAGTTATGATGACGCTGCTGGTGAAGCGTTCGATAAAGTAGGTAGATTATTGGGACTTAGTTATCCTGGAGGTCCTGCAATTGCGAAAATCGCAAAAAAGGGTAATGCCTCAAAATTTAATTTACCTAAATGCAAGATCTCTGATAAAGAAGGGGGTTTTTTGAAATATGATTTCTCTTTTAGTGGTTTAAAAACGGCTGTATTAAGGTTGGTTGAGAAAATAAATTTAAATGGGGATGAAATACCAATTCCAGATATTGCTGCAAGTTTTGAGAGGGTTGTAGCAGAGGTGTTGGTAGAGAGGACAATAAATTGTGCAAATGATTATGGTTTAGATAATATCGTCGTTGTAGGTGGAGTTGCGGCTAACGATACGTTAAGAAAAATGATGATTAGTGAAGCTTGTAAAAAATCTATTAAAGTTCATTTAGCTCCAATAAATCTATGTACAGATAATGCGGCGATGATTGGAGCCGCTGCCTTATTTAGACTCAAAATTAAGGCATATGAAAGTTCTCTTAAATTGGGCATTTCAGGAAGACTTCCTATTGACCAAGCAAATACTCTTTATGAAAAAAACCCTCCTTTCTAATACCAATGAAAAAAGAATCAAAAATAGATCTAAAAGAAACAAAAAAGGTAGTTGATAAACAAGAGCTTAATTTATGGAAAAGAGGCTTTACTCCTCAAGCAGAAATTTGGAACGGAAGAATGGCGACTATAGGAATCGGAATTATATTGTTTGTAATTGCTCTGCTTAGTAAATTTTCATCTATGTAAACAATAAATAAAAAATTTTTGTTCTTAATGTTTATAAAGGGTTTTAATTAATAAATATTGTTTATAGTGGACTTAAAATAGGATTATTGATTTAATCAAATTAATTAATATTTTTATTATAAAGAAAAATTTATGACGCCTGAAAGGCTTGGATTACTTTGGGGTATAACTGTTTTTGCAGGGGCATGTGCACGTTTAATTTCTTCTGTCTCTGGATTTCCAAGTGTAGTAATTTTATTAATTTCTGGGTTATTCATTGGACGCTCAGGATTCGGGCTTGTTGAACCACTTGATCTTGGACAGGGACTTGAAACTATAGTTGGACTTTTGGTTTGTTTAGTTTTATTTGAAGGCGGGTTAAATTTAAAATTACCTGAAGGAAATATTAGAAATACTGTCTTAAGAATTTCGTTAATAAGATTATTTATTTCATTATCAGCAGGAATATTTATAGCTCATTGGCTAGCAGGACTATCATGGCCAGTAGCTGGAGTCTATAGTGCGATAGTTCTTGCAACTGGACCGACAGTAGTTTCACCCTTAGTAGACCAAATAAAATTAGTATCTCCACTATCCGAGGTCTTAAAGGCTGAAGGATTGGTTCTTGAACCAATCGGAGCAGTTCTTGCTTTATTGTTATTAGAACTAATATTGGGAGATTTACATGGAATTAAGGAGGTGTTTATTGCCTTAATGCAGAGATTAGGTGGAGGGGTTTTGATAGGTGTAATTTCTGGATGGTTACTGTCTGAAATCTTAAAGAAAATAAAAAACGAGGCATCATTTGGAATTGAACTTCAGGTTACACTAGGATTTATTTTTCTTGTATATGGCATTTGTGAATATATTTTGCCTGAATCAGGTTTACCCGCTTCTGTTGCTGCAGGATTTATTGTAGGTAAAAGAGAAATTATTGATAAAGAAAGATTAGATAATTTGATTGGAGAATTAGCTCAACTATCCATAACAGTTCTTTTCCCTCTTCTGGCATCTGATGTCTCGTGGGGAGAGTTAAGTCCATTAGGTTGGGGGGGGATTATTTGCGTATTAATGTTGATGATAATTGTACGTCCGATTTCTATATCACTGGCAACTATGGGAGGAGAATTAGATGTAAAACAAAGGGCGTTTTTATCGTGGCTAGCGCCAAGGGGGATAGTTACTGCCGCTGTTGCCTCTCTTTTTTCAATAAGACTTGAGCAGGCAGGAGTCCTTGGTGCGGGTCGTCTCCAAGGCTTGGTATTTCTAACGATATTGATGACAGTTGGTATTCAAGGACTAACGGCAAGACCTCTGGCAAATTTTTTAAATTTAATTGACAAGGAAATATAGTTAATTAAAACATCTTCTAATTAGAGGAATATCAATTTTGTTCTCAGAGAATAACTCCCAACTTTGAATTAAATCTGGTCCACTTAGACACCCAAAAAAAGCTACTCTCAATGATTTCATTAAAATTCCTTTTTTGATGGAGTGGTTAACTGTAATTTTGTTGATTATTTCTCGAGCGTTATCCTTATTAATGTTAGTTATATTCTCTTCTTTTAAATAATAAAGGATGTACTTTAAAGATTCTTTTGCCTCTTTCTTATTTTTCAGAAATTCTTCCCCCTCTTTTTTCATTTGGGACAAGATAAAAAAGGGTTTTGATTGATCAATTGCATCTTTTAATAGAATCAATGAATCTTGAACTAAATTTGTCAATTTCAAATCCCATTCTGGAGAGGGAGATTTCCAACCCATGTCATTCCAGTAATTCTTAATAAATTTACTTAATTGTGTCAGTTCCATTTTCTTGATGTATTGGGAATTAATCCAATTAAGTTTTTCCCAATTAAATTTGGCACCAGCTTTATTTACATCTGACAAATTAAAAACTTTAGATATCTCTGATAAGGAAAGAATTTCACTCTCAGACGATTTTATTGACCATCCTAAAAATGCCATGTAATTGGCTAAAGCCTCAGGCAAGTATCCCATCTCTTTAAATTCATCTATGGAAGTTACAGAGTCACGTTTAGAAAGCTTTTTACCTTCGCTATTTAAAATGAGAGGAGTATGAGAAAAAATTGGTAATTTAAAATCTAAAGCTTTATATATCAATATTTGTTTTGCCGTATTTGAGATATGATCTTCACCTCTTACAACATGAGTAATATTCATAAAATTGTCATCTACTACAACAGCAAGATTATATAGAGGATTACCTATTTCATTACCTAAAGCTCTTCTTGATAAAACTAAATCTCCACCGAGATCCTTGCCTTGCCATTTTATTTCCCCTCTAATCTGGTCTTCCCATTTGATCTCTGTTTTCTCATCAATTTTAAACCTTATTACAGATGATCTTCCTTGAGATATAAATTCTTTAATCTCTTTACTAGTTAGATTTCTATGTCTATTATCGTGCTTGGGTGGTAAACCACGTACTTTTTGTTTTTCTCTAAGGTCAAGGATCTCACTTTCTGAAGTAAAACATCTATATGCAGCTCCACTTTCTAAAAGTCTTTTAATATAATTTTTGTGAACAGAAACACGTTTACTTTGCTTAATAGGCTCTTCATCCCAATTAAGTCCCAGCCAATTTAATCCATTTAATATATTTGTTGTATATTCAGATTTAGATCGTACAATATCTGTATCTTCGATTCGAATTAGAAATTTGCCATTTGTTTTTTTAGCATATAACCAATTAAATAAAGCTGTTCTTGCTGTTCCTATGTGTAACAAACCAGTTGGACTTGGTGCTAACCTTAAACGTTTTTCCAATTTTCTTTAGAAAAGAACGGGACCGACGGGATTCGAACCCGCAACTTCCGCCGTGACAGGGCGGTGCTCTAACCAGTTGAACTACGGTCCCAGAATTTTTGTTCTAATTAAATTAGATAACTGAGTTTAAAATTATCAAACCATAATACTTTATTAATGTTGTTGTAATAAAAAAAAATTCATAAATTTGAGGATATAAAGAAATAATTTAGCTCCTTTTTTTAAGGAAACTTATTAACTTCTCCTCAAGGCCTAAAGCCTGCTGGCTCAATTAATCGAACTTGATTGCCTCGAGCTGTAAATTCTCTGCCTTGATCGCTTTGAACAACAACTCTTCCCCCAGATTTTACTCTGATGACTCTTGCGCGAACCCATCCTAGAGCAGCTGATTCGAGGACTTTAACCACGTCCCCAGGTTGAAGATCTAACTCCATCTAAATGAAAAAATAATTTACAGAATGTTGATCCAAACGCGCCGTGGAGGACTTGAACCCCCGACATCAGGTTTTGGAGACCTGCGTTCTACCAACTGAACTAACGGCGCAATAAAAGGATTATAAGCGCCTTTATGACCATTAGGTTGAAATAACTTTACAACCTTATCGATCAAAGCGTTGTTTTACGCGAGTAGCTTTTCCTACTCTATCTCTCAGATAGAATAACTTAGCTCTTTTTACTTTACCTCTACGTTCTACTTTTAGAGAGGCTACTTGAGGACTATGTAGCATAAATACTCTTTCAACTCCAATACCTTGAAAAATCCTTCTTACTGTAATGGTCTGATTGAGGCCACCATGTCTTTTAGCAATCACAACTCCTTCGTAAGGTTGAACCCTTTCTTTGTTACCTTCTGTAATTTTTACTCCAACTTTAACTGTATCTCCAACATATATTTCGGGCAATTGTTTTTTTAATTGTTCTCTTTCAAATTCTTTTATTAAATTTGATGAACTTAAATTAGCTTGAGCAATTAGCTCTTTACCTTGATTCTCAACAGTCAATTCTGTAGTAGTGTCAGCTTCAATAATGATTTCTGACTCAATTTCTTGTTTCTCTTTTGCCATTTTATGCTCAATAATTCTTCAAGTATATTATCTTAACCTTTCGACTCGCCTTTAGTAACCTTTTTAGGAAATGAAATTTTTTTTGAAAACATTTGAAACCCCGTTATTAGCATCCAAATGAGTCCTAAAGAATTCAAGATTACGTATATTAGTTCTCCATTTTCTCCGAGCCACTCCCCTTCGTGTAGAGACATTAACCAGTGAACTTCATCTCTTGAGTAGCCTAATAAATCTTTTGAGATCCTATAGAATGTGCCTGTTAAAGCTGAAATGAATAATGGGAGGAAAACCCAAGGTGCCAATGATTTATGAAATTGCCTAGAATTGGTAATAAATTTCATTTTCTGTTTTTCCTACTGTTAGATTTGAGGTGGCCATGCAGACTATGGCTATTTCGATCATATTTACCTAATACTATTATTTATTCCAATGAAACATTTTGCAGATCTTTTATTAAATAAAAATAATTCTAAATCCAATGATCAAGTTCCTTTTATCAAAAGAAGAAGAGGAATCGAAATAAAATCTTCAAGGGAAATAAAATTGATGAAGAAATCGAGCAGGATTGTTGGAACAGTTTTGAGAGAAATAAATGATCTCATAAAACCAGGAATGAGTACAAAAGATTTAGATGATTTCGCAGAAAAGAGGATAAGAGAGATGGGTGCTGTGCCAAGTTTCAAGGGTTATCATGGATTCCCCTCAAGTATTTGTTCAAGCATTAATAATGAAGTTGTTCATGGTATACCAAACAAAAATAAAATAATTAATGATGGAGATCTTGTTAAAATTGATACTGGGGCTTATCTAGATGGCTTTCATGGAGATAGTTGTATTTCTATTTGTGTAGGTGAAGTAAGTGAGCAAGCCCAAAAACTTAGTGATGTAGCCCTTAAAGCTTTGTTTGCTGGACTTTCAAAAATAAAATCAGGTAATACTCTGCTTGATATCGCCGGTGCTATTGAAGATATTGTCAAATCAAATGGATTTAGTGTAGTTGAGGACTATACAGGTCATGGCGTAGGCCGAAACCTTCATGAAGAACCATCTGTTTTTAATTTCCGAACAAACGAATTACCTAATGTTGTTCTTCGTGAAGGTATGACACTAGCTGTGGAACCTATTGTTAATCAAGGCACCAAGTTTTGCAAAACTTTAAATGATAAATGGACAGTAATAACAAAAGATGGAAATTTATCAGCACAATGGGAACACACAATTGTTGTAATGAAAGATGGTATAGAAATTTTGACAGATAGAGATTTTTAGTTACTAATCTTAGATATTTTTAAAAATTTACAATATAAAAACAAATATAACTCTTTAATGGGAAATAGAATGTATGAAAGAGGGTTAGGGCTAATGATTATTAAAAAAATATTTAAATTCGCAAAATTGTAAATGTTATAAGATACAAATTCTGCACTCATAATTCCGATAGGGTTTAATTCTGACTTGAAAGGACCTAATATAATTTTTTTTATTTTTAATTTTTTCTTCTCATTATCATCTAGAAGGTTTTTTTTAAAGGAAACTAGTTGACCGATAAGCGATTTACTTATTTCGTAGGAGGGATTTAAAGCTGGAAATATTTCTGCTTCTGAGGTATTTATCCAAATTTCCTTTGCAATTGGTGAGTTGTTTTTGAAGGCAATTTCTTCAAATAAATTTAGAAATTTTAATTTACTTAAAGCATTTATTTCTATTGAATTTTCATAATTTAAATTTTCTTTGCTTAAATCGTAGATTCCATGGTTCAAAATTAGGATATCAATTTTTTTTAGGTACTCTTTTAATAAGAATTCTTTACCGCATTGCCATTCAATCCATTCATTGGGAGAGTCGTTGTTTATTTCATAATTATTTTTACTATGAGTAAATCCTATAACTTTATACCCTTTTCCCCGAAATATTTTTGTTAATTCTTTCCCTAATGCTCCTGAAGCGCCAGTAATTCCAATAGTTTTTAATTCCCTCATTATTTGATTGAATTTTGTAGGACTCTTTTTATAAATCCAAACAATATGAATTATTTTACTTTACATTATTTTTTTTAATTTATTTGATTAAAAGTATTAAATAAATAATTGTATAGTTCTTAAAAAAATATTATCTTAAATCTATGAATAAATTAATTCGTTCATTATGAGTCAAATATTGTTAATTGGTTCCTGTGAGCCATTTAGTGGTAAGTCAGCATTAGTACTGGGAATATCAAAAAAACTTTTAGAACAAGGAAAAAAAATACGTGTAGGAAAACCATTAGCAACTTGTATTGAACTTACTAATCTTCCTTCAATGACTTATGAAGGACTAATAGACGATGACGTTAAATTTATTGGTTCTACATTAAATCTTGCAGAAGAAAACTTAATTCCTTCAGTAGGATTGTTAGACAATATATCTGCTGAGAAAAGAATTACAAATAAAGACTTAATTCCAGGTAAAGGGTTTGAACAAATAGAGGCATTAGTAAATGACGATTTTGACGGGTTAAATATTCTTGAAGCTGCAGGTAGCCTCAATGAAGGAATGATTTATGGTTTGAGTCTTCCACAACTTGCAAAACATTTAAACGCAAAGGTCCTAATTGTTAATCTATGGGAAGATAGTAAAAGTGTAGATGCTTTACTAGACGCAAAAAAACAATTAGGTGATCATTTCGCAGGAGTCATATTGAATGCTGTTGTTCCTGACCAAGTTGAAAAAATAAAAAATAAAATATTACCCTCTCTCCAAGAGATGAACATAAAAGTATTTGGGGTGATGCCAAAATCTCCTTTACTCAGAAGTGTCACAGTAGGTGAACTTACAAGAAGGTTAGATGCAAAAGTAATTTGCTGTCCTGAAAAAGAAGAATTACTAGTTGAAACATTAAGTATTGGTGCTATGGGAGTCAATTCTGCTATGGAATTTTTTAGAAGAAGAAGAAATATGGCTGTCGTAACAGGAGCTGAAAGAACTGATATTCAACTTGCAGCTTTAGAAGCGTCTACCCAATGTTTAATTCTTACTGGTTTGGGTGAACCTCTATTACAACTGATCCATAGAGCGGAAGAGTTAGAAGTGCCAATTTTAAAAGTAGACTTAGATACTCTTGCTTCAGTGGAAATTATTGAACAAGCTTTTGGACATGTAAGGATACATGAATCAATAAAGGCATCATATGCTGTTCAATTAGTTCAAGAGCATGTAAATTTAAAAAATATTCTTGAAACTATAGATTTTCCCTGCAATTTTTCAGATAAATGCTAATTTCAAATGTAGTAACCATTTTATTTTGAGTCGTTCTTTAGACCTACCCTCAACAGAAGGTGTTGATACATTAGCTCAGGAACTTGCAAAACTTCAGGATAATGGGAAAAGAAGGATTGCTTTTTTAGGTAGTAGACATGTACCTGTAGTTGACATTCACTTGATCGAACTAATCGCAAGATCATTAGCGGAAGAAGGACATACTATCCTTACCTCAGGATCTCAGGGAGTTAATGCCGCAGTAATAAGAGCTGTTTTAGGTATTAATCCGTCTTTGCTGACTGTTCTTTTACCACAGAGCCTAGATAAACAATTGCCTGAAATTAAAAACCAACTAGAGAGCGTTATTCATTTAGTTGAGAAGAGCGAAAATGATGAGTTACCTTTGCCAATGGCAAGTAGTCTTTGTAATCAAGAAATTATTAATAGATGTGATCAATTAATTTGTTTCGCTTTTCACGATAGTGAAACTTTATTAAATAGTTGTAGATGTGCTGAAGAAATGGGTAAGGTTGTTAGTTTGTTATTTTTTGATTAAATTAACTCCTTTTATTTTTTTTTAAGTTTATTTGGGGTGATAATTAAATTAATTTAAAGTTTAAGTAATGGCAGAAAATTTTTCATTTGATGTGGTTTCTGATTTTGATAGACAAGAATTAGTAAATGCTTTAGATCAAGTTAAAAGAGAGATTTCTCAAAGATATGATCTTAAAGGGACTGAAACATCTATTGACTTGGAAAAAGAACATATTTTTATAATTACAAATAGTGAATTAACACTAAATTCTGTGATCGATATTATCAGACAAAAGGCAATTAAAAGAAAACTCTCTCTAAAAATCTTTGATTACGATGATATTGAAGCTGTAAGCGGAAATAAAGTAAAGCAAACCATTACTTTAAAGAAAGGTCTTAATCAGGAAATTGCAAAAAAAATCAGTAAAAATATTAGAGATGAAATTAAAAAGATTAATGTAAGCATCAATGGAGAAACATTAAGAGTAATGAGCAAAAGCAAGAATGATCTTCAATTAGCAATTAAGTTACTTGAAAATTTGGAGGAAACATATAAAATTCCTCTGCAAGCTAATAATTATCGATAAGATATTAATAATTAAGGCCTTATAATGACTGGTTATTCAAAATCTCTTCTTGATTCATTGTGCTTAAAAATAAAAGATTATCCACGTTTTTCATTAATAGAAATTGAGAAATTTTGTTGGATGGCTGCCCATGAGCATAAGCATGGAGTCTTACCTTCTGAATACGATATAAGAGAAATAGATGAGGATCTTTATTTACAATTATTGCAGAAATTTAAAGCAAAGTAACTTATAAAGTTCATTTGTTAATTACGTAAACTAATTATTAAAAAAATGTTTTAATTAAATACTTAATCAATGCATTAATTAATTTCTTTAAATAAGATTATTAAAAAGCATATTTAAATGTCAACATCTTTCAAAAATGTCACCCCAACTGGACCAGGAGGAACAACTACGTTACTAATTGTTTTATCTTTTACCGGATTTCTCTTGCTCACTCAATCTTTATTTGTAGTACCTTCTGGACAAGTAGCTGTAGTGACTACTTTAGGGAAAGTAAGTGGTGGTTCAAGAAGAGCAGGATTAAACTTTAAGATCCCCTTCGTTCAGTCGGTTTTTCCCTTTGATATAAAAACTCAAGTTCAACCTGAGAAATTTGAAACATTAACAAAAGATCTTCAAGTTATTAGAGCAACAGCTACTGTCAAATATTCTGTTAAACCAGATGAAGCAGGCAGAATTTTTGCCACAATTGCTAGTAGAAACAGTGATGTTTATCAAAAGATAGTTCAGCCTTCTTTACTTAAAGCTCTAAAATCTGTTTTCTCACAATACGAATTAGAAACAATAGCAACTGAATTTAATGTTATTTCTGAAAAAGTGGCTTCTACCGTAGCTGAGGAATTGAATTCTTTTGATTACGTAGATGTTAAAAGCTTAGATCTTACTGGATTAGAAATTGCTGAGGAATATAGAGCAGCAATTGAACAAAAACAAATTGCAGGACAGTTACTTTTAAGAGCTAAAACAGAAGTTGAAATTGCTGGACAAGAAGCTTTAAGATACGAAACTCTCAACAAAGGTTTAAATGATCAAGTCCTCTTTAAACTTTTTTTAGATAAATGGGATGGGAGTACACAAGTAGTTCCTGGCCTTCCTGGCACTAGCGGATCTATGCCCCCAGTTATCGTAGGCGGACAAAATAGATAAAATCTTAGCTTTTTATAACACCAAAAGATTGATCGAAGGCTTCTAGCGTTCGATCAATCTCTTCTTCATTATGAGCTAATGAAGTAAATCCAGCTTCAAACGGACTTGGAGCTAAGTACACCCCTCTTTTGAGCATTTCCCTATGGAGTTCGCCAAATAGTTCTGAATTATTTGTTTTAGCTTCTTCGAAATTTCTTACCGGTCCCTCACATAAGAAAAATCCGAACATTGCACTTACGCTCCCACCATTTATTGCAATACCATTATTTTCAGCAGATTGCATAATACCTTCAATTAGCCTAGAGGTTGTTGACTCAAGTTTTTCGTATGTACCTTCTTGTTTAAGTAATTCAAGAGTTTTAATACCTGCAGTCATTGCTAGAGGATTTCCACTTAAAGTTCCAGCTTGATATACAGGTCCAGATGGTGCGACCATTGACATTATTTCTTTTTTCCCTCCATACGCTCCTACGGGTAAACCTCCCCCAATCACTTTGCCCAGAGTTGTTAAATCAGGCGTAACTCCAAATTTTTCTTGAGCTCCTCCGTAGCTAATTCTGAAACCAGTCATGACTTCATCAAAAACTAGTAAAGATCCATTTTCAGTTGTTAGCTCTCTCAATCCTTCAAGGAAACCAGGTTCCGGAGTAATAAATCCGGCATTACCCACTATAGGCTCTAGAATTACTCCTGATATTGCATCTGGATTCTCAGAAAATAATTTTTTTACAGCTTCAAGATCGTTGTAAGGAGCAGTTAGAGTGTTTGCTGTTGTAGTTCTTGGAACTCCTGGGGAATCTGGTAAGCCTAAAGTAGCTACTCCAGAACCAGCTTTTACCAAAAACATATCAGCATGCCCGTGATAACACCCATCAAATTTTATTACTTTATCTCTTCCTGTAAATGCTCTCATTAGCCTTAAAACTGCCATACAGGCTTCCGTGCCACTATTTACAAATCTAACCATCTCAACTGATGGAACAGCATCTATTACCATTTCTGCAAGTTTATTCTCTAATACACAAGGCGCTCCAAAACTAGTACCTTTTTCAATTGCTTCTTGCAATGCTGTAATCACTTCGGGATGGGCGTGTCCACAAATAGCTGGACCCCAACTACCTATGTAATCAATATACCTATTCCCATCAACATCCCAAGCATAAGGACCTTTTACTCTATCAAAAACAATTGGCTGACCACCAACAGACTTAAATGCTCTTACTGGGGAACTAACTCCTCCTGGCATTAATTCTAAAGCTGAAGAGAAAACTTCTTCAGAATGAGTAGTTTTTAATATGTCAGTCAAAATTTAAATGAATGTAGTTTTGAGAAATTTTTCATTATGTTCTAACTTAGAAATAAGTAAAAATTTTGTCAATCAGGTTAAGATTCTACATCATGATATTTTTACTGCGAAACTTTGGAATGTAAATAATTATTTTTGAGGAAAATTTGGAATTAAGTTGGTTTATTTCTACATTACTCTTTAATATAAAGCGTTTTGCGGTTTATAAAAAATTAAGATCTTTTGTAATTATATTTCGAAAAGATCATCATCACCATCTAAGTAATCTTCATTTTGATCATCGATCTCTAAATTAATTAATACTGGAGCATGATCACTAGGTTGTGAATTTTCTCTTTGATTCCTCTCTATTACACAACTTTTAAGTTTTGATGAAAGGTTTTTACTGATATAAATATGGTCAATTCTCCAACCTTTATTTAGTTCATACGCATTATTACGGTAATCCCACCAACTCCAATGCCCAGTATTCTTTTCAAAAATCCGAAAAGAATCGATAAATCTTCCTTTAAGAACATTATTGAGTGATTCTCTTTCAATCTTTGAAGCCATTATTCCACCTTCGTATTTTTGAGGGTTATGAATATCTATTTCACTTGGAGCTATATTAAAATCACCTACGAAACAGACTAAATCATCCTCTTTCACTTGCTCATCTAAGAATGCTGATAAATGATTTAACCATTTAATCTTATAATCGAATTTGTCAGAATCTATTGATGAACCGTTTGGCACATAAACATTTATTATTTTTAACCCATTGATATCTGCAGAAATTAATCTTTTTTGCTCATTAATGTCTAAAGAAAATTTCTCCTTTTTATACTTATTAGTAAATCCTTTATTTACATTTTCAATATTAAACTTACTTATTATTGCAACCCCATTGTAAGATTTTTGCCCATGAATAATAACTGCATAACCTAATTCTTCAAAATGCGATGAAGGGAAAGCATTGTCTACAACTTTAGTTTCTTGTAGACAAAGGATATCTGGATTTATCTCCTTAATCCAATTAGTAATTTGAGAAAGCCTTGTTCTTACAGAGTTTACATTCCAAGTTGCGATTAACAATTTATTACCAAATTATGTAAAATTAAGATAGCAAATAATTTTAAATCTTAAATTATTTTGAAATTAAACAAAATGAAATTCAAATTAAATAAACAGATATCAAGATTAGGAAAAATTTGCATTTTATTTGCTTCTTTCATTAATATCAATTCGACTATATTAAATGCAGAAGAGCCATACCTTAACGAAATTGAAATTGATACCTCTACAAAAATTGACCCAAATAGTTCAGCTTTACCTACTAACCCATTTGAATTAGTTGAGATGCTTAGAAGGTCTAATAGTATGAATGATGCGACTAATCCATCTGATGCTATAGATGATGCATTAAACTCATTTAATAACATTGAAGTAAAAGAAAGTCTTTAATTCAGTAAATATCTTATTAAAAACATTTCTTATACATAAACTAAATATGATTAAAAATCCTATCCAAGAAGTTACAAATAAATTACAGTACCGGGCAATAGGTATTGTTAAAGGTATTTATAAGCCAAATAATATTGATCAATTAAATAGAGGAACATTAACTGATAAGGAAGGAAAAATACTTGAAACAGTTATTCTTGGTAAAGCTATAGCGCTGATAAAAAAATATATCAATTTAGAGAAGGATTATTTTTGGATTGTTTATCCAAGAAATAAAAACATTAACAATCTACATTTACAGGTAGCTGGTATATGGGACCCTTATCAGTTAAATCAATTTGATAAAAATAATTCTGAAAAGGATCCTAATGAGTTATTAGAAGAATTAAATTTAAACAATAATTATTTTTCAATAAGAGGAGAACTGGTCTATGTAAATACAAAAAAGAAAGAGATTGTTATAAAAATTTGTTCTTCTCCACCTTCAAAGAGATCAAAATATTCAACTTTTAAAATTATTATTGAAGGAGAGATGCCTCTTCAATTTCTGAATAACTTTGTAAGCCTCGATGTGATAAGAGATGGAAATACTCTGAGAATGGTTAAGTACGAAATTATCGAAAAAATAAAATCTGAAAAAGTATAGAATTGATTATTATTGTCAATTTTTTATCTCTTGAATTTTTATTATTCTAAAATTTATAAAGGATTATGGAAGAAATTTTAATTGATTGTTCTCCTGGAGTCTCTGGAGATATGTTATTGGGTGCTTTTTATGATTTGGGGGTACCAAAAGATGAAATTGAGAAAAAACTCGCATGTTTTGGATTAGAAAATCTATATTATTTAAACTTTAGAGAATCTCAAAATTGTTCAATTCGAGGAATAAAGGTTGATGTTGAGAAAGTTGATCAAAGTACTAAAAGAGATTGGAAAAGTATTAAAAATATAATTCTGAAGGCTCAATTAGAAGAACAATTAAAAAAAAGAATTTATGAAGTTTTCGAGTCTTTAGCAATAGCAGAAGGAAGAGTTCATGGTATTAACCCAGAAGAAGTTCATTTTCATGAGATCGGTGCAATCGATTCCTTAGTAGATATTATTGGAGTCTGTACTTCAATTGAATATTTAAAGCCAAAGAAGGTTTTTTGTAATGAACCTACTTTAGGGAGAGGTTTTATAAAAGCTGAGCATGGCAAACTATCAATACCATCTCCTGCGGTAATAGAGTTATTAAGAAAAAAAAATATTAAGGTGATCTCAAGTATTGATTCTATAGAGGGCGAATTATCAACTCCAACGGGAATAGCTTTACTTTGTAATTTAGTTGACTCTTTCCAAATTCCTTATAAATATTCTATTGATTCCTATGGAGTAGGTCTTGGGAATTTAAATCTTCCATGCCCAAATTTGGTCAGGGTTTTAAAAATTAATTCTAGTGATGAGAATTTGAAAGATCAAAAAATTAGTCCAAGATATGAGGAGATTTGTGTTCAAGAGGCATGGATTGATGATCAAACGTCTGAAGAACTAGCTAATTTAATTGAGCAATTTAGAAAAGAAGGAGCTTATGATGTTTCCACTCAGACAATTAATATGAAAAAAAACCGAATAGGTTTTTCTATCCAAGTTATCTTACCTATTAAAAAGCAAGAGTATTTTAGGAAATTATGGTTTGAATTTTCTACTACTATAGGCTTGAGAGAAAGAAAACAAGCGAGGTGGGTTTTACTGAGAAGAAAAGGGGAGTGTCTAACAACTTTTGGAAAAATTAAATTTAAACAATCAATGAAACCTAATGGAACTATTTATATGAAACCAGAGAATGATGAAATTTTTAGATTGCAAATTGAGAATAATAAAACAGCTGAAGAAGTAAGAAATATCATTAGAGAATCATGCAAGGAATTTAAAGCTTTTGAAGATTGGAAATAAGATTTAATATGCAAAAAATTTATTTTATAAATCTTTTGAAGAATATTAACTTTGTAATCCTTAAGAAACTTTTTTTTCTTTTGAGTATATCTTATTTCTCTTTTTATTTTTTTAAAAATTTTGATCAAATTTCATTAAACATTGATTTTGCTAGAAATGGAAATTATATATTTTTATCATTTTTATTTTGTATATTAAGTATTTATTTTAATGCACTAGCTTGGAAAAATATAGTATCTTGGTTTGGTAAAACCAAGATTAAAAAAAGTTTAATTTCCTTTTATGTTCTGACGAATATTCTTAAATATGTGCCAGGAGGTATTTGGCATTTCTTTGAAAGATATAACTTTCTAAAAGATATTAGTAATCCTCAATTAGCTTTTTATTCGACACTAATTGAGCCTTATTTTATGTTGTGTGCATCTTTCTTATTGGCTTCAGTTGGTATAATTTTTTCCCCATTTTATTTTTTATTACTCATACCCTTGATATTTCTGAATAGAAAATTAATTTTCCATATTTTGGAAAGGTTAGAAATCTTAAAAGGTAAAACCATTAAATCTTTAAAAATTAAAAATGAAAAGTATCGATTTGCGGAAAGAATAAAAATAATTTCTTTCTTCCCTGCGAGAGCTTTTTTAATTGAGATTCTTTTTGTATTATCAAAATTTATTGGATTTATTATTTGCTTTAATATAGTTAATTTAGATAATCAATATAGTATTTTTTATTTATTGGTAATTTTTTGTTTGTCCTGGGCTATTGGATTAATAGTACCTACAGCCCCAGGAGGGGTAGGGGTATTTGAGGCTTGTTTTCTCTTTTTTTGTGGAAAAAATATTCCACATAATATAATTCTTGAAAGTTTAATTTATTTTAGATTGATATCTACCTCGGCAGATTTATTTTTAGGTCTTCCATTCTTATTAAGACAATTTTTAAAGAAAATTTAGTTCTTTTTTTCTAAGCTTGGAATTAATGTACTTGATGCAATTAGACCCACGATTGTAATTAAGAATGCAGGTAATAAGGCTTCTGCCATGCGCTCATCTCCAGCATATTGATATATCCTTACAGATAAAGTATCAAAGTCGAAAGGTCTAAGAATAAATGTAATTGGCAATTCCTTAATGGTGTCTACAAATACTAAAAGTGATCCAACAAAGATTGGACCTTTTAATAGTGGAATATGTATCTTCTTGATAACACCAAACCAATTAGAGCCTAGTCCCTTTGCCGCCTCATCAAGAGTTGGAGATATTCTTTCAAATCCAGAATCAAGAGAACCTTTTGAAATAGTTAAAAATCGAACTACGTAACCCCATATCAGAAGGAATATAGCAAAAAAATAGAACTTTGAATTGGAAATAGTCATTAATGATATAGCCAATACGGTTCCTGGGATCGCATATCCAATACCTGCTGGGAATGTTATTAATCTCATAAGTAAATTCTTATTCTGACGATTAGATAGCGTTAAGATTAAAGAGAAAATTAATGCTACTACTGCAGCAATTATTCCAAGGCTAATAGTTCTAAAAGTAAGAGATATTAATTCTGTTGTGAATCCTTTTTTTAACTGATCAATATTTAATAGAAACCAAGAGAATGGAATTCCAATAGCAAATAATGGTGGTAATGAAGTAAATAAATATGCTACGTAAGACCTATTTCCTTTTAACTCAAATCCCACAGAACTTAATGATGAAGGATTTTCACTCCAACGCTTTGTCTTCCTTCTTGAAAGTTTTTCAAACAAAATTAAAGTAAAAACTATTATTAAAGCAATTAATGATAATCCAATAGCGCTCTGTGGATTACCTTCAATAATCCAATTTTCAGTAATACCTTTAGAAATACTTGGAATATTTAATAACTCAACAGTCCCTAAATCATTCATAACTTCCATACACATAAGGCTGATTCCAGTTATTAATGCTGGGAAAGCCATTGGAAGAGCAATTTTAAAAAAGCTGCCCCATGGTCCAACCCCTAAGCCTCTACTAGCATTAATTTGATTTACTCCAAATTTATTAAAACTTTCGTTAGCAAGTAAGAAAACATAAGGGTAAGTAGTAATTGAGAGTATAAGAACTCCCCACCATAAACCACTTATTTGGTAACCTAAAATACTTCCCAAATCCTGTAATACAGCAGTTAACAAATATGCTGGAGTTGCTAGTGGAATTAGTTGAAAAATACGAAGAGTTTTCCTTAATCTAAATTCGCAATTTGATAGTAACCAGCCATTTAAGGTCCCTAATCCACCTCCTAAAAAACTTGTAAGTATTAAAAGTTTTAATGTGCCAAGTATCTCTTGTCTTCCAGAAATACCTAAAGAAAAATTACCACCTAAAATAAAATCTATTCCTTCAATTAAGAAATTAAAAATCGGTATTATAAGTATAAATGCAACTATTAGAGAAGCAATATTTAAAGGCTTTAAATCAGAAAATAAATTCTTTGTTTGTTTAATAAAAATTTTTCTAATATTAATTTGTACTATATTATGCTTCTTCTCTATAACTAAATCTACAACAATCAAGCTGATTCTTAATAGTTTGATGATCTAAATCTTTTCCTATTAGAACAATTTTATTTGATTTTTTATTTTCCCATTCACAGTCATCAAGAGAAAAACGCTTACCAGATAAATGAAAAATATGTTTTCTTTCGCTTTCCATAAACCATAAAATGCCTTTAGCTCTAAATACATTTTGTGAAATTTGATTATCTAAGAAGTTTTGAAACTTCCTTAAAGAAAATGGTTCATTCGTCTCAAAAGAAATAGATGTAAATCCTTCTATATTGTTTGTTGAATCATGAGAATGGGAAGAGTGATCATGAGAATGGGAAGAGTGATCATGAGAATGGGTAGAGTGATCATGAGAATGGGAAGAGTGATCATGAGAATCTTGATTCCTAATCATCTTGCCTTTTAATTGAAAAGTATCTGTTTCGAAAAGTCCAACGCTCATTATTGTTTGCAGACCAACTTCACTATTAATCGATCTCAAAATTCTTGGTTCTTTTTTTATACCATTTATGTGGAGTTCTATTTTTTTTAAATGTGTATCAGTTACTAAATCACATTTATTTAGCAGTAAAATGTCACCATATAAAATTTGTGAGTAGGCAACACTAGAGTTTTTTAAATCAAAATCAAAATTATCTGCATCAATAATAGTAATAATCGAATCTAATCTTACTTTTTCTCTAAGATCACCCCCGGCAAAAGTCATTGCCACAGGTAGGGGATCTGCAAGTCCAGTAGTCTCAACAATTAAATAATCTATTTTTTCAGGTCTATCTAATATCTTAGAAACAGTGTTTAATAATTCTCCGTTTATTGTGCAACAAATGCATCCATTATTTAATTCGATCATATCTTCCGCAGTTTTTATAATTAATTCATTATCAATACCTATCTCTCCAAATTCATTAACTAAAACAGCCGTTTTAATACCAACTTGATTTTTTAAAATGTGATTTAAAAGTGTGGTTTTACCTGAACCCAAAAATCCGCTAATAATAGTAATAGGTAGTAAATTTTCAGCCATTTTGAAGGTTATTTTGAAATTTATACAGTTTTATAAATTTTAAATTATTTTTCGAAAATATCATTAATTTCTGATGCGATTGTTTGATCTAAATTAGTAATACCGCCTAAATCATGAGTACTTAGTTTAATTATTACTTTTGAATAGACATTTTCCCAATTAGGATGATGGTTATGTTTCTCGCAAATTAAAGCAATCTTTGTCATAAAGGAAAAGGCTTCTATAAAATTACTAAAATTAAATTCTCTTTCAATATGATTTGTCATAATTCTCCATCCTCCTATTTTTTCAGATAGTTCTTTTAATTCCTCATTTTCTAAAAGGTATGGTTTCATAACTATTTATTGTGACTTTTACTATTATAGATATTTGATTTTTTTTCCCCAATAATATGAACACTTATACTTCTTTTTTTTGTACTAAATCGATGTTCCCATAAATAAATTGCTTGCCAAGTGCCAAGTATGAGTCTCCCTTTTTGAAAACTTAAAGACAAATTAGTACTTGTTAAAGCAGTTTTAATATGAGCTGGCATATCGTCCTCTCCTTCTTGAAAATGTTCATAATATATCTCCTCTCTTTCTTTTGATAAAGGGGTATAACAGTTGTACGGAACTATAGATTTAATGAACTTTTCTAGATCTTTAAGAACATTTGGATCTGCATTTTCATTAATAGTCAAACTACAACTTGTGTGTAGTGAGGTCAAGCAAAAAATTCCTGAATCAAAATTATTTTTTTGTATGAATAAATTTAAATCATCAGTAATATCAGTGAAACCCTCCCCGTTGGTTGTAAAGTTTAATCTTGAGAATATTTGTTCCATAAATATTTAAATTCCTAATAAGCAATATCCTATTATGAATATAGTTTGAAAAATTTATACTTATGACAATATTTTTGTCTTAAAATAATAGATAATCAAGTAAAATATTATTGTCTGAAAAAAAATGGAATAAGCTTGGAGCTTATTTAAAAGAAACTCAAATATTAGGCTCAATACAGAGTACTCTTTATTGGGATCAAAATACTGGTATGCCCAAGAAAGGAGCGTATTGGAGATCTGAACAACTTACGTATATCGCAAAAATGCTGCATAAGAGAAATTCCTCTGAAGAGTTTTCAGATTTAATTAAAGCTGCTCAGGATGAGTTTAGAGGTGGCGTAGAGAAATCATTAAATCAAGAAATTATTCGAAGTAAAAAAAGAAACCTTGAATTATTAATCAAAGAATTTAATAGGCAAAAAAATTTAGATCCTAAACTAGTTGAAGCACTTGCTAAAGCTAAATCAAAAGGTTATGAAAGTTGGCAAGAAGCCAAAAGAAAATCCGATTTTGAGATTTTCTTACCAATTTTTAAAAATTTGATCGAATTACGTATTGAAGAAACAAAACAAATATCAGATAAATTCACACCTTGGGAAACTTTAGCTCAGCCTTTTGAGCCGGATTTAACTCTGGAGTGGTTAAATAAAATTTTCCAGCCACTTAAAGAAACTATCCCATCTCTGATACGTGATCTCAATAAATCAGAAAAGTACCACTGGGATTTAAGTCCTAAATCTCAGCAAAATTTATGTTCTAAATTACTTGATGAGTTTGGGAGAGATGAAGATCTAGTAGTTGTTGCAAAATCTCCCCATCCTTTTTCAATTACTTTAGGCCCAGATGACTATAGGATTACTACTAGAGTTGTAGAAGGGGAACCCTTATCAAGTTTTCTAGCTACTGCCCATGAGTGGGGACATTCGATTTATGAGCAGGGTTTGCCATCTCAGAGTCATCAATGGTTTGCGTGGCCTTTGGGTCAAGCAACATCAATGGGTGTTCATGAAAGCCAATCTTTATTTTGGGAAAATAGGATTGTTAAATCAAAATCTTTTTCTAAAAGGTTCTTCAAACATTTTGTTTCTGAGGGTTGTTCTTTAAAGAACCATTTAGAACTTTGGAAATCTATTAACCATTTGAAAGCAGGTTTAAATAGAGTTGAGGCAGATGAATTAAGCTATGGGTTGCATATTTTAATTAGAACTGAACTTGAAATAGATTTAATTGAAAGAGGTCTAGAAGCGAAAGATGTTCCATCAGAATGGAATAAAAGATATGAGGAACTTTTAGGGATTAGACCATCTAGTGATGCTGAGGGTTGTTTGCAAGATGTTCACTGGAGTGAAGGAGCATTTGGATATTTCCCCTCGTACTTATTAGGTCATCTTATAAGTGCACAAATCTCTTCGCAAATGGAAAAGGAAATAGGATTAATTGATAATTTAGTTGAAGATGGAGAATATGAAAAAATAATTTTATGGTTAAAGAATAATATTCACAACTATGGAAGATCTGTTAACTCTATGAAACTAGTGAGAAATGTCACTGGAGAAGAACTAACATCAAAGTACTTTGTTAATCATTTGAGATCGAAAATAAAAGATTTCTGCTAAAAATTTACGTTTTAGAATTTGATTGAGTGTGAGGATGTAGGATAAATAAAAATAATTTTTTGATGGCAAACCTTAATCAACCCCCAAGTAGAGTTACTCCAAATTTATTGCATATTTTAGATGCTTTTACAGACAATACAAAATCAATCGTTAATACAATTGTTGAGTTAAATTCTAATACTATAAATAAGTATGAGTTAATTACTGAAACGGGACATTTGAAACTTGATAGAGTTGGTTATTCATCACTCGCATACCCTTTTGCTTATGGATGTATACCAAGAACTTGGGATGAGGATGGTGATCCTCTTGATATCGAAATAATTGGTGTTACAGAACCACTAGTGCCAGGTTCAATCGTAGAGTCAAGGATAATTGGAGTGATGAAATTTGATGATGGAGGAGAAGTTGATGACAAAGTAATTGCTGTCCTATCAGATGATAAGAGAATGGATCATATTCATACTTTTGAAGATCTTGGGGAACATTGGCTTAATGAGACCAAGTATTATTGGGAACACTATAAAGATCTAAAAAAACCAGGGACATGTACTGTTAATGGCTTTTATGGAATTGAAGAAGCTGTAAAAGTAATTCAAGATTGTGAATCTAGATACCAAAAAGAAATTGAACCTAAATTAGTTGATTAACAAAAATTACTTCTCTCTAAATTGTTCAAATATTTCCGAGAGAATTTTATCAGCCCCCTGAAGTTTTAGCTTTTCAGCTAATTTCTTACCAACTTCCTCTGGATATTTTATATTTCCCCTCGATTCATCTTTAATAAGTCTTTTCCCATCAATAGATGCGACCATTCCTATTAGGGCTATTTCATCATTTTGAATACTACTATTAACTCCTATAGGAACTTGACATCCTCCTTCAAGTTCTCTTAAAAAAGATCTTTCTGCTAAACATCTTTGGCTCGAGACCTTATCTTCCAGGACACTTATAATTTTAAGAACTTCTTTATCATCAGATTTACATTCAATTCCTAAAGCACCTTGGCCAACGGCATGAAGGGAAATCTTATTAGGAATAATTTGGTGAATTCTTGATTCAAATCCTAATCTTTTTAAACCCGCTGCAGCCAGAATAATACAGTCAAATTCTCCTGAATCTAGTTTTTCTATTCTTGTAATAACGTTCCCCCTAATATCTTTGAAGTCAAGATGCGGAAATTTATATCTTAATTGAGCAAGTCTCCTTAAAGAACTTGTTCCAACGATTGAACCTGGAGGTAAACTTTCTAATTGATAAATTTTATTTTTTTTGTTAACTACTAAGGCATCTGAAGGGTCTTCTCTTTTTGTAATACATCCTAATGTAAGTCCATCAGGTAAATTAGTAGGCAAATCTTTCAAGGAATGCACTGCAATATCTGCATGTCCCACAAGCATTTGAGCTTCCAGCTCTTTTGTGAAAAGTCCTTTATCTCCTATTTTGGCTAAGGCGACATCAAGAATTTTGTCACCTTGAGTTGCTATGGCCTCTATCGATACTTCCAAGTCAGGAATATTTTTTTCTAGTTGCTCTTTAACCCATAATGTTTGAACCATAGCTAATTTACTTCTTCTACTAGCAATCTTTAATTTAAATTTAGTCATTAAATATTGGTTTGATTAGTTTAAAATAAATTCGGATTTATTTTAAGATAATAGTTGCTAACTTTTCAAAGCCGACAAATTATATTTAACTTTTTTATTTAATATATTCCTTTAGAACACCATTTCTGTTTGGATGTCTTAGCTTTCTCAGGGCTTTTGCTTCTATTTGTCTAATTCTCTCTCTTGTAACATCAAAAATTTGTCCTATCTCTTCAAGAGTCTTCATCCTTCCATCATCTATTCCATATCGCAGTCTTAGAACATCCCTTTCTCTTGGGCTTAGTGTCGCCAAAACCCCTTCTAAATCTTCTCTCAATAAAGTCTTAGATACATCTTGTTCTGGATTTTCAATATCAGCCTCTATAAAGTCTCCAAGCCTTGAATCCTCTTCTTTCCCTATTGGTGTCTCTAACGAAATTGGAAGCTGAGCACTTTTAGCTATAAATCTTAATTTTTCAATTGTCATTTCCATACTCTCAGCTATTTCTTCTTCGCTAGGCTTTCTTCCAAACTCTTGACTAAGAACTTTTGTTGTTTTTTTTATTCTAGAAATTGTTTCATATAAGTGAACAGGCAATCTAATCGTTCTACTTTGATCTGCTATCGCTCGTGTTATCGCTTGACGAATCCACCAAGTAGCATAAGTAGAAAATTTATAACCTTTTTCATGATCAAATTTTTCGGCAGCTCTGATTAAACCTAAGCTTCCTTCTTGTATTAAATCTTGAAAAGATAGCCCTCTATTCATATATTTCTTAGCAATAGAGACAACTAATCTTAAATTAGATTGAACCATCTTCTCTTTAGCTCTTCTCCCTAAGAGAAGTCTTCTTCTGAATTTAGAGAGAGGCATGTCGGTTAATTCGGCCCATTCTCTAACTGAAGGGAAATGTCCTTTCTCAGACTCGTATTGTGTAGCTAACTCTTCAAGTTGGAGTAGATCAGCTATTTTTCTAGCAAGTTCAATTTCTTCATCCGGTCTTAATAATCTAATTCTTCCAATTTCCTGAAGATAAACTCTTATAGAATCTTCTGTGTATATTCCCTTTGGTCCAAGCTTTACGTTACCAATAGCTTTGGCCTCTTCATCAGAACCATTAAATTCGTCATTATTTTCAATACTGCCTTCATCGTTAAGCGGCTTTTGTTTCGAGTTTTGAATAGAATCTTGATTCTTGATACTTTCTTCTTCTCGATCGTTTTTAAAATTTGAATCAATTTTTTTATTAATTTTTTTCTTGGAACTAGGATTAGAACTTTTTGATTCTGTTGCAGCTGGACACATAGTGGACTCCTTTCTACGGTGAATTTAACTAGGCAAAAATTAAATTAAGACGAATTTATACACTTAGTAGTAAAAGTTTGCCTTAAAGATTAGAAGAACTAACTCACAAAAATTGTGTTTAGATAAAGTTTTTTTTAAATTGTTGAAAAATTTAAATAGTGTTATAGATTACCTAAAGTAAAAAGTCTTAGGATTTCTCAGACTGGCAGATCAATTTTTGAATTTTAATTCAATGATCAAAGCTTCATGTCTCCCTTAAAAACAGAATACTTAAAATGTGCAAAAGCACTTTGTGTAATGTTCAACAATCCAATACTAAGAAAAAGTTTTGATGCCGGCAAGTAATAATTTATCAAATACCTTTTATAAGTTTGACGTCTTGCTTGATATAGGTAGTCGTACCAATACTTTCTCTTATTTAGATGGTGATAATCTCGGAGTAGAAATTGGAGATATTGTTTCAGTAAGACTTAAAGGAAGACTCTTGAATGGACTAACGATTTCTAAAAGTCCTTTTTTAAAGACAGATAAAAATAAAAAAGATTTTGATGAAGAATCTAACTTTGATTATTTACCTATACAAAGTATTGTCCAAAAAAAAGTGATTCAAGATTGGTGGAGAGAATGGTTGGAGGATCTAGCTTTATTTTATCGGGTAACTAGTTTGAAAATGTTTAAAACAGCTTTCCCCCCTGGATGGATTGGTAAACATAAAAAATCATCTCAAAATTTTAAATATCAAATATGGATCGAATCTCAAATAGATTTGGCATTTAATAATGATGACTTAACAAAGAGAGAACTTTCATTAATAAATATTTTGCGTCTAAAAGGGAAATGGCAAAGCGAATTATTAAGGGATGGATTTAATTCCACAATTATAAATTCAATGGTGAGTAAAAAACTATTAATAAAGACTAAAAGAAAAAAAATAGTTAGTACCAAATTAAATTCTTTTAAAAATGATTTTATTATATTAAAAAGACCAAATCTTACTCAGGAACAAAAAAAAATATATGGGGAAATGCAAGAGATGCAACCCGGAGATATCTGTTTGCTATGGGGAGAAACAGGTTCAGGAAAAACAGAAATTTATATGAGAATGGCTGAAGATCAACTACTTAATAAAAAGAGCTGTTTAATACTGGCTCCAGAAATTGGCTTAATTCCTCAACTTATTGATAGATTCAGTAAAAGATTTCAAAATGAGGTTTTTGAATATCACAGTAATTGTTCTTCGAGGCATAGAACTTTAGTTTGGAAAAAGATAATAGATGAAGATGAACCTCTTATAGTTATTGGGACAAGGTCAGCAGTATTCCTTCCTATACAGAATTTAGGCTTAATAATTATGGATGAAGAACATGACGTTTCATATAAGCAAGACAACCCAATGCCTTGTTACGATGCGAGAGATGTCGCTCTTGAAAGAGTAAAAAGAAATCCAGCAAAGCTAATTTTCGGAAGTGCAACTCCATCAATGAGAACCTGGAAAAGAGTTGTTTTTGAAAAAAAGTTCAAGATGCTGAGAATGAAAGAGAGAATATCTCGTACTGAAATACCGGAAATTAAAGTTGTTGATATGCGTTGTGAATTTAAAAAGGGAAATACAAAAATCTTTTGTGGCGAATTATTAGAATTAATTTCTCAGCTTAAAGAGAATCAAGAACAAGCAATAGTTTTGATTCCTAGAAGAGGTTATAACGGTTTTCTAAGTTGTAGGAATTGTGGATTTATAATAAATTGTCCTAATTGTGATGTACCTTTATCTGTTCATGTAGGCTCAAAAGGTAAAAAGTGGCTTAGCTGTCACTGGTGTGATCATAAAGCAAAACTTATCAACACTTGTCCAGATTGTGGATCAAATGCCTTTAAACCTTTTGGTATTGGGACTCAAAGGGTTATTGAGTTCTTGAATAATGAATTTCCTGAACTCAGGGTACTTCGTTTTGATAGAGACACCACCTCAGGTAAAGATGGTCATAGAAATATTCTTTCAAAGTTTTCTAATGGAAATGCAGATATTCTTGTGGGGACTCAAATGTTAGCAAAAGGTATTGATATTCCCAATGTTACTCTTTCAGTGGTTATCGCCGCAGATGGATTACTTCACCGCCCAGATATTTCAGCAGAAGAAAAATCATTACAATTATTTCTACAATTAGCGGGTAGAGCAGGTAGAGCAAAAAAATCAGGACAGGTTATCTTTCAAACTTATAAACCAAGTCATCCTGTGCTTTCATATCTCAAAAATAGAAATTATGAGGGATTTTTATCTGAAAGTTCGAAATTAAGAAAAGATGCAAAACTATTTCCTTTTTGTAAGGTATGCCTTTTAAAAGTTTCTGGGAAGAACTTCGAACTTACTGAAATAACTGCGGCTAAGCTAGCGAAATATATGATAAGTCTCTCTAGAGATAATAAGTGGACGGTAATTGGTCCTGCTCCAAGTTTAATTGCAAAGGTTGGTAATAAATTTAGGTGGCAAATATTAATACATGGACCAGAAAATTCGGAATTTCCTTTGCCTGATAGGTCTAATCTTTGGCAAAAAATTCCCAAAAATGTGTTTTTATCAA
>CACLUD010000010.1 GCA_902609995.1 uncultured Prochlorococcus sp. | reverse complement strand
ATATCTCCACCAGTTGGAGCACTTTCAACTTATTTAAATAAAGTCAGATTAAGTCCTCCTCTACAATTTTTATCAAACAGTGTTCAAGAAAGTGTTAAGAATATTCCTTTGATAGGCAAAGATTTACCCGAAGAACTAAAAACTATAAAAGGAAGCGTGAGAAGATTAGCTGTTCCAAAAGTTGGTGCAGTATTTGAAGAACTAGGCTTTACATATATGGGACCAATTCAAGGTCATGATATTACTAATCTTATTAATACTTTTAATGCTGCTCATAGACTAAAAAAACCTGTGCTGGTACATGTTGTTACAACAAAAGGAAAGGGATATCCATACGCAGAAGCTGATCAAGTTGGTTATCATGCACAATCGTCCTTCAATTTAACAACTGGAAAATCTATTCCATCAAGCAAACCTAAACCAGTAAGTTACAGTAAAATATTTGGGCAAACTCTTTTAAAAATTTGTGAACAAGATAGTAAGGTAATTGGCATAACAGCAGCTATGGCTACTGGAACTGGTCTTGATTTGTTGCAAAAGAATATCCCTGAACAATATATAGATGTTGGGATAGCAGAACAACATGCTGTAACTCTTGCAGCTGGTATGTCATGTGATGGACTAAAACCTGTAGTGGCTATTTATAGTACCTTCCTTCAGCGTGCATTTGATCAATTAATTCATGATGTTGGTATACAAAAATTACCAGTCTCTTTTGTTTTAGATAGAGCAGGAATTGTAGGTGCTGATGGTCCTACTCATCAAGGTCAGTATGATATTAGTTACATGAGATCAATACCAAATTTTGTCTTGATGGCACCAAAAGATGAAGCAGAACTTCAGAGAATGTTAATTACATCAATTAATCATAATGGACCTACTGCATTACGTATTCCCAGAGGTTCAGGATGTGGCGTTGCAGTTATGGACGAAGGATGGGAACCTTTAAAAATTGGCGAAGGTGAAATTTTAGAAGATGGGAATGATCTCCTTATAATTGCTTATGGATCTATGGTTTCTTCAGCTATTGAAACCTCAAAATTATTAAAAGAAAAAAATATAGAATCTTGTGTAGTTAATGCTAGGTTTGTAAGACCTCTTGATCAAGATTTAATAATACCGCTAGTAAATAAACTTAAAAAGGTAGTAACAATGGAAGAAGGTACATTAGTTGGGGGTTTTGGCTCGGCTATTGTTGAAATGTTAAACGACAATGAAATAAATGCACCAGTTTTAAGGATTGGTATTCCTGATGTACTTGTAGATCATGCATCACCTGACCAGAGTAAAGAAAAATTAGGTCTTAAACCTGATCAGATGGCAGAAAAAATTATTAACAAATTTAATTTATCAAATTAAATTCTAAAATTACTGTTGAATAATTTTACAAAACTCCTCTAGATGCTAATCCTAGAATTGCACCTATTCCGAAGATATGTCCTAAGCAATTAGCTCCTACGACAGAAGCATGACTTAAACCACCAAAGAATTGTGAATTAGGAATTTCAAAACCCTCATTGGGTTTTCTTATTGTGGCTCTTGCAATTGCATAAGCAAAAACATTACATGCAATCATAACGATGGCGCATTTTGGTGACCATTCAAATGTTGCGGGAGCAGCCGCTGCTGCAAATAATGTAGTAAGCATAAAAAAACGTTATTTTCTATATTCTCCTTTATTTCAAGCAATAAATCACATAATTGTAAAAGGTCTTAAGAGTTATTTACTTCTAGACGATTTAACATCTTTATAAAACCAAGTAAAATGACAAAATCACTTAAGGTTAAGAAAAATTCTGCTGAACCATGAAGCAAGTCAACTTCAACAAGAGTTCTGTGATAGTAAGTGAGAGAAAATATTGAAATTACTATTGTTATAAATACAAATAATACAGTTAAAGAAAAACCAATTTTGATTAATCTATTTATTGACTTTATTTTGTACAAATAATATAAGAAAATCGAATATGGTATTATAGATGCTGCAAATAAGGCTGTATTATCAAATCTTGATAAGAAATTTAGAAATCTTATAAAAAAATCATTCATAGGATTCACTTCTTTTATAAATTGAAATAGTAGCTATCGCTAATGTTGAGTTCCCTAGAAAAGTGAAAATCCCTTGAAGGGTAACTAACCCATATAATTCTGGTTGATTATCAAAAATATGCCAAGTAATTGCACACATGGCTCCAATTAAATTAGGTATCATTGCGAGACTTAACCAGTAATAAAGCTCTAGTTTTTTATAGTTACTTATTTTGTTTATTATAAAAATCGCATAAATCCATTCTATTACTGAACTGATATGAATTAACCAAGTACCAAATGAAAGTTCGTGCAAAATATTTATATTTTTTTCTTTAATATGTTAAGTACTTCTTTTGCATGATTGATTGGTAAAACACTAATCCATCGGTATGTTATTTCTCCCTCTGGTGAAATCAAAAAAGTATTCCTATCGGAATAAGGAGGAATCCAGGAACCATATTTTGCACTAATAATTCCATTGGGGTCGGATAATAATGTATAATTTATTGATTTTTCACTGCAAAAACTGTCGTGAGAGTCTTGATTGTCGGCACTTATTCCTATTATTTCAGCATTATATTTAGAAAAGTCGTTTTTTAATTGAGAAAATCCTTTAGCTTCTAGTGTACAACCAGCGGTAAAATCCTTAGGATAAAAATATAAAACTATCCATTTACCTTTTAATTCATTCGAATCCCATATTTTTTTTGATTTAATACTTTTGTTTATACCCTCTAAATGGAAACTAGGTGCTGGATCTCCTATCTCAGGAGCATAATCAAAAGCAATTACAGATTTAAGGTTAAAAAATAACGATATTAATATTACAAAAAGTCCAAATAAACTCTTCATCAAAATCAGAATTTATTGAGATCCACTCCATTTGTTTTTGCAACTTTGTCTAAACCAACTTTTTGAATTGATTTTAATGCCTTAGTACTAATTTTTATGTTTATCCATTTTTTCCCCTCTTGCCACCAAAGTCTTCTTTTTTGAAGATTTACTTGTTGTAATTTCTTAGTACGTATATGTGAATGACTTACAGCCATTCCATTATTAGCTTTTGCACCTGTCAGCTCACAAACCCTAGACATATTATTTAGAAATTATAATTATTTAACTTTAACATACTACTTATGTTGATGTTTTAAGTAAATCTGAAATTAAATCGGCATTATTATTTTGCAAATTTATAATTTGCTCTTGATCTAATCCTCCTACACTTAATTTCGCCATGTCATAAACATGATTAGCAATTTTTGACGCTAATGGATTTTCAACTGGGTCTTTTTTATCAAGAATAATTTTATTACCAGTTATTTTATTTAATCCTGCAATGAGTGGATGTTCTTTATTAATTAATAGGACGTGATATTCAGGTAATCCCGGCATTTTTTGTTCCATATATGCCCCCATATCGTTTATTCTTCTCATTTGTTCAGGTAACAATATCATTGCTGGAGGAGCATCTTTACTTTTAAGAGATTGAACCTTTATTGTTACTTTATCGTTATTTAAGGCTTTAGAAATAATATCCTTTAGATTATCTGTGTTCGATTTGCCCTCTTTATCAACTATTTCTTTTGATTCTTTATCTTCAAGCTCATTTATTTCAGAATCAACTCTTTGAAATTGATAATTTTCATTTTTATTTTCTATCCAAGGAAGGAATTGTGCATCTATTAAAGGATCAGATTTGATTACTTCTTTGTTGTCAGATAAACAAATATTTAAAGCACTAGATTGTCCAATTACATCAGAACAATAAATAATTTTTTTGGAATCAACTATGTTATTCCTGTCTTTATAATTTGATAATGTTGTATAAAACTTTTCATTAGATTTTATAAGAGATTTATCATCGAGATATTTTTTTACGTCCTTATCAGAATTTATTATTGTCTCAAAAATAATACTATTTTCTACAAGATCAGCAAACTTTTCGTCCTCGATTGCACCAATCTTAATGAAGGCAGAAATTGAATCCCAAATTTCAGTATAAAATTCAGGAGAATTTTTTATTAAATCTTTTAACTTATTAGCTATTTTTTTAGAAATGAATGATGAAATAGATCTAACTTTTCTATCAGTTTGCAAGGCACTTCTACTTACATTTAATGGTATATCTGTAGAGTCAATTACACCTCTTAAAGGTAATAGATATTTAGGTACAATTTCTTTTATTGAGTCACTTACAAAGACTTGATTGCAAAATAGTTTAATTTCACCTTTTTCCCAATCGGCTCTTCCTGATAATTTAGGGAAATATAAAATACCTTGAATATCGTATGGATAATCTGTATTTAAATGAATCCATAGAAGAGGATCTCCTTGAAAAGGATATAAATATTTATATAGTTCAATGTAATCATCATCCTTTAATTCACTAGGTTGTTTTCTCCATGGAGGATTTTTCTTATTTATTGTTTCACCCTCTAGTAGAACATCTATAGGCATAAAGTCACAATATTTTTTAATAAGCGATTTAATCCTCTCTGGTTCTATGAATTCTTTTTCTTCATCCATTAAATAAAGGATTACATCTGTTCCAACTGAATCTCTTTCAGATTCTTCTAATGTAAAGTTAGGTGAGCCATCACATGACCAATTAAAAGCTTTACTATCACCTATGGCTGATTTAGTTAAAATATTGACTTTATCTGCAACCATAAAACTTGAATAAAAACCCAATCCAAAATGTCCTATAAATTCGTCATTATCTTTTTTATATTTCGTTAGAAATTCTTCAGCACTAGAAAAAGCAACTTGGTTTATATATTTTTTTATTTCTTCATCATTCATTCCAATACCATTATCAGAAATTTTTAAGATATTTTTTTCCCTATCAATAGTAATTTTTACTTGAGGTTCATCACAGTTATCACAATCTCCAGCCATTGAGGCCATTCTTCTTTTACTAATTGCATCTACAGCATTACTGACTAGTTCTCTTAAAAAAATTTCGTGATCAGAATATACAGCTTTTTTTATTATTGGAAAAATATTTTCGGTATTTATTCTAATTTCGCCTTTTTCCATTTTTAATTTCTTTTTTTTTTTGAACTATTAGATTTTATTTCCTATTTTAAGGTTAATCAAGTTTAATTAGGAGTATTGTCCGTACTAAAAATTTATATTGTAGTAGCTTATTCAAATTGCATATTGTTTTAATAAACTCAAAGGGAAAAATTATTTAATCCATTGAATTTCAGTGCAATTATGTTCTTTCATAAGTATGTTGACTTTTGAATTTTCATTACATGGATTCAAATATAGTATTGTAATTATCCCTTTTTTTTGCAACGCTTTTTGCTCATTTATACCTTTATCTAATAAATAAGAATCTTTAAATAACAACAACACCTTCTTTTTAGTTTGAGATTTTTCAACTATCAATTCTCTTAAATTATCTATAGAGATTGTGAATCCAATTCCATTAATTATTTTTTCATTAGGATTAAAGTATCTTACTAACTCATCATACCTACCACCTTTTGCAATTATGGTTTTAACATTATTATTATCGCAAATAAGTTGAAAAACTATACCTGCATATAAATTAAGATGTGGTTGATAAGTAGGATCAAGTTGTATTTTTATATTATATTTTTTTGAAATTTTTGATAAAGTATTAAATAAACAGTCAAGTTCAGAAATCACATTATTATTACCATAAAAATTTTTAAGCTTTTTAAGTATGATTGCAGGTTCCCCTCTTGTAAATAATAATTCCTTCAATATTGCTTTTTCATTGATATCAATCTTTAATCTATCTAATGATTCTTGATCTAAATTTACCATGCATTTTTTAATCTCCTCATAATTATTATCTTTATAATTGAATAATATTAAATCCATTATTTTTGTTGTACTAACAAGAAGAGTTAGATTACAACTATCAATTAAATTGATATTATCAATTGCATCAAATAATATATTAATCACCTCAATCTCAGGGTATTGGGTGTCATAACTTATAAGTTCTATCCCGCTTTGTAAATTTTCTTGAAATTTAAAAGTATTTTTATAACTTTGTTTTTTATTAAATACAATACCACTATTATAAAGTCTTATTGGTCTCTTCTTATTTAATAATCTTGTGGATGTTAATTTCACAATTGATGTTGTCATTTCTGGTCTTAAACATAATGAACTATTACTTACTATCCCAATAAGTTCGTCCCCATCAATTACTTCTCTACCTTTGATTGTCTCAAGATTATTAATAAATGAAGGTGAAATTTCTTCATAACCCCACAACTTATATACATTATTTAAATCATTAACAATTGAGGAATTATTCCTTACATCTATTAAATTAAATTCTTTAATATCACTCATTTTAAAACAATAATTTCATTTTTAAGTGTAAAGTTGTTTATTAAGGGGAGTGACTTTGCTTAATTCCATTTTTAGCTCTTCTTCAAGTCTAGGACTGCAAGCCAATATTCTTCCAGAGCTAAGATTAAATTCACCGTTAGGGTAATCAGAAACGGAACCGCCAGCTTCTTTAACAATAATAGCACCAGCAGCTAAATCCCATATTTCTAGACCTCTTTCCCAATATCCATCTACTTTCCCTGAAGCAACAAATGCTAAATCAACAGCCGCTGCACCTCCTCTCCTTACTCCTCTAGTTTTATGTGTTAGGTAACAAAATTCTGCATAATTATTATCTTCAGTATCAAACCTATCATATGAAAAACCTGTTACGAGAAGACTATCGCTAAGAGAATTAGCATCTGACACCATCAGTTTTTTATCATTGCAATATGAACCTTTCCCGATGCATGCAGAATAAAGTTCGTTTGAATATGGTACGGATATAGCACCTAAGATAGGATTATTTTTATATAAGAGACCTATTGAAGTTCCAAAGAATGGATAACCGTGAGAATAATTAGTTGTTCCATCTAATGGATCAATGCACCAAGTTAATTCCGAAGTCTTTATTAATTTTCCTGATTCTTCCGCATGAATAGAAATTTCGGGAGTTTTAATTGTTAAGTACTCCTTAATTTTCTCTTCTACTTCTAAATCTACGTTGGTAACTAAATCACCTTTTCTCCCCTTTGAAGTGATTGTTTGAATTTTATTATAATTTTTAATTAGAATTTCATTACCTATAAGAGCACTCTCTTTAGCTATGTTAGTAAGAAAAATTAAATCAATTTCTGAATTGATTTCTTCAAATTCTTGAATTTCAAGCATAATAATTAATCTTCCTCAAATTCCCAGGGAGGAGCTTTTCTCGTTTTTCCTTTACCAAAATATTGGCCAAATTGTAAATCATAAACCTCATCATAATAGGTAGTCTCTACTTCAATATCTTCTATTACTTTCGCAACACAAAGAAGAGCATAACCCTTATCTTTTAAATCTTGAGATACTCCCATTGCTTCTGGTTGTTCAAGCTTACCCGAAACGATTTTTACCGCACAACTTGTACAGCATCCATTCCTACAGGAAAATGGAAGTCTTAAACCTTTTTTTTCAAATTCTTTTAAAATATATTCCTGATCACTAATATTTTCCTGATATATTTTACCAGTTTCTTTATTCCTAATAGTGACTTTAAAAGTCTTTTTCAAGTAACTTTCCTCGATAATGGGATATTAAAAGGGTAAAATATTAATCTTAAGGAGAGGTGGCCGAGTGGTTGAAGGCGCAGCACTGGAAATGCTGTATAGGGGCAACTTTATCGAGGGTTCGAATCCCTCTCTCTCCGTTTTATGTTAATTGATAGAAATATAAAATAACAATTACAATTTTAACTAATCAATATTTTATAAGTTTCATGTATTTTGCATAATGCAGAAAAAAATAAGTAAATGAATTTATTTATTTAAATAAAGTTGAAATTAATAGATTTTTATTATTATATGTAGATAACAGAGAATTTAAATTGATTAAATTATTAGTTAAGGATAACTTTTAATTAATCAAGTAATACTATGGGGCAAATAGTTGGGATTGATTTAGGTACTACTAACTCCGTTGTAGGAGTTATAGAGGCTGGCCGCCCCGTTGTAATTGCAAATTCAGAGGGTACAAGAACAACCCCTTCGATAGTTGGATTCACTAAAAACTCCGAAATTGTTATTGGTGATCAGGCTCGAAGGCAACTTGTTTTAAATCCTAAAAATACATTTTATAACTTAAAAAGATTCATTGGACGAGATTGGGATGAACTTGATGAAACAAGTATTTCTGTTCCGTATAATGTTAAATCTAATGATAAAGGTAGTGTTAGAATTCTAAGTCCATTTACAGAGCGAGAATATGCTCCTGAAGAGTTAATAAGTTCGATAATAAGAAAATTAATTAATGATGCAGAAACTTATTTAGGAGACACCATTGATTCTGCCGTAATTACTGTACCTGCCTATTTTAATGATTCTCAGAGGCAAGCTACAAAGGATTCTGCTGTGTTAGCTGGGATAAAGGTTGATAGGATTTTAAATGAACCAACAGCAGCAGCATTAGCCTATGGTTTTGAAAAAAGTTCTTCCAATAACGTATTAGTTTTTGATTTAGGTGGAGGGACTTTTGATGTTTCTTTGTTAAGGATATCTAATGGTGTTTTTGATGTAAAAGCGACCTGTGGAGATACTCAACTCGGAGGTAATAATTTTGATTCCAAAATAGTAGATTGGATTGCTGAACGATTTCTTGAGAAACATAAGATTGATTTAAGACGAGATAGGCAAGCTCTTCAAAGACTTACAGAAGCTGCTGAGAAAGCTAAATGTGAATTGTCAGGACTACAAAAAACTAAAATTTCCTTACCTTTTATTACTACAAGTGATGATGGACCATTACATATTGAAGAGGAATTCGATAGGAAATTATTTGAATCGTTATCTGATGATCTTCTCGATAGATTGCTTGAACCTGTTCAAATTGCTTTAGAAGATTCTGGTTGGGATGCTGAAGAAATTGATGAAGTCGTCCTTGTTGGTGGAAGTACTCGTATACCAATGGTTCAACAATTAGTTAAAACTCTTGTTCCTAATGAGCCATGTCAATCTGTAAACCCTGATGAAGTTGTTGCAATTGGTGCTGCAATACAATCTGGAATAATTAGTGGAGATTTACGTGATTTACTTTTAAATGATGTAACTCCTTTATCCTTAGGATTAGAAACTATTGGAGGACTTATGAAGGTTCTTATTCCACGTAATACTCCAATACCAGTAAGGCAATCAGATGTTTTTAGTACTTCGGAATCTAATCAATCATCAGTAGTTGTGCAAGTTAGACAAGGGGAGAGGCCACTGGCTTCAGAAAACAAATCATTAGGAAAATTTAGATTGTCAGGTATACCTCCCGCACCTAGAGGGATTCCCCAAGTACAAGTAGCTTTCGATATTGACGCAAATGGATTGTTAGAAGTCAGTGCAACTGATAGAACTACAGGTAGAAAACAAACAGTAAGTATTTCCGGAGGTTCGAATTTAAATGAACAAGAAATTAATATGATGATCGCTGAGGCCAAGTCAAAAGCAACAGAAGATAGGATGAAAAGATCAGTAATTGATAGAAAAAATAATGCACTTACACTAATTGCACAAGCAGAGAGAAGATTAAGAGACGCTTCATTAGAATTTGGACCATATGGAGCAGAGCGACAACAGAGGGCGGTAGAGCTTGCAATTCAGGATGTTGAAGAATTTATAGATGATGATGATCCTCAAGAATTAGAAATTTCGGTAAGTTCTTTGCAAGAAGCCCTTTTTGGTTTAAATAGAAGATTTGCTGCGGAGAAGAAAGTTGATAGCAATCCATTACAAGGAATTAAAAACACTTTTGGCTCTCTAAAAGATGAATTATTTTCAGATGATTATTGGGATGATGATCCTTGGGACAATCAAATGAATAGTAATTCTAGAAATTCGAGGTATGGTAACTCTAGGGATGACGATCCATGGGACAATGACTACTTCCTCTAAAAAAGACTATCTGTCGATTTTAGGTTTATCCTCTGAATTCGACGATAGTGACCTTAAAAAAGCTTTTCGAAGGGAAGCGAGAAAATGGCATCCCGATTTAAATAAAAATGATATAAACGCTGAGGATAGATTTAAATTAATCAATGAAGCTTACGAATTCTTGCGTGATCCTGCAAGGAGAGTTAAATCTATAGATTCTAATTCTTCTAATGAAGAAGATCTTAATAATTACAGGACAGGTTTTCCTGAATTTAAAGATTATCTTAATTCTCTATTTGGATTTGAATACGAATCTGAATTAAATAATGAAAGCTATGATCAAACCTCTGTTTTTTATGAAGATGAAAAGCCTGATGAAATTTTTAATGAAGAAGAGTTTAATAGTTACGACTATCCAGCAAGATCTCCAGAAGAACCACCACCTGTAAAACTTCATCAAGATATCGAAACTATTATCGAATTAACCCCTGATGAAGCTCTGAGTGGTGCATCTATATTAATAGAATTAGAAGATCAAACTGTTGTAGAAGTTGATACTCCTCCATTCGCTGGAGATGGTTGGAGATTGAGATTAGAAAATATTGCAAAAGGTGGAAAAGATCATTATTTACAATTAAAAGTCCAAACTGAAAATGGACTTCGAATAGATGGTCTACGTGTTCTTTATAAATTAGAGTTATTTCCGCCCGACGCACTTCTTGGATGTGCAGTAGAAGTTCCTACTCTTGATGGAAATGTAACTCTTCAAGTACCCCCAAAGTCTTCAACTGGAAGATTGTTAAGACTTAAGGGTAGAGGCTTAAGTTTTGGAGATAATATTGGAGATCAGTTTGTTGAAATCCTGGTTGTTATTCCTGCTGATATTAATGATGAGGAAATAGCTTTATATACCAGACTTCAAGAATTATCACTATCTGATGAATAGTTAAATAATATATAATGATTTAAAAAAAGTTTTTATGAATATTTATGTTTTACTTTATAACTTCGGTACAGAGAAAGAAGGAATACATTCAATAGAATTAAAAGGTAGGACTATAGTTCTAATGTTTGAAGAAAAAGATGATGCCGAACGTTACTGCGGACTTTTAGAGGCCCAGGATTTCCCATTGCCTACGGTAGAAATGATTTCGATAGATGAAATTAGAAATTTTTGTACAAAACTAGATTATGAATGTAAATTAGTTGAAAAAAATTTTGTGCCAAAGACAGCAGAGGATAGATTACTAATTTCTCCTCCTCAAAAAAATTTAGAAGTGGAGACTTGGAACGAGGAAGAACGTAAAGAGGAAAATATAGATGAAAATATAGATGAAAATATAGATTTAAATTCCATTAAGGAGAATCTTGAAAAGCTTCTCTAACGTTTAAGATAAATTCAAAGATAATTTAATTAACAATGACAAAAGCTTTATTTGAAACTGATGCAGGCAATATAAATATTGAATTATTTTCTAATGACGCACCTAATACAGTTAATAATTTCACAAAACTAATTAGTGAAGGTTTTTATGACGGATTGGCCTTTCATCGTGTTATCCCAGGTTTCATGGCTCAAGGTGGTTGCCCTAATACACGTGCAGGATCTTCAGGCATGCCTGGAACAGGTGGACCAGGATATAAAATTAATTGTGAAATTAATTCTAATAAGCATCTAAAAGGCTCGCTATCAATGGCTCATGCAGGAAAAAATACAGGTGGGAGTCAATTTTTTATAGTTTATGAGGCACAACCTCATTTGGATGGAGTACATACTGTCTTTGGAAAAACAGATGATATGGATATTGTTTTAAAACTAACAAACGGCTCAAAAATTATTAAAGCCAGTTTACTTTAAGATAATTTTTTATTAAAAATAATACTGAACGTTTCTTTGTCGAGATTAAATTTCCTAGTGGATGAGTATAATTCTTCATTCTTTATTGAAAACTTCGTATTTTTTAATTTAATACTGTTTTTTGGATGTAAAGCCTGTTGAATATTTTTTGATACGATAATTCCTACCTTTGAACTTTTATTATATTCTGATAAAAATTGAATAAAAATTTCAATCTTATTAATTTCATTGTCGTTAATAGTGAAATCTTCTCTGTTTTTGTCATGCAATATTTTCCATACTAATTTAGGTCTATTCCAAAAAGCTAATAGTCTAGGAGAGCTTTCTAACATAATATTTATTTTATTTTTTTCGCAGAATTCAATTATTTTATTTTTAATAAGAACTAAATCTATTGATTTATAGTCACCATCAAGGAAAATTGCAATATAAGGATCTATATCTATAGAATTTAATTTTTCTTCTCCTAACATATGTCCAAGTTTTTGTCTCTTTACATTTAGATATTCAGAATTATGCTCTCCAGGGCATATAACTAATGGGACTCTCTCAGTAACTTCTATTCCATATCCACCTAATCCAGCAATTTTCCTAGGATTATTTGTAAGTAGTTTTAACTTTTTGATCCCAAGGTCGGTTAATATTTGTGCTCCAACTCCATAATTTCTTAGGTCTGCAGGGAAACCTAATTTTTCATTTGCTTCTACAGTATCCAAACCACCATCTTGTAAACTGTATGCTTTTAATTTATTAATCAAACCAATACCTCTTCCTTCTTGTCTTAAATAAACAACCACACCCTCTTCTTCTTTTTCAATCCTTGCTAATGCTGCCTCTAACTGGGGTCTACAATCACAACGTAGTGATCCAAAAGCATCACCGGTTAAACATTCTGAATGCATCCTTACTAATACTGGTTCACTTAATTTATTTGACTTTTGCTTTACTAGTGCAATATGTTCAGAACCGTCAAGTTCATTTATGTATCCATATGCCTTAAAATTACCGAAAATACTTGGGAGTATTGCGTCAGATTTTCTATAAACAAATCTTTCGTTTTGAAATCTATAACTGATTAGGTCTGCAATAGATATTAGCTTCATTCCCCATTCTTTTGCATATTGCTTAAGTTGGGGAAGTCTTGACATTGAGCCATCTGGATTTTGAATTTCACAAATCACACCAGCAGGATAAAGACCAGACATAGAAGCAATGTCTACAGCCGCTTCGGTATGCCCAGCTCTTTTTAATACTCCTCCTTTTTTTGCTCTTAGAGGAAATATATGTCCTGGTCTTCTTAAATCTTCTGGCTTAGTTGAAGGATTTATTGCAACTTGGATAGTTTTAGCTCTATCTTCTGCAGATATTCCAGTTGTAACATTATTCTCAGGACCTGCATCTATTGAAATAGTAAATGCAGTTTGATTTTCATCTGTATTCCGATCAACCATTAAAGGAAGATCTAAGGCATCTAACTTGTCTCCTTGCATTGCTAAACATATTAAACCTCTACCCTCTGTTGCCATAAAGTTAATTTGTTGAGGAGTTGCAAACTGAGCCGCACAAATTAAATCGCCTTCATTTTCTCTTCTCTCATCATCAACAACAATTATGCATTCTCCATTTCTTATGGCAGCTAATGCATCGCTTATGGGATCAAATTCTATATTAAAATTTTCGTTATTATCCACAATTGTTCCATTATTTGATTTGGGACTTGTTTCTTTCATTATTACTATTCAATATAGAAAAAAGTGTTTTAATTATTATTTTATTCAACACTTATAATCCTATCTTAAAGTCTGCCAATAAAGAGAAATGAATGTTGCAATAGTTGGTGCTACTGGTTACGGGGGAATACAAGCAGTAAATCTATTAAAGGATAATAAAAATTATAAAATTTCTTATTTAGGAGGTAATAAATCTTCAGGAACAAAATGGAGCGATAATTTTCCATTCATAAATTTAGAATCTGACAATTTAATTGAAACAATATCAATAGATAGAATCTCAGATAAAGCTAATGTTGCTTTACTTTGCTTGCCTAGTGGAATTTCTTCTACATTAACAAGAGGTTTATTAGAAAAAGGAGTGAAAGTAATTGATTTATCTGCCGATTATAGGTATAAGTCTCTTGATCAATGGAAGGATGTATACGCTAGCGAAGCAAAAAAATATGAGAGAGATGACGATGATTTATGTAAAGAAGCAGTTTATGGTCTTCCTGAAATTAATTTCAAATATATATCTAAAGCAAGTTTAATCGCCTGCCCTGGATGTTACCCAACATCTGCTCTAATTCCTCTTAGCCCATTTTTATCCCAAGGGATTATTGATAACGAAGGTATAGTAATAGATTCAAAAAGTGGTACATCAGGTGGAGGCAGAGAACCACATCAAAAATTATTATTCTCTGAATGTGGAGATGGTCTATCTGCTTATGGCCTAATAAATCATAGACATACTTCAGAAATAGAGCAAATTGCAAGTTTAATTTCTGGTAATGATATTGAACTACTATTCACTCCTCATCTAATACCAATGACAAGAGGTATGCATTCGACAATTTATGGAAGATTACGTGATCCAGGTTTAACTTCTTCTGATTGTAGGATTATATTAGAAAATTATTATAGAAACTACTCGCATATTCGAGTATTACCAGTTGATATTTATCCTTCTACCAAGTGGGTTAAGAATACAAATGAAATCCATCTCTCTGTAAAAGTTGATACTAGAAATGGAAGAATAATTATTTTATCAGTAATAGATAATTTAATTAAAGGACAAACAGGGCAAGCCATACAAAATCTTAATATAATGTCTGGTTTGCCAATAAATAATGGGTTAGAAATGATTAATCATTACCCTTGAATTTATTCCGGATAATATATCCAGCTTGAGAAATTGAGAGTGGTAATATTTTATGTTCCAATAAATGTAATTTCTGAGTAATTGTCTCTAAATTATCCTTATCCGAAATAGCTAATGCTGCTTGCATAATTAACGGACCACTATCAACCTCTGGTTCTACAAAATGTACTGAACAACCAGTGATCTTGGAATCATTTGTTATAGCTTCTTTAATTGCATTACTTCCTTTAAAAGAAGGAAGTAATGATGGATGAATATTTATTATTTTATTCTTAAATTCATTAACAAATTTTGATGACATAATTTTCATCCAACCCGCCATAACAACAAGTTCTATATTCTGTTTTTTTATTGTATTAATAATTTCATCCTCAAAATAATCCTTATTTTCATAATCAGAGCTTTTAATTACCTTATAAGAGATATTGGAGTTTTTAGCTCTTGATATACAGCCAGCCTCTGATTTGTTTGTAATTAAAATCTTAATATCAATATCAAATTTATTTGAATTAGAGAGATCAATTAATTCTTGAAAATTTGATCCTTCACCTGATGCTAAAATTGCGATTTTTAATTTTGGTGAAAATTCTCTAAGTTGTGAAATTTCAGGTGAAATTAAATAATTGAATGATTTATCCAAAAGCTGATATTTTTATTGAATAATAAATGAGATATAAATAAAAAAAACCCCTAATAGTATTTATTAAAATTCACAAACATTATGATCTAAAAATAATATAACTAAATAAATTGAAATGATTAGTATTTACGAAGAATAAACTAGATATAATAAACAAAATAAGAATATAGTCAAAATATAAAATGAATAATGATTTTAATTCATGGGATAAATATTGCAACTACCTTTGGTTTGATAAACAAGTAAATATATGGTTAGATATCAGCAAAATAAATTTTACTCTCGACCAAATATCATCTTTAGAAAATAAATTTAAAAGCGTTTTTTCAGCCCTTAAAGAATTAGAAGCTGGCGCGATTTCAAATATTGATGAGAAAAGACAAGTTGGACATTATTGGTTAAGAAATCCATCTGTTGCTCCAAATAATCTTATAAAGGATGAAATCAATAATGAGATTAAAGATATTTCAGAATTTGGAGAAAATATTTTAGAGGGTAAGATCACGAATAATAAAAATCAAAAATTTACAGAGGTTTTATGGATAGGTATTGGAGGAAGCGGTTTAGGTCCATTATTAATAACTGAAGCATTACAAGAGAATTCTTGTGGATTGAATTTTTCATATATTGATAATATTGATCCATTTTTAATAAGTGAGAAATTAGATGAATTATCTAATAAATTGGCTACCACATTATTTGTTGTTGTAAGTAAGTCAGGTGGAACACCTGAACCAAAAATTGCAATGAATATAATTAAAAAGCATGTAGAAAATAAAAATTTAGACTGGAACTCAAACGCAATAGCAATAACAATGAAAGATAGTCAATTATATAAAAAAGCCCAATTTGAGAATTGGTTGAAAATATTTAATCTTCCTGACTGGGTTGGCGGCAGAACCAGTATTACTAGCTCAGTTGGCCTGCTTCCTTTAGCTCTTATTAATCAAGATGTTTCTGAATTTATTAAAGGTGCAGCAATAATGGATGAGTTAACTCGGATAACCAATATTAAAGACAATCCTGCTGCATTATTATCATCAGCATGGTTTTTTTCTGGTGATGGAATAGGCAAGAGAGATATGGTTGTATTACCTTATAGAGACAGGTTACAAGTATTTAGTAAATATCTTCAACAATTAGTTATGGAGTCTCTAGGTAAAAAGTTTAATAGGAAAGGTGAAATCGTTCATCAAGGAATATCTGTTTTTGGTAATAAAGGCTCTACTGATCAACATGCATATGTTCAACAGTTAAGAGATGGTATTGATAATTTCTTTTGTATTTTTATAGAGTTACTTGATACCCCTAATAGTAATTACTATTTTGACTCTGAAAATCCTAAAGAATTTTTATCAGGATTTTTACAAGGTACAAGATCTGCACTATCCAACGAAAATAGACAAAGCATAACAATTACCTTAGATAAATTAAATTGTTTAACGCTAGGTGCCTTAATTGCTCTATTTGAGCGAGCTGTTTCTTTTTACGCAGAATTAGTTGATATAAATGCTTATGATCAACCTGGTGTAGAAGCTGGTAAAAAAGCAGCTGCAGAAATAATTGATTATCAAAAACAAGTAACAGAACTATTTAATAATGGCGAAGAAATGTCAATCAAAGAAATTACTTCTGTTCTTGGGAATTCATCAGCTGAGCCAATATTTTTTATAATTCGTCAGATGTGTTTTGGTAATGATGACTATCTTGTAAATGGAGATTGGTCTAACCCAAGTACAATAAGGATTAAAAAAATTAGTTAATATTAAACGACAATATTTATAATTCTGCCTTTTACAATTATTATTTTTCTGATTGTTTTATTATCAATCCATTTTTTTACATTAGGTCTAATTAATGTTTTTTCCTTAATTTCATCATCAGAAATATTAATTTCTACATTAATTTTATCTCTTACTTTTCCATTTATTTGAATTACTAATTCATAGCTATTTTCCTTTAGAGCATCCTCATCGAATATTGGCCATTTTTCTAGGTGTACTGATTTTGAATTACCAATTAAATGCCAGATTTCATCGGAAATATGAGGAGCAAATGGTGCTAATAATATACAAAATTTCATAAGAGCTTCTCTTCTTAAGTCTTTACTTACATGATTTAAGTTCGAGGATATTGAATTATAAAACTTCATTAATTCTGATATTGCTGTATTAAATTGATTGTTTTTTATATCATTAGAAATTTCTTTTATAGCAATATTTATAGACTTTAATAATGAGCTTTCATTTTCTTTTTTAAGTTTATCTGCTTCATGGGAAATATCATTATTACTGTAATCTAAGAAAAGTTTCCATATTCTACATAGAAATCTATATTGACCTTCTACATCAGAATCTCCCCATTCGAGGTCTTTTTCAGGAGGGGCTTTAAATAAAATAAACATTCTTGCTGTATCTGCTCCATATTTTTTTATTACAGATTCAGGATCTATACCGTTGTATTTTGACTTTGACATTTTTTCAAAAAGAACTTCAAGTTTTGAATTGTCTTTTGGATCTTTTGGATTAGTTATATCTTTAATATCACTTGGAGAGATATATTTTCCAGTTATGGAATTTTTATAAGCTGCAGATTGAACCATACCTTGTGTCAAGAGCCTTTTAAATGGTTCATCAATATCAAAAAGATTATTGTCCCTTAAGGCTTTGGTAAGAAATCTTGCATAAAGCAAATGTAAAATCGCATGCTCTACACCTCCAACATATTGATCAACAGGTAACCATTTATTAATTTTTTCTTTTTCGAATGGCTTTGTTAAAGATTTTGATGAAGGATATCTTAAAAAATACCATGATGAACACATGAAGGTGTCCATAGTATCCGTTTCTCTACTCGCCAAATTACCGCATTTTGGACATGTCGTATTAATCCAACTTTGAATACTACCTAGAGAATTAATTTTATTAGAGGATATTTTAATCTCATTTGGTAATCTAACTGGAATATCCTTTTTATTTACTGGAACAGAACCACAATTAGTACACTTAATAATTGGAATTGGACATCCCCAATATCTTTGTCTAGAAATTAACCAATCTCTCAAACGAAATTGAATTTTATTTTCAGCCCATCCATTTCGTTCACCATGTTCTGAAATATGTTTTTTGGCATCACTATTATTTAAGCCATCAAAATTATTTGAGTTAATTAAAAAACCATTATTCGTAAAAGCATTAGTTAATTCGCTGGTACTTTTATCTTTATCTTTATCCTTAATAATTACTTGTTTAATATCAATAGAATTGATTTTGGCAAATTCAAAATCCCTTTCATCATGTGCTGGGACTCCCATAACAGCTCCAGTTCCATATTCATCAAGAACATAACTTGCTATCCAGATAGGAATTTCCTTTGAATTTATTGGATTTATAGCTATTAAATTTGTTGGAATACCAATTTTTTTTTGATCTTTATCTTTACTTTCATGTAAATAGATTTTTAAATTTTCTAGTTTACTTAAAATTTTATTTTCAGATATATTTTTAATTAAAGGATGATTAACTGATATTGCTAAATAAGTTACTCCAAATAAAGTATCAGGTCTTGTTGTGAATACTTGTATTTTTTCCTTTTTAAATTCTTTTATTTTAAAATTTATATTTGTACCTATTGATTTACCAATCCAATTTTCCTGCATTATCTTAACTCTTTCAGGCCACTCATTTAATTTTTCTAAATCTTGCAATAACTCTTCTGCATAATCAGTAATTTTTAAAAACCATTGAGTTAAAAGTTTCTTTTCAACTATCGCTCCAGATCTCCATGATTTGCCTTCTGAATCAACCTGCTCATTGGCTAAAACAGTATTATCAATCGGATCCCAATTTACCTCAGACTCCTTTTGATAAACAAGACCAGCTTTATGTAATTCCAAAAATAAAAATTGAGTCCAAACGTAATAATTTTCATCACAAGTGGCAAATTCTCTATCCCAATCAACAGAAAGACCTAATAATTTTAATTGTGATTTCATATGAGCGATATTTTGTTTAGTCCACTTATCAGGACTTATTCCTCTTTCTATCGCCGCGTTCTCAGCAGGTAAACCAAATGCGTCCCAACCCATCGGATGTAACACTACTTTGCCCTGAAATCTTTGAAATCGTGCAATTAAGTCTGTTATTACATAATTGCGCACATGACCCATATGAAGGTTTCCTGAAGGGTAGGGAAACATGGATAAGGCATAAAATTTTTCTTTATTACTTGCTTGCTCATCTGTATTATATAAGTTGTCGTCTTCCCAGATTTTCTGCCATTTACCCTCTATATCAGATGGTTTATATAAATTAGTTGCTCTGTTATCTGTGTTTTCAGAAGTAATCACTTATTTTAGATTTAGTAAAATATTATTTTAATATTGATTCTATAAAAAGAAATAGATTGTTAAAAGCTTTATTTTATAATTAAAATTTATTAGATATATATTTTTAAATGAACAATATAATATTTGAAAAATATCATGGTAATGGCAACGATTTTATAATAATTGATTCCAGAAATAGTAATATTTACAAAAAATTTCTATCTGATAAAACAATCGATATAAAAAATTTATGTGATCGACAATTCGGTATAGGTGGTGATGGCGTAATTTTCATATTGGAACCTGATAGAAATAATTACGCAAAGATGATTATCTATAATTCAGATGGTTCGGAGGCTCAAATGTGTGGAAATGGTATCAGGTGTTTAGTTCAATATCTACACAATTCCAATAAAGGTTCTTATAGCGTTTCTGAATATAGGATCGAAACAAAAGCTGGTATAAAAATTGCTCAATATAATAATGGCGAAATTACTGTAAAAATGGGAAAACCAATATTAGAAACTAAATCTATTCCAACAAAAATAGATACAAAAATCAATTCAATTCCTTCATGCCTCTTTAAAGAAACGAATTTTGAACAACAGGGATATGCCGTGGGGATGGGAAATCCACATTTGATATTTTTTCTTCAAGATATCACTAAAATATCACTTTCACTATTAGGTCCAGTGTTTGAAAAACATGAATTATTTCCTGAAAAAACAAATGTTCATTTTTCCCAAATAATAAATAGAGATAATATTAACGTACTTGTATGGGAAAGAGGAGCAGGAGCAACATTAGCTTGTGGAACAGGAGCTTGTGCTGTACATGTGGCAGCATACAAACTAGGTTTATGTAATTCAAAAACAGTAATAAATCTACCAGGTGGTAATCTTATAATTAATTGGTCTAGATCAGAAGATGAAATTTTGATGACTGGTAATGCAAAAAAAGTTTTTTCTGGAACATATATTCTAAAGTAGATGGACAATAAGTATATTTATCTTGATAATGCATCTACTACTCCATTATCTAAGAATGTATTAAATAAAATAAATTCTACATACAAAAACTATTGGAGTAATTCATCCTCAACTTATAAATATGGAATTAGATGTGCGACATACTTAGAGAAAATAAGACTTAAAATAGCAAAGATTTTAAATGCAGATACAGAAGATATTATTTTTACATCAGGCTCTTCAGAATCGACATCATTAGTATTTAGTAATCTTAGTGATAAATATAAGTGTGGAAGAGTTGTTATCTCTAATGTTGAACATCAAGCCACAATAATTTCAGCAAATAAGCTAAAAAGAAAAGGGTGGGAAATCTATAAATGGCCAGTTAATAGAGATGGGATTATAGATATATCAAACATTAATGAAGTAATTAAAAATAACACAAATCTTGTTTCGCTAATTTGGGGTCAGAGTGAAGTAGGCACTTTACAACCTGTCCAATTAGTTGGAACTAAATGCAAGGAATTAGATATTTTATTTCATATCGATGGGACACAGATATTAAGTAACGGTATTTTTAATTGGAAAGAACTTAACTGTGATCTATTAAGTTTATCCGCACATAAATTTGGAGGTCCTAAAGGTATAGGATTGCTATTGACGAATTCAAAATCTAGATTGTTATTAAAAAATAATGATATTTCACTTTCTCAAGAATATTCAATAAGACAAGGAACAACTCCTTTGCCATTAATAGCCGGAATGTACCAGTCAATAAAAAATATTAAGGGAAGAATTAAATTCAATTCGTATAATGCCGAGTTCGAAAATAATAAAAAAGTATTGCTTAGAAAATATTTTATAAATAAAATAACTAGTAATCCAAATATTAAAATTACAGGTAGTAGTACTGAAAGACTTCCAAATCACATATCGTTTCTTTTATTTAATAAGAAATTAGAACCAATAAAAGCTTATAAAGTTATTAATTATATGTCTGATAATAATGTAGCTATAAGTAGTGGTAGTGCATGTTCTAGCTTCTCAGGAAAACATAGTCTTACTCTTGAAAATATGGGATATGATAGTAATCAACTTTATTCAAACATTCGTGTTAGTTTAGGATCTATGAATAAGAAGTCTGATATAGATAGATTATTTAAACTAATTCAAATTTGTATAAAAAAATTCTAATGAATACTATTTATGTGTTACCTAAGGATCTTAATGATGCCTTAAAAAATCTTGAAAATTCAATAATCTCTAGTTTAAAACTATCAAGCTTTCGATTTACTGTTGAATTTAATTTCGAGGGATTAAAATTTAATAAAATAGGTATAACTATTTATAAGATTCTGGCAAATTATTATAATAATAAAAAAATAAAAAAAAATATCTTTATTACTTATTCTGATCCAGGAGCTGTAGCTTTGGCTCAGAGGGATTATCCAGATATTAAAGAAAATTTTTTTACATTTAAAGGTTTTAATGAATCCATCTATGTCGATCAAGATGAATCAATCTTGATATCGATACTTCCTCAACCTTACGATTTTGATACATTCGAACCAATGTGTGATAACTTTAAAGGTTTGCATTATTCTTTAAATCCAAAATTTGAAGATGCAAATATTGGGATAGGAAGTGTAATAAGAGAAAGAAGAAAAAACTTTGTAAAAACTTGGTATAACGTTTACTTTCTTCAACCAATTGATAATGGTGCATTAATGCATTCTTATCCAAATAATTGGTTACTTTTTAAAGAAATTAATAAAAGATATTTATTTAAAAAAGAATTTGATGAGAGACCTGATAATGAAACTATTTTTGTAAATTTATAGTCTTGAAAGTTTTTAGAAAATTTTATTTTTATATAATTTTAATTTTTGGCTTATTAAGTTTTCCTCTTTTAATATGGAATTTATTAAATACTCAAAAAAGTAAATTATTAAATAACATATATTTTAATTCTCCAGGAATAATTAGGAATAACAAAAAGTGTATAAAGTATGATGAATTATTATTTAAATCACTTGATAAGACTTTTAGCGTATCCATTATTAATGAGAATGGTGTTCTTATAAGTTCATATAATGATGATATATTAAGAATACCAGCCTCAAATTTAAAGTTATTTAGTACAGCATATGTATTAAATAAATTCAAACCCTCAAGAAGTTTTAAAACGTCAATATTTAGAAAGGGTAATGATAAATATTATTTATTAGGTCAAGGAGATCCTGATCTTAACTATTCTGATATTTATAAATTACTATCTAATATCACTAATAATAATAACTTTATCAATCTGAATATCTTAGAAATAAATTCTAATTATTATTGGCCAAAAGGTTGGACATATATAGATAAGCAATATGATTACGGAGCTCCTATTACAACCTTGGCATTAAATAGCAATGAGAGTAAATATGAAAATATTGAATACCTAAAAAAGACTATAGAAAATTATATTTTTAAAAAATTCCCATATGCATCAATAAATATAGACATTGTAGATAATTCTGAAAAATATTATTTGAATTCATCTATTGAATTGGAAAAAATTACTTCTAATCCACTATTGTCGTTGATAACATTAGCTAATTCCGAAAGTCATAACTTCACTGCAGAATCACTTTTTAAAAATGCATCAAATTCTTGGAATGAGAATAATTATCTGAAATTAAAATATTGGTTGAAAAATAGAGGTTTAAAAGTTGATAATTTGACTTTTTCAGATGCAAGTGGTCTTTCTAGAAATAATAGAGTGACAACAAAATTAATATCAGAATTTTTGAATAAGATGAAATATTCAAAAAACTTTAGTACTTTCCAGTCTTCACTATCAATTATTGGGGTAAGAGGAACTTTAGCTAAGAGATTTACAAACTCAGAATTACAAGGTAAGTTTTTTGGAAAAACAGGTACTTTATCAAATGTATTTGCGTTATCAGGATATCTATATAAGGATGAGAAACCTATAGTTATAAGTATTATCCAAAACTCAGAAAACATAGATAGGGATAAGACATTTACCCTGTTAAAAAACATATATAAATTGGAAGAATGTATTTAATCTTTTTTAAAATAATTCTTTAGATCTCTTTCTACGGAATCAGGTACCATATGATCTATTTCACCTCCAAATTTAGCAACCTCTTTAACCAAGGAGCTACTTAAAAAACTATAGTTTGTATTAGTAGAAAGAAAAATGGTTTCTATTTCAGTATTAAGAGATTTATTTGTATGTGCTATTTGAAGCTCATATTCAAAATCACTCATAGCTCTTAGCCCTCTTAATATTAAATTTGCGTTAACTTCTTTTGCACAATCGACTGTGAGACCCTCATAGGAAATAACACTGATATTTGATAGATGAGATACAGCATTTTTTATTTGTACAATTCTTTTATTAAGATCAAAGGTTGGTTTTTTACTAGTATTTTCCAAAACAGCAACAACTACATTTCCAAATAATTTTTCAGCTCTTTGTATTAAATCTAGATGTCCATTTGTTAAAGGATCAAATGTACCTGGGTAAAGTATTTTCATAATTTAATTATGATTAGAAATAATATTTGGTTAAAATATGTATATTAGTTAAATCAATTATGACATTAAATCTTGAAGCAAAAAAAATCTTATTAAGAAAAATTCCACATGGATTGTTTATTTGCGGAGTGAAAGATGATGAGACTAATGAAGTAAATGGCTTTACTGCTAGCTGGGTTACACAAGGTTCCTTTACGCCTCCACTTGTTGTTATGGCAGTAAGATCTGAAGGATCCAGTCATGAAATAATTAAAAATACTGGAAAGTTTTCTTTAAATGTTCTGAAAAGTGATCAAAAGGATTTAGCAGCCGTCTTTTTTAAACCACAAAAAGCCCTTGGAGGAAGATTTGAATCTGTCGAATTTAATTTGGGAGAATTTGGTTTACCAATATTAGTTGATAGTGTTGGTGGTGTCGAATGTAAGGTTGTAGGAAATGTTATGTATGGTGATCATACAGTTTTTGTTGGTGAAGTTTTATCTGCTTATTTAAATAATGATGTTGATTCGTTAAATTTAAATTCTACGGGATGGAACTACGGAGGTTAGAAATTATAGATGACTAATCCTTCAACAAAAGTTTCTACTAAAGTATTAGATAAAAAATATAATTTTAAAATTGAATATAAACTTATTAAAAATAAGGACTTATTAAAATCAAGATTATCTGAAATACCAAAGTCCTCTGGTTGTTATCTTTTTAAAGATATTGATAATAATTTACTTTATATAGGCAAATCTAAAACACTAAGAAATAGGGTCAGTAGTTATTTTAATAATTATGCTGAACTATCACCCAGATTAAGTCTAATGGTTAGACAAATAACTGAAATAGAAATTATAGTTACAGATAGTGAGTATGAAGCTTTAAATTTAGAATCAAATTTAATTAAAACTAATAAACCTTATTTTAATATTCTATTAAAAGATGATAAAAAATATCCATATCTTTGCATTACATGGAGCGAAAAATATCCAAGAATTTTTATAACAAGAAAAAGGAGAAATAGAAATAATATTGATAGATATTATGGACCTTATGTTGATGTTGGATTATTAAGAAATACATTATTTTTAATCAAAAAAATTTTTCCTTTAAGGCACAGTAAATTATCTAAATCATTTTATCGCGAAATTACAGGAGTAGATTTGGAAAAAATATCATCTGATGAATACAAGAAAATAATGAAACAAGCTTCAATGGTTTTTCAAGGTAGAAATGAAGATTTAATAAAAATTCTAGAGAACAAAATGTCTATTTTTTCAAATGAACTTCAATATGAGAAAGCAGCTAAAATCAGAGACCATATTAATGGACTACGATTGTTAACAGAATCGCAAAAAATAACTATACCCGACTCTTCAATAAACAGAGATATTTTTGGGATTGTATCGGAAAAAAACATTGCCAGCATACAAATCTTTCAGATGAGAGCAGGAAAATTAATTGGGAGAATTGGATATAGTCAAAAATTGCATGGCCAAACTGAAAGTGAAATCCTTCAAAGAATCTTAGAGGAACATTATATAAATGTAGATAGTATTGAAATACCTTCTGAAATATTAGTTCAATATGATTTTCAAAAATTAATAATAATTGAGGAATGGCTAAGTGATCTTAAACATAAAAAAGTAAAAATTATTAATCCTAAAAGAAGTCATAAATTCAAAACTATTGAAATGGTTCAAAAAAATGCGAGATTAGAACTTGATAGAATTTTAAATGGAATTCAAGAAAATGAATCTGCTATTGAGGATCTATCTCAAATATTAGATTTAAGCATTCATCCAAGAAGATTAGAGGGTTATGATATAAGTCATATACAAGGTACAGATGCAGTTGCTTCTCAGGTAGTATTTATTGATGGTTTACCATCTAAACAAAATTATAGAAAATATAAAATAAAAGATCCTAATGTATATATAGGTCATAGTGACGATTATGCTTCTATTTATGAAGTAATACATAGAAGATTTAGAAAATGGTCGAAATATAAGCTTAATGGAGGGAATCTTAATTCAATAAATAATGTAAAAAAAAGCAGTCTTAATAATGAACTCTTTTCTGATTGGCCAGATTTGGTGATGATTGATGGAGGGAAAGGGCAATTAAATTCTGCTTATAAAGCATTGGAAGAACTTCATTTAGAGAAAGATGTTATTTTATGTTCTTTAGCCAAAAAGAATGAAGAAATTTATATACCAGGGATATCAAAACCTCTTGATACAGATATGAACCAGAAGGGGGTAATGCTCCTGAGAAGATTAAGGGATGAAGCACATCGATTTGCCCTTTCTTTTCATAGAAACAAAAGATCTAATAGAATGAATAAATCCCAATTAACTCAGATACCTGGACTGGGTTCATCAAGAATAAAGGATTTATTAGAACATTTTAAATCAGTGGATGCCATAAGAATAGCTAGCAAAGAAGAACTTATGAAAGTAAGAGGACTCGGAGTTAATACAGTTGACGATATTTATAATTACTTTAATAACGATTAAAATATGTTTTTTTAATTTATTACTATAAATATTATTCATACATGTTGATATTTTTATTATTTAATTGAATTACTAAGTAAGATTAATCTAGTTGATAATTAAATAATGTTCTGGAGAAAATCAAAACTTTTAATTTTATATTCTACGGTTGATGGTCATACCAAAAATATATGCGAATATATTTACAATAAATTGAAAGGCAAAAAAAGAATAAGTATATATTCAATAGAAGAATCAGAAAATTATAAATTAGAAGACTTTAATGAAGTTGTTATAGGGGCAAGTGTTAGATATGGATATCACAGGAAGAATGTTTATGAATTTGTTCAGAAAAATTTAGAGGAATTAAATAATTTAAAAACAGCTTTCTTCTCTTTAAATTTGACGGCAAGAAAACCAGAAAAATCCACTCCTGAAACTAACCCATATATTATAAAATTCTTAAAGAAAGTAAAATGGAATCCTTCAATTAAAGAGGTTTTTGCAGGTAGATTAGATTACCCAAGTTTGGATACGCTTAATAAATTAGCGATTCTATTTATAATGTTCATAACTAATGGTCCAAAAGATACTTCAAAAACATACGAGTTAACAGATTGGAAAAAAGTTGATAACTTAATAAATTCAATATCAAAATTTTGATACTTTTTTCATAAATGAATAAAAAAGAGTTAACAGAATTAAGTTTAAAAATAGATAAATATAGTTGTCCACATATTATAAATTTTCATTGTCATACGAAATTTAGCGATGGGAGCTTTGATCCAGAACAATTATTAGATCAAGCTTTTATAAATAAAATAAAATTTATATCCATAACAGATCATCACACTGTTAAAGCACATGATTTTATTGAACGTAATAATATTCTCGAAAAATATCCAACTGATTCATTTAAACTAATTTCTGGAATTGAAATAAATTGTTTACTTCTAGGATGCTTAGTTCATGTTATTGGATTAGGAATTAATATAAAAAGTACTCATCTAACACCTTATGTTCAAGGCGAGTCACCAATTGGGAATGATTTACACATCAAATCAGTAACCAAGGCAATCAGATTAGCTGGAGGTTTATCTTTTCTTGCACATCCAGCGAGGTACAGAATTCCCTTTTATAAACTTATCCCAGAGGCTAATAAGCAAGGAGTTGATGGGATTGAAGTTTGGTACGATTATGATTTAAAAGAAAGATGGCAAGCAAGTAATTTTGTATGTTCAGAGATAAATAAAATAACCGAAAGCCTTAATATGCTTAAAACCTGCGGAACAGATAGTCATGGATATTCATTATTGGGCAGATAAACTAGTATTCGTTTTTCTCAATTTTGGCATCAGCCATATTAACAATCTTTTTTAAATTTTCTAATATTTCTGGAGTATGGTCATTCCACATTTCTCTATTAATAATCTCAAGAAATCTTTGGGATAAATCTCGTAAGGCCCATGGATTATTCTCGATAAAAAACTTTTTAAGGTTCTCATCACATATCCAAGAATCATATATTTGGGTATAACACCAATCAGATACGATTTCCGTTGTGGCATCATAAGCATATAAATAATCGAGCGTTGCAGAAAACTCAAAAGCACCTTTATATCCGTTTTCCTTCATTCCATCAATCCATTTTGGATTAAGCACTCTTGTCCTAACAACCTTATTTATTTCATAGCTTAATTTATTTATTTTAGATAAACGATATTTTGATAAATCACCATGATATATTTCAGGAAATTTGCCTTGAAGTTTATTTATTGCTGATGATATGCCTCCTTGAAATTGATAATAATCATCAGAATCTAAAATATCATGTTCTCTGTTATCTTGATTATGAATAACTACTTGAATATTTTTAAGCGCTTTTTCTAATTCTTTTTTATTTTCGATAGGTTCATTTCCATCAGAATATATCCACTTACTCCAGTTTAAATAAGAATCAGCAAAATCATTTATATTTTCCCAACTAGAATTAGATATAAGTTCTTGTAATCCAGCTCCATATGATCCAGGTGCAGAACCAAAAATTCGATTTAAAGAATCTCCGTCTTTATAAGATGCTGAAATTGGATTTAATTTTTTATCTTCGTCAAGTTGAGAAACTAATTTTATAGCTTTGTAAACTAAAGATATTAATTGAGGAAATGCATCCCTAAACATACCCGAGATTCTTAAAGTAACATCAACTCTTGGTCTATTAAGAATACTTAAAGGAATTATTTCTATATCAATGACTCTTCTAGAAGGACCATCCCAAATGGGTTTTACCCCTAGCAAATACAATATTTGACAAACA
>CACLUD010000009.1 GCA_902609995.1 uncultured Prochlorococcus sp. | reverse complement strand
TGATCTTTAATTAATTTGTTCCAATTAAATGAGTCAATATAGTTTCCGGAATCTTTTGATGGATTTATTTCTGAGACATTCATAGTTACTATTTCATCTTTAATTTTTATTTTTAACTTTTTGAAAATCTTCTTTTTTGAATAACTAACTTTAATGTTTAATTCGTTAATTCCAACAATGTTTTTAATTAAGTTTAGGATATTTTCGATAATATTATCTTCAGCGCAAATCGTTCCATTAATACCCTCTCTCGCTATTATTAAAAGGCCTGAAAGATCATTGTTTTTCTCAATACTCAATAAGTTTTCTTTGAGTTCAATTATTGAATTTTCTTGAAATGAGAAGAAAGAATAGAGCGAAACTATTTTATAAATATTATTAGTCATACTGTAGAGACAGTTTTATCACAATATTCAAAATCTTTATTAAATAAAACCCCTACATCCTTAAGTAGTTTTCTGTCATCTTGAAAAGATGGATTTGAGGTTGTCAATAATTCATCTCCATAAAAAATAGAGTTTGCTCCGCATTGAAAACAAAGAATCTGAGCTTCTTTAGTTAAGTTCTCCCTTCCAGCACTTAATCTTATTTTGCTTTTTGGCATAAGAATTCGAGCAGTAGCAATCATTCTTATCATTTCAATAGAATCAATTTCTTTTTTTTTCTCCAAACCTGTTCCTTCTATCGCTACCAGTGAATTAATTGGGACACTTTCAGGGTGAGGATTCATGTTTGAGAGGACTTCTAAAAGAGATGCTCTATCTCCATTATTTTCTCCTAGACCTATAATTCCTCCGCAACATACATTTATACCTGCATTTCTTACTCTTTTAATAGTATCTAATCTATCCTGATAAGTTCTTGTCGTAATAATATTTTTATAGTATTCAGGACTTGTATCGAGATTATGGTTGTATGCGGTTAGCCCGGCATCGGCAAGTCTCAATGCCTGCTCATCTGTCAGCATCCCCGCGGTTACACATGCCTCCATTCCGAGTTCTTTTACACCTTTAACCATTTCTATCATTGAGTTGAAAGGTTTGCCATCTCTAATTTCTCTCCAAGCCCAACCCATACAAAATCTATCAGCACCTTCTTTTTTTGCTGTTTTCGCTCTATTTAAAACAGCTTCAACTTCAAATTGAGGGTGACTCTTTATTTGACTAGAGCTATAAATTGATTGGCTACAGTAAGAACAGTTCTCTTCACACCCGCCAGTTTTTACACTGAAAAGAGAGGCTAGTTGGACTTTATATTGATTAAATCTTCTATGAATAATTTGAGCTTCCCACATTAAATCTATCAATGGGTAATTTAATATTTCTAAAATCTCGTCTCTTTCCCAATCAAATCTTATTTCTCTAAATTTTTGATTATCTGAATTAATCATTTTTGCTTAGGGAAGAATAGTAAGAATCTTCAAAAGATTCATTTGATAATGATTCTATACCTCCAAAACGCCTATTCCTCGATTGATAATCTATTATTGCTTTTAAAAATTCAATATCAGTAAAGTCTGGCCATAATACATCAGTTATATAAATTTCAGAATAAGCTAATTGCCATAAAAGAAAATTACTAATCCTTTTTTCACCACTAGTTCGTATTAGTAGTTCAGGATCCTTGCTCCCATGAGTTAGAAGTTCTGAATTAAATAATTTTTCATCAATGTCACTGGGTTTTATTTTACCTGAGGAAGATTTAATGGCTATTTCTTTAGCAGCTTTTACAATTTCTTGCCTACCTCCGTAATTTACACAGATATTTAATGTAAATTTTTTATTATTATTAGTAAGAGCTTCTGAACTCTTTATTATTGATTTTAATGACTGAGGAAAAGGGGATAAATCTCCAATAAACTTAATTTTTATTGATTCTTGATGTATCTCAAAAATTTCTTTTTTCAAAACTTTTTCAAACAGATTTAAAAGAAAATCAACCTCTTTAGAGGGTCTAATCCAATTCTCAGTTGAAAAGGCATAAACAGTTAGAACTTTACAATCTATGTTCTTAGATACCTTAATAATTTCCTTAAGAACACTAACACCCTTATTGTGCCCAAATGATCTAGGTAACCCCTTTTTTGTAGCCCATCTCCCATTCCCATCCATTATTATTGCAATATGTTCTGGAATTCTCCCCTTATCTAATTCATTAAATAAACCTATATTATTTTTTTTTGTTTGTAAGTTATTTAATCTCATTAGCTAATCTTGAATAGTATTTTGTTTGTCTAACTTCTTTTCAACTGTAATAGTATCATTGGTATTTGTTTTTTGGTACGAATTGGTTTTGTTCGAAGATGATTTTGGAGTCCCCGATGTATTTTGATTCCCTACTAACTGTATGAGAAGTTCTTGTAATCTGCTACTTGTAATAGGTCTCTCTAGTTTTCCTTGATTAGCTAGTGATAAAGTGCCTGTTTCTTCAGAGACAACAATACAAATACATCTGTCAAACCTTTCTGTAATTCCCAACGCAGCAAGATGTCTTGTTCCGTATCTACTAATACCTTGCCTTGATAGAGGTAGTATTACTCCCGCTGAAATTATTTTATTACCTTTAACTAAGACTGCCCCATCATGTAAGGGGGTATCTGTTGCAAACAAATTTATTAAAAGATCTGTAGACAATTTTGCTTCAATCTTTATACCTGAATATAAAAAATCTTCTGGTCTTAAATCGCTTCCTAAATCTACAACTATTAAAGCTCCTTTTCTATTTTGTGATAGCTTTCCTGCGGCATCAACTAATTGATTTACTGTCGTAGATGTTGCTCTGAATTCTTTAGGTGGGTTGCCTAGTAATACAGCTAGCCTTCCAGTCCCAAGTAATTCCATTAATCGTCGGAGTTCACCTTGCCATAGGATGGCTAAAGATAGAGAGCAAGCAAGTACTACTGCATCAATTAATTTTGAAGTTAGAGGAAGATATGCATACCTTTGAATAAACCAAGCAAAAGAAACTAAGAATAAATACCCTCTTAGTAACCAAAGTGTTCTCTGTTCTTTAACTCTTGAAAATAATAAAAGACCAAATCCTAGAGCAAATAGTACATCTAGTAAAAATTTTAAGTTTATAAACCCCCAAAAATTCACATCGAAAATTAAATTATATTAAATGTACCTAACTTTGTTTGATAAAGCGATCAGGAAGAATATCATATTTTAGAAGATCATGTGGACTTTCTCTTCTTTGAATAATCTCTGCTTCTCCATTGCAGACTAAAACAGCAGCAGGTTTAGGAATCCTATTATAGTTAGAACTCATAGAATTATTATATGCACCAGTGCCAAAAACACATATCAAGTCTCCTGTTTCGCAATCACCAAGTTCAAGTTCCTTAAATAATACATCTCCAGATTCACAATGCTTTCCCGCAACTGTATATTTATTTTTGCAATTACTATTTAAAGGATTATTTACCAAACAAGCTGAATAATTTGATTGGTATGTAATTGGTCTGGGATTATCACTCATTCCGCCATCTACTGATAAGTACGTCCTTATCCCAGGGACTTCTTTAAATGAGCCTATTTTGTATATAGTAACTCCTGCTGTTGAAACTATAGACCTACCTGGTTCACACATAAGTCTTGGTAAGTTTAAATTATTTTTATCACAGGCTTTTATAACAGATAATGATACTGTTTTAATCCATTCATCAATAGAAGGAGGATCATCCTCCTCAGTATATTTAATTCCTAGACCACCACCAACATTTAGTTCTTTTATATTGTGACCAAAAATTTTAGCTTTTAAAATGACATTTACCATTATTTTGCCAAGGTCATTATGAGGATCTAGTTCAAAAATCTGAGAACCAATATGAGCATGTAATCCTGTTAATTTAATGTGTTTAGTTTTACTTATAATTTCAAATAGATTACCTAGTGATTCGATTCCAAATCCAAATTTACTATCGAAGGAACCTGTTCTTATGTATTCATGTGTATGGCATTCTATTCCAGGCGTAAATCTAACCATTATTTCTAAATCGTGATTAAAGGAATTAGATATATCTTCAAGTCTCTTTAAATCATGGTCATTATCTACAATGACTTTGATCTTATTTTTTATCGCAAATTCAATTTCCTTATCAGATTTATTATTTCCATGAAAAACAATTTTTTCATTCGGAACCCCACCTTTTAAAGCTGTCAATAATTCTCCTTCTGAAACTGCATCGAGCCCAAAACCTTCTGATGCAATTAAATTACTCATAAATATTGAACTATTTGCTTTGGATGCATATATCGGTAGGGATGGTCCTGGATAATATTTTTCTAGTGCTTTTTTATATGCTCTACAGGAATTTCTTAAGGTAATCTCATCCAAAACATAGAGGGGTGAATCGTATTTTTTTACTAAATCTTCCAAAGAACATCCACCAATAAATAACTTATTTTCACTGTCAATAGTTGTTGTGACAGGAACTATATTTTTATTGGGACTGCATTCATAAATATTATTTTTTAAGAATGATGTTTTTGCATTCATGGGAATATCTTTCATAAGCCTATTCTACAACTTTCAGAACATTTATAATAAATCAAATCTCAAAAACTATTTAGAGAGAAAATATTTACTTCGATGATCTCAATTAAAGAAATTGATCAAAAAGAATTTGAATTATGTTACGAATTAGATTCAGATACAATTTGTTTATGGACTAAAAAACAATGGCAAAGCGAGTTTAATAAAAGTGGTACCAAAGTAGTTGCTATATTATCAAAAAAACAAATAATTGGAATTTATGTAGTTGAAACAATAATTGATGAAGCTCAAATAAGTTATTTTTCAATAAGACAAAAATTTCGTCGAAAAGGTTATGGAAGTCAACTAATGACCTATTTGATAAAAGATTGTGAAAAATTAAATATAAAAAAATTACTATTGGAAGTTTCGGAAACTAATTCAATTGCGGAGATATTTTATTGTAAATTTAAATTTTTAACTGTTGGAAGAAGAAAAAACTATTATAAAAATGGTGCTGATGCTGTTTTAAAAGAAAAAAAATTAATAAAATAAATATTAAAAATTTTTTTTGTGCGGATAACCAGAATCCCTCAAATCACTTTAATAAGCTGCTATATCATCAATAATATAAATAAATATTGATTAATTTACATTTTTGGGTATTCACAAAAGCTCATTCTGAACACAAAATTAACTTAATACTGGTAGGTTATAAATAAGAAATGAAACCCTTCAATGTTTGAAAGATTCACAGAAAAAGCTATTAAAGTCATTATGCTTGCGCAAGAAGAAGCAAGAAGGCTTGGTCATAATTTTGTTGGGACAGAACAAATACTTTTAGGTTTAATCGGAGAAGGAACAGGTGTAGCTGCAAAGGTACTTAAATCACTTGGTGTTAATTTAAAAGACTCAAGAGTAGAAGTTGAGAAAATAATAGGCAGAGGTTCAGGATTTGTAGCAGTTGAAATCCCTTTTACTCCAAGAGCGAAAAGAGTTTTAGAATTGTCTCTAGAGGAAGCCCGCCAATTGGGTCACAATTATATAGGCACGGAACATTTACTTTTAGGATTAATCAGAGAAGGAGAAGGGGTTGCCGCAAGAGTTTTAGAGAATCTTGGGATCGACTTAACGAAAGTCAGAACTCAAGTCATAAGAATGCTTGGAGAAACTGCTGAAGTGGGTTCAGGAGGTTCTTCAAATAAGGGTAATTTGAAAACAGCTACTCTTGACGAATTTGGCACAAATCTAACAAAACTAGCAAGCGAATCAAAACTTGATCCAGTTGTAGGTCGCTATGCAGAAATTGATAGAGTTATTCAAATTTTAGGTAGAAGAACTAAAAATAATCCTGTTCTTATTGGTGAGCCTGGAGTAGGAAAAACAGCTATAGCAGAAGGTTTAGCACAAAGAATTCAACTTGGAGAAATTCCAGATATCCTTGAAGATAAAAGAGTTCTAACTCTTGACATTGGCCTTCTCGTCGCAGGAACAAAATATAGAGGCGAATTTGAAGAAAGACTAAAAAAAATAATGGAAGAAATCAAATCTGCTGGTAACGTTATATTAGTCATCGATGAGGTTCATACTTTAATAGGTGCAGGAGCTGCTGAAGGTGCAATTGATGCTGCAAATATATTAAAACCAGCGTTAGCCAGAGGTGAGCTTCAATGTATAGGTGCTACAACTCTAGATGAATACAGAAAGCATATTGAAAGGGACGCTGCTCTTGAAAGAAGATTTCAACCTGTAATGGTTGGAGAGCCATCTATTGCTGATACTATTGAAATTTTAAAAGGTTTAAGGGAACGTTACGAGCAACATCATCGTTTAAAAATTACAGATGAAGCTTTAGAAGCAGCAGCTCATTTAGGTGATCGCTACATTTCTGATAGATTTTTACCAGATAAAGCTATTGATCTTATTGACGAGGCTGGTAGTAGAGTAAGGTTGATCAATTCCAAACTTCCTCCAGAAGCGAAACAAATTGATAAAGAATTAAGACAAGTCCAGAAACAAAAAGAAGAATCAGTAAGAGATCAAAACTTCGATCAGGCAGGTGTGTTAAGAGAAAAAGAAATTGAATTATCTGCAAAAATAAAAGAGCTTTTAGAAAATAAAAAAGAAAATTCTGATAAAATTGATATAAATAATACTGAAGAAACTTCTGAAAATAACTCAACTATTATTCATGATCCTCTTGTAAGTGAAGAAGATGTAGCTCATATAGTTGCCTCTTGGACCGGTGTTCCTGTTCAGAAATTAACAGAAACTGAGTCAGTCAAACTTCTTAATATGGAAGAGACACTACATCAACGGTTAATAGGTCAAGATGAGGCTGTTAAAGCGGTATCAAGAGCTATTAGAAGAGCTAGAGTCGGGTTGAAAAATCCTAACAGACCAATTGCAAGTTTTATCTTTTCAGGCCCTACTGGGGTTGGGAAAACTGAATTAACCAAATCCTTGGCTTCATATTTTTTTGGTAGTGAAGAAGCCATGATTAGATTAGATATGTCTGAATTTATGGAAAGACATACTGTCAGTAAATTAATTGGTTCACCTCCAGGATATGTTGGGTTTAATGAGGGAGGCCAACTTACAGAGGCGGTAAGAAGAAGACCGTATACTGTTGTACTCTTCGATGAAGTTGAGAAAGCCCATCCAGACGTATTTAATTTATTATTACAATTACTAGAAGATGGAAGACTAACAGACTCAAAAGGTAGAACAGTAGATTTTAAAAATACACTTTTGATAATGACTTCTAATATTGGTTCTAAAGTAATCGAAAAAGGTGGTGGGGGTTTAGGTTTCGAATTTTCAGGAGATTCAGTTGAAGATAGCCAATACAATAGAATAAAATCGCTAGTAAATGAAGAATTAAAACAATATTTTAGACCGGAATTTTTAAATAGACTCGACGAGATAATTGTATTTAGACAATTATCTAAAAATGAAGTTAAAGAAATTGCAGAAATAATGTTAAAAGAAGTTTTCTCTCGATTAAACGAGAAGGGTATAAAATTAAATGTTACTGATGCATTTAAAGAAAGGCTTGTGGAAGAAGGATATAATCCCTCTTACGGAGCAAGACCTCTAAGAAGAGCAGTTATGCGCTTATTAGAGGATAGTTTGGCTGAAGAAGTTTTATCTGGAAGAATTAAAGATGGAGATAAAGCTTTAGTTGATATAGATGAGAATAAGAAAGTGATAGTAAATATTTCTTCAGAAGAATCTTCTCAAGAATTGGCAGGGGCTAATTTCTAGATAGATCCTCTTATATGCAATTAATATCTCCAGAAAAAATATTTAGGGGAAATAACGCGTTCGAAAAATCTCTGATACATATAAAAAAAATTTCTAAGCGTCCCTTGGTTTTAGGTAGAAGTTTATCAACGAAGAAAATAAGGCATCAAATTTATAAAGATTTGCAAGATTATCAATTTCATATAAATACATCAAACTTACAATTTGATTGTTGTTATGAAGATCTTGAAAGAATAGAAAGTATCATACTTAGAAATAATTGCGATTCAATTATTGCTATAGGTGGAGGCAAAGTTTTAGATGCAGGAAAATTTTTAGCAGACTTTCTATCGATTCCAGCTATTACTATCCCTTTAAGTGCATCTACTTGTGCAGGTTGGACCGCATTATCAAATATTTATTCAAAAGATGGGCAATTTATCAAGGATATTGAGTTGAAGTCTTGTCCTGAAATATTGGTACTTGATCACGGATTTATTAAAACAGCCCCTAAAAGGACACTTTCTAGTGGAATAGCTGATGCATTAGCTAAATGGTATGAATCTTCTTTGACTAGTTCAAAAGTTGAAGATGGACTTGTTCAACAAGCAATTCAAATATCAAGAGTATTAAGAGACCAATTACTAATTAATGGAGAAAGTGCTTATAAAAGTCAGTCAGTCCAAAATGTTGCTTGGCGTAATGTTGTAGAAGGATGTTCACTTACAGCTGGATTAATTGGAGGAATTGGTGGGGAAAAGTGTAGAACTGCAGCAGCTCATGCTATTCATAATGCTATTACTCAGATAATTTCAAGCCATAAGCCTTTACATGGTGAAATTGTCGGAGTTGGAATATTATTGCAACTGAGATTAGAAGAAACTAAAAATAATAATAAATTAGCTAATCAATCTATTAAACAGTTAATGGAATTAATGAGGAAATTGAATTTACCAACTACTATCGCCGACTTAGGAATAAATGTTTTTGAAAATAACAATTTACAAAAAATTGCTGAATTTACATGCAGGGATAAATCAGAAATTCATTTTTTGCCTTTTGAAATCAATCAGCAAGATATGATAGAAATTATTACAAAATTTGAAAAACAAAAAATTAAAATAGCATAAATACTTTGAATAAGAATATTTATAATGATCTTAATAAGCTGAATATTGATTATTTTAAAAAAGTCAAAAATTCTATTCAGGATCCATTAGGATTGAATATATCTAACGACGTTAATTGGATAAAGCTTAACGAAAAATGGAATTCTTCTGAATTTCCAGTCGTTGTGGGAGGGACTGGTCAGCCAATCCTTTTCTTGCATGGATTTGATAGTAGTTTTCTTGAATTTAGGAGAATTTATCCATTTTTAAAAAAAAAATTCCAATTAATAATTCCTGATTTATTAGGTTTTGGATTTACTCCGAGGAATGCTTCCAATCAGTATAATCCTCGAAAAATAATTTCTAATCTTCTAGATATTATTAATACTCTTAAATTAAAAAATAAATTAATGGTTGTAGGAGCTTCAATGGGAGGATCCGTAGCGATAAACTTGGCAAAGGAAATCCCAGAGCTCATTGATAAGATAATTCTGTTATCTCCAGCGGGTTTGTTTGGAGAATCCAAAAATATTCCTTTCCCATTAAATCAGATTGGGGCGTCTTTTTTAGGATTATCTCAAGTAAGAAAGGGTCTTTGCAGGCAAGCTTTTGCATATCCAGAAAAAAGTGTTGGTTCAATGGAAGAACAAATTGCCTCAATTCATTTAGGATGCTCTGGCTGGAGAAATTCGTTAGCTTCTTTTGCAAAAAGTGGTGGATTTGCTGGAACATATAAATACATGCAAAATATTTCAATTAAAACTATTTGTGGGGAGAATGATCGCATTCTTGGTAAAAAAGAAATTAATAAAATAAAACAAATAGATCAATTGAATTTTATTGGGTTGAAAAATTGTGGTCATCTTCCACATGTAGATTTGCCATCATTATCTAGCAAGATTATTTATGATTATTTTTGCGCCTAGCAAAAGTATTATTAATAATTTCATTAGTAATAGAATTTAAACTTGATATTTAAGAGGATATATAAACAAGATATTTCTAACTTTATAAAACAATAAATATAGATAGCTTAATTTAAAAAATTAATTAGTAAATATAGATTTATCTGTAAAGTTAATACTTAGGCATTAATTAAAATACTTCAAAATTATAATTAAATAATAAATAACTGAAGGGGTAAATATATAACTATCAATTCTATCAAGAATTCCACCGTGGCCAGGCAAAAAAGTACCAGAATCTTTAATTTTCGCATCTCTTTTCATCATTGATTCAATTAAATCTCCTACTAATGCCATAAGAGAAACTAATATTCCATATAAAATGCCAATTAAGAATGGATTCTGCCAACTAAGTAAAAACGCAAAAAAGGTTGCTACTGAAATTGAGCATATTATTCCTCCTATCAATCCTTCGATAGTTTTACTTGGAGATATTGGGGAAAGAGCCCTTTTGCCAAAAGACTTTCCAATAAAATAAGAACCTATATCACTTGCCACAATTAATAAACAAGAAATTAATGTTAAATAAAGACCTGTTGAATTTGAGATATTTTCAAAGGATAATATTCCATCGAACGAATTATTTATAGTCGATTGTATCGCCCTTAATTTAATCCAATAACTAGGTAAAAAACCTAAATAAAATAATCCGAAAATAGATGCTGCAATATCTGAAATAGTGCCTGACTTTGGCTGCAGCAATAACCACGTACATATTCCTACTGAACATATCGGCAATATTGAATTGTATATTTCTCTATCAAGGAATCCAATAACTTCTAGATATGTAGCAATTGTAATTATAAAGCATGAAAATAATGTAGTTTTTGTGGCTGGTTTAATTCCTGTGAATTCTGCCATTCTAAAAAATTCGAGAAGTGCAATATAGGTAAGTAATGCAATTGCTATTGTGAAATACCATCCGCCTAATAAAACAACAACTAACCCAAATAATCCGATTAACAAGCCACTTCGCAATCTCATATTTGATTTTTAGTTATTTAAGACTCTTATATAAGAATTTAACAGATCTTCGTTGTACAAACTTTGAGCTTCTATCCAATCTATTCTTTCCTTGTCTATTCTCTCTCCAGGAACAATTAAAGGTATTCCAGGAGGATACGGACAAATAATATCTCCAGAAATTTTTCCCAATGATTCAACTAGAGGAATGCTATAAGTCTTACTTTTCCAAGCAACTCCTATTGGAATTTCTGGTGATTGTACTAATCTAAAAGGAGGTTTTATAGCTTTTAAACCATAAGCTTTATTAGCGTGAATTAGTAACTTTTTCCATAATTTTTGAAACAAAAAAGTAAAATCCTTTTGATTTGAAAAACCAAGACAAAAAGTAAGCGTCATCATTTCAGGTAATTCAGCAATTAATCCGTTTTTATAAAAAAATCTATCTGCAGTAAAGCCATCAATACCAACTTTAGAGGTATTTAGTACTATTTTTAAGGGATCTTGAGTTTCAATAAGAGGTATCTTTTTATTTATTAACTCATTGTAAATTGATTTTGCTTCTAAAATTCTTTTTTTGTATTTATTAAGATTATCCTTATTAAGCCAGTCTTTAATGGACTCCTCACAAGAAGAAAGCAAGAGAGAATTAGGACTAGTAGTTTGCAGTAAATTTATACTTTTGATTAATTTATTTTCTTCTATTAAAGTCCCATTATGCCAAATTACTGCTGTTTGAGTTAGTCCATTCAGGGACTTATGTAATGAATGGACTACTAAATCAGCTTTTGATCTTAAGGCTGATTTCGGTAAATTAAAGTTTTCACAAAAAAGAAAATACGAACCATGGGCTTCATCAACTAAAACAGGCAAATTATGTAGATGACAAATTTTAATTAAAGGTTCAAGATCCGTTGCATATCCTTGATAGTATGGACTAACTAGTATGACTCCAGCAATTTTAGAATTGTCAAAATCTATATTTTTGAATACATTTGTAAACCACTTTTTAGTGATTGGCATGTAATGTCCAGTTACACTAGAAAACTCTATGTCAAAGAATATTGGAATAATATTCTGCAAAGCACAAGCTTTAATTACACTTATATGAACATTCCTTGGCATAAGAATATATTCACCAGGATTAGCCATAGCGATTATTCCTGATTGAATCAAACCAGATGCTCCATTTACTCCAAAAAAACATTTTTTTGTATTAACTTTCTTTGAAATTGATATTTGCGCTTCATATATTAATCCACTATTAGATAATGGAGAACCTATTTCAGGAAGTTCTGGTAAATCCCATAAACCTGGTTGTTTTTTTAATAATCTAATCAAGCCTTTTGGTAAAGCTTTTCCTCTATTGTGGGCAGGAAAAAAAAGTGATTTTAAAAACTTTTTAGTTAGAAAAGAAGAAATACTCATAAAGTATTATTGGCACATATAGAATAAATTGAAAAAGAAATTCTTCTTAAGTATTTTAAATGTAAATGGCAGCTTCTTATTCAAAATATTCACCTAAAGGAGATATGATTTGGTTGATCTTAAGACCATGGATATTATTACCAAGAGTTTTATATATACTTTTAACTTTAATTTTTCTTTTAATAAGAATACTACTTCAATGTAACAGTAATAATAAGAGCATACAGAAAAATCTTTCAAAATACCTTTTTGATGTTATTACCGATTTGGGCCCATGTTTTATTAAATTAGGACAAGCACTTTCAACGAGGCCAGATCTTGTAAGGCAAGATTGGTTAACAGAACTTACAAATCTACAAGATAATCTCCCACCTTTTGAACATAAAATTGCTCTAAAAATAATAGAAGATGAACTTGGACTTCCAGCTAATGAATTATTTGATGATTTTCCAGATGAACCTGTTGCATCAGCAAGCTTAGGAATAGTTTATAAGGCAAGAACAAAAAATAATAATTTTTGTGCTGTAAAAGTACAAAGACCTGATTTATATTTTCTTATTAGAAGAGATATTGTAATACTTAAAATCTTAGCAACTACTTTTGGATCATTTTTACCACTTAATATAGGTGTTGGTATTGGAGAAATAATAGATGAATTTGGTAAAGCACTTTTTGATGAAATTGATTACGAGCAAGAAGGAAAAAATGCATTGAGGTTTGCAGATCTTTTTAAATCTAATCCTAATGTATTTATACCAAAATTAGAAAAAGATTTTTCCTCAAAAAGGGTTATAACAACATCTTGGATTGATGGAGTTAAATTAAGGGACAGAGAAATTTTAGAGCAAAATAATTTAAGACCTTCTTCTTATATTAGAACTTGCGTGATAAGTGGACTGCAGCAATTATTCGAATATGGTTATTTTCATGCAGATCCTCATCCTGGAAACATGTTTGCTCTGAAAGGAGGAAGTTTAGATAATGGACACTTAGCATATGTTGATTTTGGGATGATGGATACTATTACAAATTCAGATAGGCTTACGCTCATCAAGGCAATTGTGCATTTAATTAACCAAGAATATTTACTTATGGCTAAAGATTTTCAGAAACTAGGTTTCTTAACCAAAGAACAAAATCTTGAACAACTTGTAGAGCCACTTAAAGAGGTCCTTGGAGGTTCATTTGGGGCCGAGGTTGGCAATTTTAATTTAAAAAATGTAACTGATAAATTCTCAAAACTTATGTATTCCTACCCGTTTAGAGTTCCAAGTAGGTTCGCACTAATAATTAGAGCTGTTGTAAGTCAAGAAGGTTTAGCTTTGAGACTTGATCCAGAATTTAAGATCTTAAAAATTGCATATCCATATATTGCAAAAAAACTTTTAACAGATAATTCGGATGAAATTGTAAATATTCTTCTTGAAGTTGTATTTGATAATGAAGGAAGGATTCAGATAGATAAGCTTGAAAGTTTATTAAATACCTTATTTAAGGATACCGAAAATATTAATGCAGATCTCATTCCAGTAGCCAATGCAGGTTTGAAACTATTTACAAGTGAAAAAGGTTCCGAAGTTAGAAAAAATCTTTTATTAAGCCTTGTTAAGGATGATAGATTAGAATTTAAAGACGTAGAAAAATTATTAATTTTACTTAGAGATACTTTTAGTCCTTTAAAATTGGCTAAAAGTGCTGTTCAAAATATTATATCTCCAGCTTAGTGTTTGCTTTTATATCAGCTAATTAAATTATAGTTTTTGATTTATTAATTGATTAAAATTAAATAATGCCTTAGATACATAATTTAAATAGTCAAACAATAAAAAAATCTAATGAGATTATTCAATATTAATTTTCTAAAAAATAAAAAAATAACACTGGAGGAACAAAATCCTAGTAAAAAATATAATCAATATGTTGAACTTGGTAAATTAGTAAAAGAAGCAAGGACTAAAAATAATCTTTCTATTAAAGAATTATCAAATATCTCTAAAATTCCAGAATCTTCTATAAATTCAATTGAAAATAATATTGAAGACCTTAGACCTAGAGATCCTTTTCTAAGGTCAATATTATTAAAGTTGGAAAAATGTTTATCATTGGAATGTAATACCTTGGTAGGGTTAGATATTAGAGAAACAAAAACTTTAGAAAAAAACAAAAAAAAATTAATTTTAAGAAAGTTTGATTTTCTAAATTCCTGGCAGGGAAGTTTTTTTTATTTTTTATTTTTAATTTTGATACTATTTTTTCTTAATAGATACTTTATTTCAAATATTAATATTATTGAGATTCAAATTATTGAGGAAAAAGGAAAATAAAATATATCTGAAGAACTAATTGCTTAATCTCCCATAATTATTTCCAAGGTCACTATATTTTTTTAAATTCAAATCTATCTCGTCAAGAGTTTGATTTAATTTCCAACTCCAATTGTTCGTAATTGTTCCAGGAGTATTTAATCTACTTGAGTCATCTAAAGATAAGATATCTTGAATTGGAGAGATAAAAAGGTTTGCTTTTGTACTCATTCCAATTTCCATTAAATTCCAAGAGGGATCATTTGAGTATTTATATTTATCTTTAATATGGTTTTTAATTTTAATATCTAAATAGTCCCACCACGACGTGGAAGTAGCGTTATCGTGAGTTCCTGTATAAACAACCCAGTTCTCTTTTTCGATATTTATGGGTAGATAAGGGTTATTTTCATTTCCATCGAATGCAAATTGTAAAATTTTCATACCAGGTAATTCAAAATTATCCCTTAAAATCTCTACATCTTTAGTTATTACTCCTAAATCCTCTGCAATGATAGGTAGATAGTCAGATTTTAAATCTTTTTTTAAAATATTTAATAGTTCTTGACCTGGGGAATTAATCCATGTCCCATTAATAGCATTTTGGGCCTTACCCTCAACTCTCCAATATCCAGCCAACGCTCTAAAATGATCAAGTCTTAATATGTCAACAAGTTCAAATTGTCTTTTAAATCTTTTTCTCCACCATCCAAATGATGTACTTTTGTGTTTAGCCCAATAGTAGGTTGGAGTACCCCATAGTTGTCCCGTAGATGAGAAATAATCAGGAGGTACCCCACTTTGAAAAAGTAAATCTCCATTTTGAGATATTGAAAATAGTGATTTATTACTCCATACATCCGCACTATCTCTCGAAACATAAAAAGGCAAATCACCTATGAGTGTAATTCCGTTAGTTTTGGCAAAGACTTTGATCTCCTTCCACTGTTTATCGAGATGCCATTGTATTAATTTTTTTTTAAGTATTTCATTTTTTTGGTCTTTTATCCATGTTTTTATAAATCCATTTTCTTTTTGTTTAAACTCCAACGGCCACTCCCACCAAGGCAACATATTGAATTTCTCTCTTAAGACCATAAATATTGAATAATCTTCAACCCAAGTATTTTTTTTATTCCATAAATAAAAATCAGTTTTCCTCATTTCAGATTGAGATTTCCAATCAAATAAAAGATATTCTTCTAATTTTTTCGACAAATTATTCGCAAAATCAAAATCAAAATGATCTTCATTCTGATTTATTGATTGTAAATCCTTCTTATTTAATGAAATGATAAAGTTTTCTTCAATTAATTTATTGATATCAAGAAACCAAGGATTTAACGCAAAACTGGATGGCGAACTATATGGAGATCCAGTTGAATCTGTTGGAGTAAGAGGTAAGAATTGCCAGTGTTTAATCTTATACTTACAAAGCTTCTTAATCCAATCTTTAGCGCCTTCTCCAAAGGTCCCGCAGTAACTACCTCCGGGAAGACTCGAAGGATGAACAAGTATACCTAACGATTTTTTTTTAAGAACTGATTTTAAACTCATCAATATAAAGTGATTTTTTATAATTCTTTTATCAATTATTATCTAAGATTAAGAATAATTAAATATTTATCACTTAACAAATAAATTTAGATGTTACTTATATTTGCCGAAAAATTTTAAATTATATATTTGAGAATATTTAATATTCAAACTTAGGACTTATAACTATTAAAGATAAATAAGTTAATTAATTTTTGCGAAATTAATATTAGGTACTACGATGTTAATAGATTTTATAAGCTAATTTCGTGACAACTTTTATCACGGCAGTAGAAAATGAAGAGCCTACTTTTAATCTATCTAATAGTCGACTTAGGTTAGTTAGTGGAACTTCTAATCCTAAATTAGCTGAAGAAATTGCATCATACTTAGGGATTGAAAATGTCCCCCTAATATCTAAAAGATTTGCTGATGGGGAACTTTATGTTCAAATTCAACAATCTATTAGAGGTTGTGATGTATTCCTTATTCAACCTACATGCGCTCCTGTTAATGATAGTTTAATGGAGTTGATGATTATGGTTGATGCTTGTAAAAGAGCTTCAGCCAGACAAATTACAGCGGTCATTCCATATTTTGGATATGCAAGGGCGGATAGAAAAACTTCAGGAAGAGAGTCAATTACAGCAAAGCTTACAGCAAATTTACTTGAGAAGTCAGGCGTGGATAGAGTTCTTGCTATGGATTTACATTCAGCCCAAATACAAGGATATTTTGATATTCCTTGCGATCATATATATGGATCTCCTGTCTTAATTGATTATCTTGAATCTCTAAAGTTGCAGGAAGTTGTTGTGGTATCTCCTGATGTGGGTGGAGTAGCCAGAGCAAGAGCATTTGCTAAATTAATGAATGATGCTCCATTAGCGATTATTGACAAAAGAAGATCTTCTCATAATATCGCAGAGAGTTTGACTGTAATTGGAGAAGTCAAGGGGAAAACGGCTATTCTTATAGATGACATGATTGATACTGGGGGTACTATTTGTTCAGGGGCAAATTTATTAAAAAAAGAAGGTGCAAAGAGAATTTTTGCATGTGCTTCTCATGCAGTTTTCTCTCCACCTTCTTATGAAAGATTAAGTTCAAAAGATTTATTTGAACAAGTTATAGTTACCAACAGTATTCCAGTCTTTGATAATGTCAACTTACCTCAGTTAAAAGTACTTTCTGTAGCAAATATGTTGGGAGAGGCAATATGGAGAATTCATGAAGAAAGTTCGGTTAGTTCTATGTTTAGGTAATAAATTTATTTTTTATTTTTTATTTTTTTTTAGTATTTTTGTAACTTCTTTAGTCACATCTTTTGGCACGCTATTAGGACAATATTGTATAGCTGTAGTAACTATTTGAAATTCTGCACCGGCAAATAATTTTTTTCTTTCTAGTTTGTTATCCCCTAATTCTTTTACTGCTCCTCCATGTTTACCCTCAACTACTTGTACATAAGTGGCAGTAGCTACTCCTAAAGCTTTTGGAAATTCTATACCAGCTTTTGAAGCTATGCAAAGATATGAAGCCCCCATACCTTTATATAAATATAAATCTTGTTCCGTAGCCGGTTGTAATTTTTTGTTGGCTTTTAATTCTTTATTTAGTATTGGTATGTCAAAAAAAGTTAAATATAAAAATATAGGAAGACTTAAAATTTTAAAAAATTTATTTGAAGACAAATTTATAAGCATTAATCAATATTTTTATTTACTTTTTAAAGATAACATTTTTTATTTTTAAACTAAATTAGCAAATAAAATTTATGTAATAATTTTCATCTCATGATGATTCTCTACTATTTTAAGTTTATCTTTATTCCATGAATATATAACCCTGTATCTATAATTATCTCCGTCAATAAGTCTTGTGTGCTCAAGTATGTACCAGTCTTCATAGGACGATTCGAAAATCATCTCATGTTCATCAACTTGTTTAATGTTGGATATTCCATCAACATCACTTAAATAAAATTTTTCTCTTATTAATTGGTGATCCTTTAAAAATGCTTGCATTTCGCCTTTTTCTTTATATTTGGGATGTTCATCAAAAAAACTATATTTCTTTTCTGGATACCAAGTAAATTTATAATGAGATTCCCATTCTTTTTTATTTTCAAGAGACTCAATATTTATGAACATGCAAAGGTTGTAAGTTTTCTTTTCTTCTTCGAGAAAATATGTCCTATTGGATTTCCAAAGTCCAATATTACGAGAGAACCATCTTTTTAAATTACTATCTATGCTAACTTCAGGTGAATTAGATCCACCGTAATTAATGTTATTATTTTGACTATAAACAATCATTTATAGATATCGTCTATTTATTTAATAGCTTAACTGTAGAATATGTATATATATCTTTATGTGTTTATAAGCAAAAACAGCTTATCAAAACTTCTGGGTAAACGATTTGAATGAAAAAAAAAGAGTTAAAGTTAATATTAGTAGCTGCTAGAAATCATCTTTCTAGGGGAGATCTTAAATCATTACTATCTTATTTAGAGTCTGATGACTGCGAGTTTGAGATTTCTCTTCAGATTTCTGAACCAACGGAACAACCTGAACTACTTGAATTACATAGGTTGGTTGCTATTCCGGCTCTTATTAAAGTTTCACCAGCTCCAAAGCAAATATTTGCAGGAAGTAATATTTTTGTTCAGTTGCAGACTTGGTTGCCTAGATGGAAACAGGAAGGTGTTACACAAAATTTAGGTATTAATCTTCAACCTTCTAAAATAGATACAATTAGAACACAAAAAGAGTTTCTCCTTGAGGAAGAATTATTGGTACTTAGACAAGAAAATGAGACGCTTACAAAAAGAATCGAATCACAAGAAAGACTGCTAAGAATGGTTGCACATGAATTGAGAACGCCCTTAACGGCAGCAACTCTTGCTATTCAAAGTCAAAAACTAGGACAAATCGATATAAAAAAATTGCAAGACGTAATTAAACGACGTTTAGAAGAAATTGAACTTTTATCTCAAGATCTTCTTGAGGTTGGAACAACAAAATGGGAAGCTCTTTTTAATCCTCAAAAAATTGATTTAGGAAATATAAGTGCTGAGGCAATTCTTGAATTAGAAAAGTTTTGGAGAGTAAGGAAAATAGAAATTGATACTGATATACCATCTGATCTTCCAAGCGTATATGCAGATCAAAGAAGAATGAGACAGGTATTTTTAAATTTAATTGAAAATGCCCTTAAATTTTCAGAAGATTCTGGAAGAATTAAGATTACATTGATTCATAAAACAAATCAATGGGTTGAAATAACGATTTGTGACAAAGGTGCTGGAATTCCAGTAAGTGAGCAAAAAAGAATATTTCTCGATAGGGTTAGACTACCACAGACATCTGAGGGAACATCAGGATTTGGTATTGGCCTATCTGTCTGCAGAAGAATTGTTGAAGTACATGGAGGCAGAATATGGGTTGTATCAGAAGTTGGTGAAGGTTCATGCTTTCATTTTACAGTTCCTGTATGGCAAGGCCAAAACAAAGATCATCAACACTTGACGAAAGGATAGCTTTACTCCTAATTTTTTATAAGCTGTTGAGCTAATTCCTTGGCCCCATCGTCTAGAGGCCTAGGACACCTCCCTTTCACGGAGGCGACAGGGGTTCGAATCCCCTTGGGGCTATAAATTAATTATCAAAATTTTAATTATTTATTTTATTGAAGCTTTTGCTTGCTTATCTACTGCAATCAAATTTTCAGAAAGGTCTTTTTTTAACCTTTTTTCTATCATTCCTATTGGCATCCATTGACAACCCTGAACAGTCAGATCATAAATTAATGAGTTTTTTGAAGTATCTTTTATTTTTTTAATTTTCCAGCTTCCTTCAAATCTTCTGAAATCTCCTTTAATTAGACTAAACTTTAATAAACCAAGTTCTTTCTCTTCGAATAAATCAATAGTAACTTCCGCTGAAAATTTCATTCCAAGGAAATCTTGAGCACCAACTTGTTTTAGATGAACATTATTATTATTTTTATAAATTTTTCTACTAGATAACAAATTTGGGATATAGAGATTTAGGCGGTCATAATCAGTTAGAACATTCCATAGTGAGTTGAAAGTAGCAGAAGTAGTTAACTGAGCAGCGAGCCTTCTTGTTCCTCCAGAAAGCTTCTCCATGGTCTGCTCAATTGTTCTATAATCATCACCTTGAAAATGACTTGCTAATCTTTGAGAATTATTCATAGATGAATTTTTTATTAAATAAAAAATTATTCCTGTGTAACTATACCGATAAAACAATTAAAATAAGAAAAAAAAACAAATTCGTATGTATATATTCCGATCTCAAAACGTAACCATTTATATAAAACGAGTACAAATTAGGATACAAATTGATAATCTTTATAGTAAATAAATTTATAAGATGGTTTACTCCCAAGCAAAAGTGATCGCAGGTGGATTAGCTCATATCCCAATCGTTATAGGTCTTTTTTATTTTATTATGACTTTTTTTAATAAAAGAGCCATTGATTATGCTGAAGCTAATAAACCTAAGAAGGTAGAAAAGAAAGTAGTAGAAACTAAAGTTCAGGTCAAAGAATCTTCTTCAGTAAGTTCAGAAACAAAAACAGAAGCACCATCAAAAGTAGAAAACACTAGTATTGATAAAAAACCTATGAAGAAAAAACATGCGGATGTCCCCGTAAATATATATAGACCAAAAACTCCATTTGAAGGAACAGTTACTGGTAATTATAGTCTTCTAAAAGAAGGTGCTATTGGAAGAGTAAATCACATAACATTTGACCTGAAAGAAAGTGATCCTTTCTTAAATTATGTTGAAGGACAAAGCATTGGTATTATGCCGGCAGGTGAAGATGCTAATGGTAAACCACATAAACTAAGACTTTATTCAATAGCTAGTACTAGACATGGGGATGATTTCGAGGGTAATACAGTCTCTCTATGTGTTAGACAACTTCAGTATGAAAAAGATGGCGAAACAATTAATGGTGTTTGTTCTAGCTACTTATGTGATATAAAACCAGGAGATAAAGTTAAGATTACAGGACCTGTAGGTAAAGAAATGCTTCTTCCTGATGAAGAGGATGCAAATATAGTAATGTTGGCTACTGGTACAGGTATAGCTCCTATGAGGGCTTATCTAAGGAGAATGTTTGAAGCTACCGAAAAGGAAAAAAATAAATGGAATTTCAAAGGCAAAGCTTGGTTGTTTATGGGTGCTCCTAAATCAGCTAACTTGTTATACGAGGAAGATTTACAGAGATATCTTGAAAACTATCCAGATAACTTTAAATATACTAAAGCTATTAGTCGTGAACAACAAAATACAAAAGGAGGAAGAATGTATATTCAAGATAGAGTTTTAGAATCTGCAAATGAAATTTTCAATATGATTGAAGATGAAAAAACACATATTTATCTTTGTGGTTTAAAAGGAATGGAACCTGGTATAGATGAAGCCATGACAAAAGCAGCAGAGGAAAAAGGATTAAATTGGGCAGAGTTAAGACCACAACTAAAAAAAGCTGGTAGGTGGCACGTAGAAACTTATTAAATTTCTCTTAAAAATTTTTTTTTAAAATATAAGACTTTTTTGGTTTAGACACAAAATGTAGCTAATTAACCAAAAAGAGACGATTTTATCTATATAAGACTTATAAAAAGATATGCCCTCAACCTTAAGTAATCCTCTTAGATTAGGTTTGCGACAAGAAAGAGTGATACCTCCACAATGCCTAATAATATTTGGAGCTAGTGGAGATCTTACTCATAGGAAACTTATTCCTGCCTTATTTGAACTTTATTTGCAAAGAAGGATCCCTAGTGAATTCGCTATAGTTGGATGTGCAAGAAGGCCTTGGAGTGATCAAGATTTTAAGGAAAAAATGAAAACTAAGTTAGCTGATCAAATATCTGAAAATGAAAAGGAATGGGAACAGTTTTCAAATTATCTATTTTATGAACCTGTTGATTTGCAGCAAAGCGATCATGTTGTAAGACTTTCCAAAAGATTAAACGAAATTGATAAAATACAGGCTACGCATGGAAATAAGACCTTCTACTTATCAGTATCTCCAAACTTCTATGGAAGTGGATGCAAGGCTCTAAAGGCTGCTGGACTAATAGATGATCCTAAGAAAAGTCGAATCGTGATTGAAAAACCTTTTGGAAGAGATTATTCAAGTGCGAAGAAATTAAATAAGATCGTTCAAAGTTGTGCAGATGAAAGTCAGATATATCGAATAGATCATTATTTGGGGAAAGAAACTGTTCAAAACATACTGGTTATGAGATTTGCTAATACTATTTTTGAACCTATATGGAATAGGAATTATATTTCAAGTGTTCAAATAACATCATCGGAAACAGTTGGGGTTGAAGATAGAGCTGGTTATTATGAAAGTTCTGGAGCTTTAAGAGATATGCTCCAAAATCATTTAACTCAAATGCTTGCTGTTACTGCAATGGAGCCTCCTGGAAAATTCGAACCTGAGGCAATAAGAAATGAAAAAGCAAAAGTTCTTCAAGCTTCAAAACTTGCCGATGAGAATGAACCTTGGAATTGCTGTATTAGAGGACAGTATGCAAAAGGAGGAAATAGTCTAAAAAGACTTAAAGGTTATAGAGATGAAGATGGAGTAAATTTGAACAGTACAACAGAAACTTATATTGCTACAAAAGTATTTATTGATAATTGGCGATGGCAAGGAGTTCCTTTCTACTTAAGAACTGGCAAAAGACTACCTAAAAGACTTGGAGAAATTGTATTAACATTTAAAGATGTCCCAGTACATTTATTTGAATCAACAATAATTAATCCTGCGCCAAATCAGCTTATTCTTAGGATTCAACCTAATGAAGGAGCTACTTTTAAATTTGAAGTCAAATCACCTGGTTCTGGAATGAAATCTAGACCAGTTGAGATGGAATTTTCTTACGATGAATCTTTTGGAGAGCCTTCTGATGAAGGTTATGTAAGATTGTTGGCTGATGCCATGCTTTCTGATCCTACCTTGTTCACAAGAAGTGATGAGGTTGAAGCTGCTTGGAAACTTTATACACCATTAATAGAATTAATGGAAGATTCTCCTTGGAAGTTACCTATTCACAAATATGAATCAATGACTTGGGGACCTCCTGAATCAGATCAATTACTTTCCAAAGACAATATTTTCTGGCGCAGACCCTAATTTTATAATGAAACCTCAATTAACACTTCAAACCCCATTAGAACTACCTCATCAAGAAATATCTAATTATTTAAATCAATTATGGATTTCTGAAGATGAAGATACCTCTGGAGCAAATACTTTTACTTTGATGGTTTGGCAGCCTGCATGGCTTGAACAATGTTTAGTTCAATCAGGATTAATAAGTGGACCAATTACAGGAACATTAAGTCCACAGATAATAAAAATTGCTAAAAATTTAATTATAGATAAAGGATTATCACATACTACTTCCATATATAGTGAAGAGTTATTGACTTTATTGAAAGAAAATTTATCAAATAATGATTTTGAAGACTTTAGAGGGCAATTCTTTGAATCTTCAATAAGCACATTAAATCCTAGAAGATTAATTACCTTAGCACCAACTTTAAATAAAGAACCTGAGATAAAAACTTTTGTATCTGCCTATTGCCCACTTAGTGAAAATACTATAACTCAACCTATATGTGGTGATTTAGTTGTTATAAGAGGTGACTCTAATTCTATTAAGAAGAAAGGATTAAAAATTATTGATGACCTATCTATAAAAGATTTACCCACATGGTTATGGTGGAATGGCAACCTTGATGAATCACAAGAAATTTTTAATTATTTTACCGATCAGGGTATTAGGTTAATTATTGATACTGCAAATGGGTCGCCTAAAAGATGCTTGAAAATCCTTTATCAATCAATAAAATTAAATAAGGCTATTAATGATTTAAATTGGGTAAGACTTAAAAGTTGGCGTGAATCATTAGCAATGATTTTTGATCCTCCATCAAGGAGACCTGTATTAGATCATATCTCAGATATTGATGTAGATATAGCAGAAGGTAATTTTCTCCAAGCTTTACTTTTAATTTCGTGGATTAGTGACAAACTAAAATGGGTATTTTCAGAAATAGATAAACATGGAGAATTAATAAAAATTGAATTCAAAAGAAATAATGGCGAGAAAATTTCGACATGTATAAATCCTGTACCTTTGGGAAATCCAAGTATTCATTCTGGCCAAGTGATTGGATTAAGGTTGATTTCCAAAATTAGTGAGGTTCGTAAAAACAATACTTGTGTAATTCTTGGCTGTGAATCTGTTGAATGTATGAGACTTGAAGCAGGAGGTATGGCTGATATGCAATTAATAGAGCAAGTCGTTCCCAACGCTTTTTCTTCCTCAGAATCAGATGTAAGTAATTTATTGGGAAGTAGTAGAGGAAATACCAGTCCACTTTTTGAAAATGCTATAAAGGTCGCAGTACAAATATTTAATGGTTTTAATAAATAAAACTAATTAAATGCCTTGTGTAATATCTTCTCCTTCAACTGATAGTGGAAAAACTACTTTAGCTCTGTTGATTTCTTGTTGGGCTTTTTCAAAAGGGATAAAAATACAAACTTTCAAGGTTGGACCAGATTATCTTGATCAACAACAACTTAGTTCAATTGGCCAACCTATTTGTCGAAATTTAGATATTTTTTTAAGTGGTGAAGAATGGGTTCAAAAAATTTTTTTAAAGCATTCTTTGAAATATGAGCTCTCATTGATAGAAGGAGCAATGGGTCTTTTTGATGGATTAGGAGCAACTGCTTATTCAAGTACTGCAAATGTTGCCAAACTTCTTGATACTCCAATAATTTTTATTGTTAATGCTAAAGGTCAAGTAACCTCTCTTCTTCCAACAGTAAGAGGTTTTAGAGATTTTGATAATGAATTATCAATAAAAGGAATTATATTTAACAATGTCAATTCAGATAGACATAAAAGATTAATTAGAGAAGTTTTTAAAAATGAAGATATCGAAATTCTTGGTTTTTTACCTTCTGATTCAAAAATAACTGTTAATAAAGCTAATTTAGGTTTAATTTCTCCATTGGATAGTGATAGAAAAATCGATGTTGATTATTTTGCAAGTTTTGCTGAAAAAAATCTTGATGTTGCTTCTCTATTCAAATTCCTGAAATCCCCTCCAAAAAAAAATACATTAAATACCACTATTAGTAATAATTTTAAAATAGATAAAAATAAACCTATCGCAATTGCAGAAGATAAAATCTTTCATTTCCAATATCCTGAAACGAAGGAGTTTCTTAATGAAATAGGAATTCCTCTAATTTCATGGAGCATTTTTAATAATGAAGAAATTCCAAATGAGGCTTCATCTTTAATTATTCCAGGAGGGTTTCCTGAAAAATATGCTAATCATATAAGTAATTCAGATAAAAGCTTAAAGTCATTAAGAGAATTCCGTAAAAAAGGATTTATTTATGCAGAGTGTGGTGGGATGATGATCTTAGGAGATTTAATAAAAGATGAAAATGGTAACAACCATAAAATGAGTGGAATATTACCTTTTAATTCAATAAAAAGTAATTTGTCGGTAGGTTATAGATATATAAAAGGTCTCAAAGACACTCCAATAATTAAACAAAATCAATTAATTAGAGGACATGAATTTCATTATTGGGAAGTTGAACGTTCTTCATCAGAATTTAATCTAAAAAAAAATGAATTTAATAGCCAATTATCTTTTCCATGGAAAATTAAATCGTGGGAGACTAAATTTAAAAATGAAGGATGGTCAGATAACAAATTACATGCAAGTTGGATTCATTTACATTTACCAAGTTGCCCAGAAGCTGCAAAAAACTTTGTAAATGCTACGCAAGTTAATTATTCTCAAGATTCTTAATTTATTATCAAATTAATTATGTTTAGAGGTGAACCTATAAAAACTATTCCTGGTAATGTAATTAGTGGGCCTAAAAGACTTCCTACAATAACTTCAAATTTTGTATGACCAAGAGTTTCTTTTAAAGCCAATTGAGACTCAGGATCTAATTTCTTTGCTAGTTTGTTAATCTCTGCAGCCTGAATACCGGCTGATTTTCTAACCCCACTGGCGTCGTACATAACAATTAGTGAAAGTGCAATCGCTAATGCAAATATAGGGTTATCAAAGCCTAATTGAAAACCTATTCCTGATGTAGTACCAGTTATTAAAGCAGAATGACTTGAGGGCATCCCTCCTGTTTCAAACATAATTCCAAATCTAATCTTTCCTGTTGAAAATAAATTAAATATAATTTTAAAAAATTGAGCTATTAAACAAGATAATAAACTCCAGAAAAGAACTGAATTATCAAAGAAAGCTGAAAATTCTGACATAAATTAAATATTCTTTACCTATCTCTATTTGTAATAAAATCAGCTAAGTAGTTTAAATATTTTGCATTTAAACCCCAAGGCTCAATTGCTTTCTTAGCTTTGTCCACTAAATCAAAAGCTCTTTTCTTTGATTCTTCCATGCCAAGTAATTTAGGATACGTAGTTTTATCTGCCAAAAGATCTTTACCTGCTGTTTTGCCAAGCTTCTCACTGCTTGAAGTTAAATCAAGGATGTCATCTATTATTTGGAATGCTAAACCGATTCCCTCTGCATATGTAGTTAGGGCCTTTAATAATTCTTCATTAGCTCCTGCAATCATTGCCCCAGTTCTTACGCAAGCTTTTAATAATGCACCGGTCTTATGAAGATGAATATACTCAAGGGTTTCAAGATCAACCTCTTTCCCTTCACATTCCAAATCAACAACTTGACCTCCAACTAGTCCGGGTGCTCCTGATACTAGGGAAAGTTCTCCAACTACATTTAATAATCTATTGGGATCAACGCCAGGGCTTCTTAATGAGACCATTTCAAAGGCTCTGGTTAATAATGCATCGCCAGCCAGAATAGCTAATGCATCTCCATAAACTTTATGGTTAGTAGGTCTCCCTCTTCTTAAGTCGTCATTGTCCATCGCAGGTAAATCATCATGAATTAAGGACATGGTATGAATCATTTCTATAGCAACTGCTGTTGGAACAGCTAGAGAGGGATCACCTCCAGCTAGAGAACAAGATGCTAGACACAAAATAGGACGTATCCTTTTACCTCCAGCCAAGAGAGAATATCTCATTGATTCCCTAAGTATTTTTGGATTCTCTGGGCCTAATGAGAAATCAAGAGCCTCTTCAACGACATTTCTTGTGTCTTTTAAATATTTTTCAAAATCCGTAATATTATCGATAACTTCTTTCATTTTTTACTTTGAGTAATGTTTTTTCTGCATCGTAGGCTTTATGGCTGCAGGTCATTAAGAGTTGATGATAAACCAAATTGTTTTTGCCAGCTGGAAATAGTATTTACTAGTAACATTGTTACTGTCATTGGTCCAACACCACCAGGAACGGGAGTGTATGCAAATACTTTGGGAATTACATCTTCTAATAATACATCTCCACATAATCTGTTTTTGCTTTTGTCGGAACTTTCTAATCGATGAATTCCAACGTCAATAATTACAGCACCCTCTTTAACAAAACTCGAGTCTATGAGGTTAGGTTTTCCTGCCGCAGCAATTAATATATCCGCTTCCTTGCATATTTTATTTAAATTTATAGTTTTTGAATGAGTCATTGTTACCGTCGCATTAAGATTTAGCAACATAAGAGATAGTGGTTTCCCAACCAACAAACTTCTTCCAATAACAACAATTTTCTTTCCTTCAATTTCAATATTTTGGGATCTTAGTAAATTAATTATCCCAGCTGGTGTGCAGGATCTCATCGCAGGTTCATTTTTTACTAACTTCCCAATATTTTGCTCATTTAATCCATCTACATCTTTTCCTGGATTAATGTAACTTATCAATCTTTGCTCATCAAATTTCTTTGATATGGGTAGTTGCAATAACATTCCATCAATATCATTATCAAGGTTTAATTTATTTAATAATTGTTCAACTTCTTTTTGATCTACAGAATCTTTTAGATGAAAAATATAACTCTTTATTCCAACTCTTGAACAAGCTTTTTCTTTGTTCCCTACATAAACTCCGCTTGCAGGATCTTCGCCAATTCTTATTACAGCCAAACCAGGATTTCTTTTTGCAATTGTTTTATTAGTTTGAATATAGTTTTTTAATCTTTCTTCGATTTCTAAAGATAATTTTTTACCATCTAGTTTTAATGACATTTAGAAAAACTTCTCCTTTTTACTTCTAGCATGCCTATAATTTTAAACTAATCAATTATTTCTAATTGTATTCTGTGGAAACTACTACAAGAATTATAAAAAAAATAAATAATTTATGGAAAAGAAGTCAATTTCCTGCTCAGAATCCTATTCAAATTTCAACAATAGATAAATTAATCATCTCCTTAATATGTATTGTTATCTCCATAATATCCTCCTATGAAATTCTTCTTGCTCCAACGTTAGGAGTTTCAGATCTTTTTTCTTGGGGCTTGAATTTCGCGGAAGTCTTATTCACGTGTGGATTTTTAATACTAGTTTCTAGAAAAGAAAATCCAAACATTAATTCAAGACAAATCTTGTTAATTATTTCACTGCTGTTAGTAGTTCAAATGATAAAAAATATATTTGGATCAGGATTTAGTCCTTTATCTATAATCATACCTCCTGCTTTAATTATTTCTCAAGGTATGGGAACCATAACTGCCTTAACTTGGGTCTCAATAGCGAGTCTAAGTTGGCCAGATTCACTGATGAATATTAATAATAATCTGCTACTCATAACCTTGATTTGCGCCGGTGTCGTTTCAGTTCTTGGAGGAAGAATAAGAAGTCGAGCTCAGTTACTTCAACTTTCAATATTTGTTCCAATTGGGGCATTTATTTCTCAATGGCTACTTATAGGAAATGATGAATATTCCTTGGTGGATAAACAAGAATTTTTCATTTCTAATGGCAAAATATTTTCTGATTCTTTGTTATTGGCAATAATAATGCTCATAACAATATTATTTATCCCCATTTTTGAGTCCATATTTGGATTATTAACAAAGGCAAGATTATTAGAATTGGCTGATAAAGAAAAACCTCTTATTAGAAGACTCTCTATTGAAGCTCCTGGTACTTTTGAGCATACTTTGTTGATATGTGGTCTAGCTGAAGAAGCGACAAGAATGATAGGAGGGGATATTGATCTTATCAAAACTGGTTCTCTCTATCATGATGTTGGGAAATTACATGCTCCAAATTGGTTCATTGAGAATCAAGATGGGGGGAGGAATCCACATGATGAAATAGATGATCCTTTAAAAAGCGCAGAGGTTTTACAAGCCCACGTAGATGAAGGCCTGAAATTTGCAAGAAAAAATAGATTGCCAAAACCAATAGCTAATTTCATCCCAGAACATCAGGGAACTCTAAAAATGGGATATTTTCTTAATAAAGCTGAAGAGAAAAAACTAAATTTTAATGATAGTGATTTTAGATATAAAGGTCCCATACCACAATCTAAAGAAACGGCTATCTTGATGCTTGCCGATGGATGTGAAGCGGCATTAAGAGCAATGGATATTAATGCTTCTGATTATGAAGCACTAGAAACAATATCCAAAATATGTAATTCAAGGATAATTGATGGTCAGTTAAATGATAGTAATCTTTCCAAGGGAGAAATTTTTCTAATAAAAAAATCTTTCTTAAATGTTTGGAAAAGAATTAGACATAGACGAATTCAATATCCAACAACAAAAAATAATACTTTTTCTTAATTTAATATTTTTTATAATCTAATATTTCTTCGATGTTTCGGATTGCACCAATATATTAAAGCCAAGACGCTAAATAAAGCAGATAAAAGTGTAAAACCTCCAATTCCAAAAATATCTTTAAGGACGACTAATCGAAAAATAGAATATGGAGCTGTTCCAGAAATTATCATTGAAAGAGATACGAGAGTTAAGGTAATACCCCATTTCTTCTCTGCTAAAAGAGCAGAAGAAGAGACAATTCCAACTATTGCTGCAGGCCAGCCAAGGCTTATAGCTAGTGTAATATTAGCTACTTTTAATGGAGGCCCATAAATTACTATTAAAGCGATTATGGGTAAAGTAATGATATTACTTATCAAACCAACCCATGCAAGAGTCCAATATCCTAATACCCTTTCTCTCATTACTTTATTTGATTAAATATTGAATTAAAGCTTTAATCTACATTATTAAGTTACTGATTTCTTGTTAAACTAGATTATTTCTTAGGATTTGATAATATCTTTTTTTTAGGATTTTCTAAATTATCAAATTGGGGATGAATAGAGTTTTTCTTTTCTGAAAAAATAAGCCTGTTTAAAGCATTTACAAAAGCATTCGCAGCAGCAACTACTACGTCTGTATCCGCAGAATGTCCTGAATATATTTTATTCTTATTCCGAATTCTTATAGTAACTTCTCCTAATGCATCTATTCCTTCGGTTACAGATTTTACCGAAAACTCTATTAATTCATTAGGAACTTTAGCTAATGCATTTAGTGCTTCGCAAACCGCATCTACAGGTCCAGTACCTACTGCGACAGCAGTATCTTCAGTATGGTCTTCAGTATTTACAAGAGTTACTGTGGCGGTAGGCTTGGATGAACTTCCGCAACTAACTTGAACATGACTTAATTGAAATTTAGATTCCGGAAGTTGAACCTGTTCACTAACTATAGCTTCTAAATCTCTATCAGTAATTTCTCTTTTTCTATCAGCCAGATCTTTGAAACGAGCAAAAGCATCATTCAAGTCTTCTCTACTTAAATCGTATCCCATCTCTTCCAATCTTGCTCTTACTGCACTTCTTCCACTAAGTTTTCCTAATGAAATTTTATTATCATTCAAACCAACAGTTTTTGCATCAATAATTTCATATGTGAGTCTATTTTTTAGTACACCATCCTGATGGATGCCTGACTCATGTGCAAAAGCATTTGCACCAACAATTGCCTTATTAGGCTGAACATTCATGCCAGTTAAGTTAGATACTAATCGCGATGTTTTTGTGATTTCTTCTGTTCTTATTGCTGTTAGTGGAGTAGGTGAATCTGAACTTCTTCCAAAGAAAGTATTAAAAAAACTTTTCCTCACATGTAATGCCATTACTAATTCTTCTAAAGAGGCATTCCCTGCTCTTTCCCCTATGCCGTTTATTGTGCACTCTAATTGCCTCGCTCCGTTTTTTGCTGCCTCTAGAAAATTCGCAACGGCTAAACCTAAATCATTATGACCATGAACTGAAATAATAGCTTCATCAATATTTGGAACATTTTTATTAATATCAAAAATAAGCTTCCCAAATTCACTTGGAGTTGTAAACCCAACTGTATCTGGAATATTAATAGTCGTAGCTCCTGATTTTATTGCTAGTTGAATTACCTCATAAAGAAATTCAGGATCACTCCTTGAGGCATCTTCACAAGAGAATTCAACATCATCAACTAATGATTTAGCATAACTAACCATTTCTGGAACTATACAAAGAACATCTTCCCTCGTTTTTCTAAGTTTATGTTTTAGGTGAATATCACTAGTAGCAATAAACGTATGAATCCTTTTTTTAGGGGCTGGGCTTATGGCTTCGTAACAAGCTTTTATATCATTTGTAGAGGCCCTTGCTAAACCGCAAATTATTGGACCATTTTCCCCACCAACTACTTCAGCAATTTTGTTTACTGCCTTAAAATCTCCAGGACTAGCAAATGGAAATCCTGCTTCAATAACATCTACTCCTAATCTCGCAAGTTGATGGGCAATTGCAAGCTTTTCCTCAAGATTTAAACTCGCACCAGGAGAT
>CACLUD010000008.1 GCA_902609995.1 uncultured Prochlorococcus sp. | reverse complement strand
AGCGCTTTACAGATAGCTAAAACAGCAACTTATCTACCTGATTTGGTTGAAGTACAAAGAGCAAGTTTTAAATGGTTTCTGGAAAAAGGCTTAATTGAAGAATTAAAAAGCTTTTCTCCAATTACTGATTACACAGGTAAATTAGAACTACATTTTATTGGTGAAGAATATAGGTTGAAAAGACCTAGACATGATGTGGAAGAAGCCAAGAGAAGAGATGCAACTTTTGCTTCGCAAATGTATGTTACGTGTAGATTAATAAATAAAGAAACTGGAGAAATCAAAGAACAAGAAGTTTTTATTGGTGAATTACCTTTAATGACTGAAAGAGGGACCTTTATTATTAATGGAGCCGAAAGAGTAATAGTTAATCAAATAGTACGTAGTCCAGGAGTATATTTCAAAGATGAAATGGATAAAAATGGTAGGAGAACCTATAATGCTAGCGTTATACCTAATAGAGGAGCTTGGCTAAAATTTGAGACAGATAAAAACAATCTACTTTATGTAAGAGTTGATAAAACAAGGAAAATTAATGCACATGTACTCATGAGAGCTATGGGCCTCTCGGATAATGATGTGGTTGATAAATTAAGACATCCTGAGTTTTATAAACAGTCAATAGATTCAGCTAATGATGAAGGAATAAATTCAGAAGATCAAGCTTTATTAGAACTCTATAAAAAATTGCGACCAGGTGAACCCCCTTCCGTTTCGGGGGGGCAACAACTCCTACATAGCAGATTTTTCGATCCAAAAAGATACGATTTAGGAAGAGTTGGTAGATACAAAATTAATAAAAAATTGAGATTAACTGTTCCAGATAATGTCAGAACCCTTACACATGAGGATGTTCTTTCGACTATAGATTATCTTATCAATTTGGAACTTGATATTGGTGGAGCTAGTTTAGATGATATTGATCATTTAGGTAATAGAAGAGTTAGATCCGTTGGAGAACTTCTTCAAAACCAAGTTAGAGTTGGCCTTAACCGATTAGAGAGAATTATCAAAGAAAGGATGACTGTGGGCGAGACAGATTCTCTTACACCTGCTCAGCTAGTTAATCCAAAGCCCTTAGTAGCAGCTATTAAAGAATTTTTTGGATCGAGTCAATTAAGCCAATTTATGGATCAAACAAATCCATTAGCTGAGTTAACCCATAAAAGAAGAATATCAGCACTAGGACCAGGCGGGCTAACTCGAGAAAGAGCAGGTTTTGCTGTTAGAGACATTCATCCATCACACTATGGAAGATTATGTCCCATTGAAACTCCTGAAGGCCCAAACGCAGGTCTTATAAATTCTCTTGCAACACATGCAAGAGTTAATGAATATGGTTTTATTGAAACCCCTTTTTGGGAAGTACAGAAAGGTAGGGTTATGAAAGAGGGTAATCCTGTTTATTTATCAGCGGACTTAGAGGATGAATGTAGGGTTGCGCCTGGTGATGTGGCGACTGATAAAAGCGGTAATATTCTTGCAGATTTAATTCCAGTAAGGTACCGGCAAGATTTCGAGAAAGTTCCACCTCATCAAGTCGATTATGTTCAGCTTTCTCCTGTTCAAGTTATTTCAGTAGCCACTTCTCTTATCCCCTTCTTAGAACATGATGACGCAAATAGAGCCTTAATGGGTTCAAATATGCAGCGTCAAGCAGTTCCATTATTAAGACCTGAAAGACCCCTAGTTGGTACAGGATTAGAGTCCCAAGTTGCTAGAGACTCTGGGATGGTTCCAATTACAAAAGTAAATGGAGTCGTTTCTTATGTTGATGCTAATGAAATAGTTGTTAAAGATGTAGATGGTAATGAGCATGTTCATTATCTTCAAAAATATCAGAGATCTAATCAAGATACTTGCTTAAACCAAAGACCAATTGTGAAAAATGGAGATCAAGTTATATCTGGTCAAGTTCTTGCTGATGGATCAGCTTGCGAAGGTGGAGAAATAGCATTGGGACAGAATGTTTTAATTGCTTATATGCCATGGGAAGGTTACAACTATGAAGATGCAATACTAGTCAGTGAAAGGATGGTTACTGATGATCTTTATACTTCAGTACATATTGAAAAATATGAAATAGAAGCTAGACAAACGAAATTGGGCCCTGAAGAAATCACTAGAGAAATTCCTAATATTTCAGAAGAAAGTTTGAATAATCTTGATGAAATGGGAATCATCAGAACAGGTGCTTTTGTAGAAAGTGGTGATATTCTCGTAGGAAAAGTTACTCCTAAGGGAGAATCAGATCAGCCACCTGAAGAAAAACTTTTGAGAGCTATATTTGGAGAAAAAGCGAGAGATGTGAGGGATAATTCTCTTAGAGTTCCCAAAACAGAAAAAGGAAGAGTCTTAGATGTTCGTATCTATACAAGGGAGCAAGGCGATGAGCTGCCACCAGGAGCGAATATGGTTGTAAGAGTTTATGTTGCTCAAAGGAGAAAAATTCAGGTTGGCGACAAAATGGCTGGGAGGCATGGTAATAAAGGGATAATAAGTAGAATTTTACCTAGAGAAGATATGCCTTATTTACCGGATGGTACACCAGTTGATATTGTTTTAAATCCTCTTGGTGTTCCGAGTAGAATGAATGTAGGACAAGTTTTTGAGTTGTTAATGGGCTGGGCAGCATCAAACTTAAATTGCAGAGTTAAAGTTGTGCCTTTTGATGAAATGTATGGTGCTGAAAAATCACATCAAACTGTCCAAGCGTTTTTAGAGGAAGCCTCAAATCAAGATGGAAAGGATTGGGTTTATAACCCAAAAGATCCTGGAAAGTTATTACTCAAAGATGGTAGAACAGGCGAACCTTTTGATCAACCAGTAGCTGTTGGATATTCTCACTTTCTAAAACTTGTTCACTTAGTAGATGATAAGATCCATGCTAGGTCAACAGGTCCATACTCTTTAGTTACTCAGCAACCTTTAGGTGGTAAAGCTCAACAAGGTGGACAGAGACTTGGAGAAATGGAGGTTTGGGCTTTAGAGGCATACGGTGCAGCTTATACTTTGCAAGAATTGTTAACTGTTAAATCAGATGATATGCAGGGAAGAAATGAAGCATTAAATGCCATAGTTAAAGGTAAACCTATCCCTAGACCAGGAACTCCCGAATCATTTAAAGTCCTAATGAGAGAATTACAATCCTTAGGTCTAGACATCGGTGTTTACACTGATGAAGGTAAGGAAGTTGATTTAATGCAAGATGTAAATCCGAAAAGAAATACTCCTTCGAGACCTACTTATGAATCTCTAGGTACCTCTGAATATGCGGAAGATTAAATACTTTATCAACACTTTCTAATTTTAAATATTCTAAAAATGACAAACAGCAACTTAAGAACAGAAAATCATTTTGATTACGTCAAGATATCTATTGCTTCACCTCAAAGAATAATGGATTGGGGGCAAAGGACATTACCTAATGGGCAAGTAGTAGGAGAAGTTACTAAACCAGAGACAATAAACTATAGAACATTAAAACCAGAAATGGATGGACTTTTTTGTGAAAAAATATTTGGCCCATCCAAAGACTGGGAATGTCACTGCGGTAAATATAAAAGAGTTAGACATCGTGGAATTGTATGTGAAAGGTGTGGTGTAGAAGTAACTGAAAGTAGAGTGAGAAGGCATAGAATGGGATACATAAAACTGGCAGCCCCAGTTTCCCACGTTTGGTATTTAAAGGGTATACCCAGTTATGTCGCAATACTGCTAGATATCCCTCTTAGAGATGTAGAACAGATAGTTTACTTTAATTGCTATGTTGTCTTGGATGTTGGGGATCATAAAGATCTCAAATATAAGCAGCTCCTTACTGAGGATGAATGGTTAGAAATAGAAGATGAAATTTATGCAGAAGACTCTACTATTGAAAATGAACCACTTGTTGGGATAGGTGCAGAAGCTCTAAAGCAATTACTTGAGGATCTTGATTTAAATCAAATTGCTGAAGAACTTAGAGATGAGATAACAAACAGTAAAGGTCAAAAAAGAGCAAAACTCATAAAAAGGATAAGGGTAATTGATAATTTCCTGGCAACTAACGCAAAGCCAGAATGGATGGTACTAGATGCAATCCCTGTTATACCTCCTGATCTTAGACCAATGGTCCAACTTGATGGAGGTAGGTTTGCCACATCCGACTTAAACGATCTTTATAGAAGAGTCATAAATAGGAATAATAGGCTAGCTAGGCTTCAAGAAATCTTAGCTCCTGAGATAATTGTCAGAAATGAAAAAAGAATGTTGCAAGAAGCTGTTGATGCACTTATTGATAATGGAAGAAGAGGTCGAACAGTTGTTGGGGCAAATAATAGAGCTCTAAAATCTCTTAGCGATATAATAGAGGGTAAGCAAGGTAGATTTAGGCAGAATTTACTTGGTAAACGTGTTGATTATTCTGGAAGGTCTGTCATAGTTGTTGGTCCAAAGTTAAAGATGCATCAATGCGGACTCCCCAAAGAGATGGCTATTGAGCTTTTTCAACCTTTTGTAATACATAGATTAATTCGTCAAAATATTGTAAATAATATTAAAGCAGCAAAAAAATTAATACAAAAAGGAGATGATGAAGTCATGCAAGTACTCCAAGAAGTTATCGAAGGTCACCCAATACTTTTAAATAGAGCTCCAACTCTTCATAGGTTAGGAATTCAAGCTTTTGAACCTAAATTAGTTGGAGGTAGAGCTATCCAACTACATCCACTTGTATGCCCTGCCTTTAATGCTGATTTTGACGGAGATCAAATGGCAGTACATGTCCCTTTAGCATTAGAAGCACAGACAGAGGCACGTATGCTTATGCTAGCCAGTAATAATATTCTCTCACCAGCTACAGGAGAACCAATTGTAACCCCCTCACAAGATATGGTTTTAGGTTCTTATTATCTTACTGCACTACAGCCAGACTTTAAAAAACCAAAATTTGGTGACAATCAAAAAACTTATGCTTCATTAGAAGATGTTATTTTTGCTTTTGAAGATAAAAGAATTGGTTTACATGAATGGGTCTGGGTAAGGTTTAATGGTGAAGTTGATGATGATGAAGAAGCTAATAAACCAAAAGAATCTAAAGAACTAGAAGATGGTTCGAGGTTAGAAACTTGGAACTTTAGAAGAGACAGATTTGATTCGCAAAATAATCTAATAAGTAGGTTTATTCTAACAACGGTAGGAAGGGTGGTTATGAATCATACGATCATCGATTCTGTTTCCAAAACGTAATCCCTAAAAAACTAATTATTCATTCATAAAAAACATGACATCATCTAAACCAAAAAAAAGTTCAAGAGTACGTAAAACTACAAAAAATTCAAAAAAAAATAATATTACAATGATGCCTTTATTGGCAAAAACACCGCCATCATTTAAAAATAAAGTAATAGATAAAAAAGCTTTAAAGAATTTAGTTTCATGGGCTTATAAAACCCATGGAACTGCCGTAACTGCTGCAATGGCAGATAATCTAAAAGATTTAGGATTTAAATATGCTACCCAAGCAGCTGTTTCTATTTCAGTAAATGATTTGAAAGTTCCTGAAGCTAAGCAAGATTTAATCGGACAGGCAGAAGCTCAAATTACAGCTACCGAAGAATGTTATAGACTTGGAGAAATTACAGAAGTTGAGAGACATACCAAGGTTATTGATACGTGGACTGAAACTAATGAGAGATTAGTAGATGCAGTTAAGAATAATTTTAATCAAAATGATCCACTTAACTCAGTTTGGATGATGGCTAATTCTGGGGCTAGAGGTAACATGTCTCAGGTAAGACAATTAGTTGGGATGAGGGGATTGATGGCTAATCCTCAAGGAGAGATTATTGATTTACCTATTAGAACTAACTTTAGGGAAGGGCTTACGGTTACTGAATATGTAATTTCTTCTTATGGTGCTAGGAAAGGTTTAGTTGATACAGCATTAAGAACTGCCGACTCAGGTTATTTGACCAGAAGATTGGTTGACGTGGCACAAGATGTAATTGTAAGAGAGGAAGATTGCGGAACTGAACGGTCAATAGTTATAAATTCTGAAGATGGAAAATTTGGTTCAAGGCTTATCGGAAGACTTTCTGCTGAAGATATCTTAGATTCTGATGGTAATTTAATTGTTCCAAAGAATACTGCGATAGACCCTTCTTTATCCAACACTTTAGAGACATCATTAATCTCAAAAGTAAATATTAGATCCCCTTTGACTTGTGAGGCTAACCGTTCTGTTTGTAGAAAATGTTATGGATGGGCTTTGGCTCATAATCATTTAGTTGATTTAGGAGAAGCTGTAGGGATTATTGCTGCTCAATCAATTGGAGAACCTGGAACCCAATTGACTATGAGAACCTTTCATACTGGAGGAGTATCTACTGCAGAAAGTGGAGTTGTAAGATCTAAAATTAAAGGTAAAGTTGAATTTGGTTCAAAAGCAAAAATCAGAGGATATAGAACCCCACATGGAGTGGAGGCCAAACAAGCTGAAGTAGATTTTTTATTAAAGATTCTCCCAACTGGAAGTAATACTTACAAAGCCCAAAAAATTGAAGTAACAAGTGGATCTCTTTTATTTGTAGAAGATGGTCAAGATATTGACTCAGATATAACTGTTGCACAAATTATCTCAGGAGCTGTAAAGAAAAGTGTTGAAAAAGCTACTAAAGATGTTATTTGCGATTTAGCTGGAGAAGTAAGGTATGACAAAGTAATCCAACCAAAGGAAGTTACTGATAGACAGGGTAATATTACTGTGAAAGCACAAAGATTAGGGAGGTTATGGGTTTTAGCTGGAGATGTCTATAATCTACCTCCAAATGCTAAACCTGTTGTTTCTTCAGAAACAAAGGTAGAACAAGGAACTGTTTTAGCAGAAGCGAGTCAATCTAGTGAGTTCGGTGGAGAAGTGCGTTTAAGAGAATCAGTCGGCGATTCAAGAGAAGTTCAAATCGTAACAACTTCAATGCTATTAAGTAATTTTCAATTACTTGAAGAATCTACTCATTCAGGGGAACTATTTCACTTAGAGTCTAATGATGGAACTATTTACAGGTTAAATACTTCACCTGGAAGTAAAATTAGTAGTGGTGAAGTCATTGCTGATTTAGCAGATGAAAGATTCAGAACAAAAACTGGCGGATTGGTGAAATATGCACCTGGTTTAAGTGTTAAAAAAGCAAGATCATCTAAAAATGGTTTTGAAGTTAGTCAAGGTGGAACATTGCTTTGGATCCCTCAAGAAACACATGAAATAAATAAAGATATATCTTTACTCATGACTGAGGATATGGAATGGATTGAAGCAGGAACAGAAGTTGTCAAAGATATATTTAGTCAAACATCAGGAATAGTTACAGTGACTCAAAAAAATGATATCTTGCGTGAAATTACTGTTAGAAATGGTTCTTTTCATGAGTGTGAAGATGAAGACATATTGAGTCGATTTACTGAAGAAGGAAAGTTGGTTAATCCAGGTGAAAAAATTATAGATGGAGTAGATAATAACGAAATTCTGTTTGTTCAAAAATTAGAAACATCAAAAGGTAAGGGTTTACTATTAAGAACTGTAGAAGAATACACCATACCTGATGAGGCTCAGTTACCTGAATTATCTCATGTAAAACAGGAAAAAGGACCATCATTAGCTTTGAAAGCTATTCAAAGGCTTTCTTATAAAGATGGTGAATTAATAAAATCTGTGGAGGGTGTAGAACTTCTTAAAACTAATTTGAGTTTAGAAAGTTTTGATGCTACTCCTCAGATGACAATTGATGTAGAGAAAATTCAAGATAAAAGTGATAAATCAATCAATAGATTAAATTTAGTTATTTTAGAATCCATCTTGGTTAGGAGGGATACAATTTCTGACTCAAGTCATGGTTCAACACATACTGAATTACAAATAAAGAATAATCAGCTTGTTAAAGCTGGTGATGTAATTGCTACTACTCAAATTCTTTGTAAAGAGAAAGGGGTATTGCAATTACCAGATTCAGTTGAAGGTGAACCAATAAGAAGACTTATTGTTGAGAGAAATGAAGATAAAATAAAAATTAATATTAAAGATAAAGCAGTTGTTAAAAGTGGAGATCGTGTTGTCGATGGAGATTCAATTAGTAAGGGAGTAAAATCTACTTCATGCGGAGAAATAGAAGAAGTTTCTAGCGAATATGTGATCTTAAGGCTTGGAAGACCGTATATGGTTTCTCCTGATTCTGTTTTGCATGTAAAAGATGGAGATTTAGTTCTTCGAGGCGATGGTTTAGCATTACTAGTTTTTGAAAGGCAGAAAACTGGGGATATTGTTCAAGGCTTGCCTCGAATTGAAGAATTATTAGAAGCAAGAAGACCAAGAGATTCTTCAACTTTATGCAAGAAATCTGGAGTTGTGCAAATTAAAGAGGGGACTGATGAAGAATCAGTATCATTATCTGTTATTGAGAGAGATGATTCTATTAGTGAGTATCAACTTTTAATGGGACAGAATATTATGGTAAGTGATGGTCAGCAAGTTACCGGTGGAGAACTCTTAACTGATGGTCCTATTAATCCTCATGAGTTACTAGATTGTTTATTTACAGATTTAAAAGATCAAAAACCTTTAATGGAAGCGGCGCAAGAATCAATTTCAAAATTACAAAGAAAGATGGTAAATGAGGTTCAGAATGTTTATAAGTCCCAGGGCGTAGCAATTAGTGATAAACATATTGAAGTCATAGTAAGACAAATGACAAGTAAAGTTCGAATTGAAGATGCAGGAGATACAACCCTTCTTCCTGGTGAATTAATAGAGTTAAGACAAGTAGAAGATACAAATCAAGCAATGTCTATTACTGGGGGGGCACCCGCAGAGTTTACTCCAGTATTATTAGGGATAACTAAAGCTTCGCTAAATACAGATAGCTTTATTTCAGCAGCATCTTTCCAAGAAACCACGAGAGTTCTTACTGAAGCTGCTATAGAAGGTAAATCTGATTGGCTTAGAGGTTTAAAAGAGAATGTGATTATTGGAAGACTGATACCTGCTGGCACAGGTTTTAGTGGATTTGTTGAAGAATTAGCTTCAGAAGCTGGACCTCATCCTGATATTCTTGCAGAAGAATCCGCTGGATATAGAAGGGCTCAGAATTTAAGGCCAGACTATACAGTTGACATGCCGCAACCGATTGTAAGTTCTACTGCTATTCTTGATGACCCAAGTGATGAAGATTTAGAAACTACTAGAAATAGACATGGAATTGATCCTACATCCAGCAATTTTGCTGCTTTTGCAAGGCCAAATGCTGAAAATCAATTTTCTGAAGATCAATTACCTGATCCTGCAGCTTTGGAAGGGTTACAAGAGGAGGGACTTCTCTCTGATGAATAAAGGCTATTCTCATTTTCAGTAACTAGAATACTATTTTAAATTTTAATTAATGATTAAGCCTGACATTGTTCCTAAAAGAAAACTACCTCGTTACGGGTTTCATTTCTATAATGAGAAACTTAATGGAAGAATGGCCATGATTGGTTTTATAGCACTTATTCTTACTGAATTATTTTTAAAACATGGATTATTGCTATGGTGATCAATTTAGAAAAATGGTATTAAGAATAATTTGAAAAACCTTCTGGGATGTAGTGTTAAGGATTTAGAAAGTTTAGCTTTGAATTTTGGTCAACCTGCTTTTAGAGGACGTCAAATTTATAGTTGGCTTTATAACTATACGAATAGGTCTAAAAGTATTGATGAAATCAACGTCTTGCCATTAAAGTTTAGAGATCAATTAAAAAATGAAGTTTTTTTATTTGGAGAATTAACCTTAAATAAAAAGTATTTAGCAACTGATGGAACCTTAAAGTTGTTATTAAATACTAGAGATAATGAGAGTGTTGAGTGCGTTGGTATCCCAACTGAGAAAAGATTAACTGCATGCCTATCAAGTCAAGTAGGATGCCCAATGGACTGTAAGTTCTGTGCTACTGGTAAAGAAGGATTAAAAAGATCTTTAAAAGTAAGTGAAATACTCGATCAAATTTTATTTATTGAAAATGAAATGAATCAGAAAGTATCTAATGTTGTTTTTATGGGGATGGGTGAGCCCTTGTTAAATATTGATGAGTTACTTCTGTCAATTAGATCAATCAATGAGGATTTCGATATTAGTCAGAGAAAGATCACAGTAAGTACCGTCGCTATTCCAAAAATGATAAGTAAATTATCAGAACTGTCTTTTCAAGTTTTGGGCAAATGTCAGTTTACGCTTGCAATAAGTTTGCATGCTTCAAATCAAAAAATAAGAGAAGCTATAATACCGAGCGCAAAAAATTATCATATTAAAAATATCATTGATGATTGTAGAGAATATGTAAGAGAGACTGGCAGAAGAGTGAGTTTCGAATACATAATGCTCCATGGAGTTAATGATAAATTAGAACATGCTGATGAATTAAGTAATCTAATAAAAGGTTTCCAATGCCATGTGAATTTGATTCAATATAATCACATTGAGGAAGTTGAATTTAAACAAACCCCTACAAAAAATGCTCAACTCTTTCAAACAAGACTTTCTAATAGTGGGATTAATGTTAGTTTTCGAAAAAGTAGAGGCTCAGATAGGAATGCAGCATGTGGTCAGTTAAGGCAAAATGACAAGATCAAATAATCATATTTAAAAAATTTTTTTAAATTCAACCTAAACACGTTATTATTGGTTTAATTCTTTTTTTATTATTGGGATTTTTTAGAACAAAACTTTTACCTTTTGCAATTGTTAGTTTGTTCGGCGTTGCTTTTTTTGCCGTTAGTGCAAGGATTTGGCTACCTGGAGATATGATGTCACCTGCTCCGATTAATTAATCTTTATTATTATTTGATAATGACTAAAAGAAACGAAGTAAAAAATGAAAGTCTGGCAGAAATAGCAATAGATCCAGATGTTTTAGCTAAAGAATTATCTGTAGAGCTTGACATTGATCCTTTAGAACAGATCGATAAAGATGGTTTCTCAAGAGGAACTTTAGATAAAAATTTAGAGTGCGATGAAGCCTTAAAATTACTTAAGGGTGACAGAGAGCAAAGAATTCAAGGCTTAAGAATATTTTGCGAATATCGAGATAAAAGATCTTTCCCTCTTTTACTTCCTTTACTTGATCAACCTTGCCCAGTAGAACGAATGAGTGCTGTATATGCATTAGGGAGGAATCCGTTCCCTAGCGCAGTAGAAAAATTAGTCAGTCTATTAGAAACAGACGACAATGCATATGTAAGGAAAGCTACTGCTTGGAGTCTAGCTAATTATGATAATGAAATTGTTTTGAAGCCATTAATAAATTCATTAAAAAATGACGTGGCTTCAGTAAGATTATGGTCATCTAGTTCTCTAGCGGAAATTGGAAGTACTTCATCCTTTAACGCTCAATTAGCGGCTGAACAATTATTAATTAGCTTGAGAATAGATAATGAGCCAGTGGTAAGAAGTAATTGTATATGGTCTTTATGTAGATTGTTTGAAAAATTAAATGAAATTTTGCAAGAGAGTTTTGTTGATGAATGTACAAAAATTGCTCTTTTTGATAAAGAACCTTCAGTTATGGAAGAAGCCAAAACTGCTTTAGATTCAATGGGGATGAAAGGGTTTTATAAATAGTGTTTTGTATTTATTAAGTAATCAATATAAAAAAATATATTTTAATTAACTTGTACCAACTGAAACAATTATTTTTCGTTATCTTGTATAAAGTATTAGTACTTAGTACTTGATTTTAATGCCCCAAAGAACATTAAGATTCAAAATTCATCAAGATGGAAGAGTTGAAGAAACCGTTGAAGGATTTAACGGCAATGCATGTAATAGTGCAACAAAAAAAGTTGAAGATGCTCTTGGCGAAGTAAAAGTCAAGAATAAAACTTCAGAGGCGTTTATCTCGAACCAAAGCGAAAAATCAAATCAATTTACCAACGAATCTAATGTCACATTTTAGTACTATTAAGACTCAACTTAAGGAAGTAAAACCCTTGATTAAAGCTTTAGATCAACTCGGTTACGTAGTAAATCACGAAACAAAGTTTGTCAAAGGGTACAGAGGACAATTTACAGCGGTTGATATAAGCATGGATTTGCCTAGCGAAACTAAAGTTGGATTTAAATGGGATAATAATTCTAACTCATATGAATTAGTTACAGATCTCGACCTTTGGAAGTTTGATTTACCCGTTGAAAGGTTTATTTCAAAAGTTACTCAAATGTATGCTTACCATACAATTATTTCAAAAACAGAAGAGGACGGATACCAAATAGTTGAGCAAAAAAATAAAAATGATGGATCTATCGAATTGGTTCTCACTAAGTGGGAAAATTAATAATTGGATAGTAATCACTTAAGTGGAATTGATAATTATGTTGGAACTAAAGAACTAACAGGTTATGAGCCTGTCCTAGGAGGTGAATTAACTGAAAAAGCAGTTTGGGTTGATGAAAGTAGATGTATAGGTTGTAGATATTGTGCTCATGTAGCTACTAATACTTTTGTAGTTGATGATGATTATGGACGGAGTAGAGCAATAAGACAAGATGGAGATAATCTTGAAACGGTGCAAGAAGCTATTGATACTTGTCCAGTGGATTGTATTCATTGGGTTGAATTTGAAAAGTTAGAAGATCTAGAAAGTAGTCTTGATAGGGATATGTTTCAATCTCTAGGAAAACTACCAAGAATGAATAAGCATTAATTTCTAATGGAATTGCCTTGTCGCAGATTTGGTAGAACCAATCTAAAAATGCCTGTTTTGTCTTTAGGAGGCATGAGATTCCAAAAAAGTTGGGAAGAATTAAAATTTTCAGAGATTTCACGAAAAGAACAGAATAAAGTTGAAAATATATTGAATCTTGCAAATAAATTTGGATTTAATCACATAGAGACAGCTAAATATTATGGGACTTCAGAAATACAGTTAGGTATGGGTTTCAAGAGTATTGAAAAAAAACCAAAAATCATTCAAACAAAAATTCCTCCTAATCGTGATCCTAAATTATTCGAAGCAGAACTTTTGAAAAGCTTTGAAAAATTGCAAGTAAAGAAAATTGATTTATTAGCAATTCATGGCATCAATACACCTGAACATCTTCATCAATCTGTAAAAGATGGAGGCTGTATTGATATTTTAAAAAAATTCCAAAAAGAAAATTTAATCGGATATATAGGATTTTCGACTCATGGAGAATTATCTCTTATAGAAAAAGCGATATCTACAAATTTCTTTGATTATATTAATTTGCACTGGTATTTTATCAATCAAACAAATTCCAAAGTAATTGATTTGGCTCATAAATATGATCTTGGAGTTTTTATAATAAGTCCTACCGATAAAGGCGGACATCTTCACACTCCATCAACAAAAATGTTGGAACTTTGTAGCCCTTTACACCCAATAGTATTTAATGATCTTTTTTGTTTAAGGAACAAAAAAGTTCATACAATAAGTATTGGTGTAGCAAAAGAGCAAGACTTTAATTTACATTTAGAAGCAGTTTCATTATTGTCAGAATCTGATCAGTATATTCCTAAAATACTTAATAGATTACAAGAGGAATCAATCAATTCATTAGGTACAGAGTGGTATAAAAGTTGGGATAAAAATTTACCAAATTGGCAAAATACACCAGGAGGAATAAATATTCCGGTTCTTCTCTGGCTGGCCAATTTAATAGATTCCTTTGATTTAGAAGAATTTGCAAAATCTAGATATCAATTACTTGGGAATGGAAGTCATTGGTTCCAAGGCAATAATGCAAATTTTTTAGATGTGGATGTATGCGAAAGTCAATTATTAAAAGTTTTAAAAAGGCATATAAAACCCAAAAAGGTTATCAAGAAATTAAGAGTCCTAAAAGACAAGTTTGGGGACAATTCAATATCAAGATTATCAAAGAATTAACCTTTGAGTGGATATTTTTCAGCTTTGCCAATACTTCTAGGATAAATATCAGGGCAAGATGCTTTTGGCTCAATAAAAATAGCATTACGTATACCTTTTTCTCTGGGCAGAAAATTACTCTTTATCTCTAAGATTCCCCCCTCTAATATGTTTAATGTATTTTCTAAATTTTTATTATCTTCATTGGTCCACTTCCCACAATATAAAATACCTAATCCGTTCGATTTCAAGATAGGTAATATATATTCAGAAACTGTTGAAGGATTACTAACTGCTCTTGCTGTAGCAATATTAAAGCCATTTTTAAATGAAGATTGACGCCCAAGGTTTTCAATACGATCATTTATTATAAATATATTATTTTTGAAATTAATACTTTTAATAATTTCTTTTAGTGAATCTGTTTTCTTTTTAGAGGAATCCACTAGATATATTTCTGAATTAGGATGTGTTATCGCATATGCAAATCCTGGAAAACCACAACCTGTTCCAATATCAATAAATTTTTTATTATCAAAATTTTTATTTGCATTTTCTTTAAATGGCCAAAGACTGTCATAGATTTGTGATATCCAGTAATCGTCGCCTTTAATTAATCTGGTTAAGTTAGTTTTATAGTTTAGTTCTTGGATTTTTATTTGTAATTCTCTAAAAATCATTATTTCATCTTCAGTTACTAAATTGAGAAGTTTGTTAGGGATACTTTCTTTTGTCATTGAGTTTTAAATAGTTTCTTCTTCTCGATAATTAAAATATTCAATTTTATCAAAATTGACTAGAATACTTATAATAATAATTTAATTTTTTTGAAAGGCGAGATAACTTATTATAAGATTTTAGGCGTTAATGAAAATGCCTCAAATCATCAACTAAGAAAAGCTTTTTGTAAATTATCGAAAGAATTACATCCTGATACAACTTCCTTAGAATTAGAAGATGCAAAAAATAAATTTCAAAAAGTATTAGAGGCCTATGAAAATTTAAATAACTCTAATTTGAGGAAACTTTATGATGAAAAATTACGAGTAAATTCTAAAAAATCAAATAAAACAAAATTAAATGTCTTAAATACTTTAGTAATGGATGCTAATAATCAGCAGTTAGAAGACAATAGGAGACCATTTTCAAATGGAGAAATGTTTTCATTATTTTTGTTGATTATCATTATTTTGATAAGTTTATTTTTAGCTATCTTAATCGCTTCTCTTACTGGCACAGAAATAGAGTCAATCCCAGCTTGGCTTTTGAGATAATAGCTTAAAGAAATTCCGTGATCCCATCTGATACCCCAATTAATCAACATTCACTTCAATCATTAGAATTATGGTTAAAAGATTTAGGTGCAACTAAAGATGTTGATAATCCGTCTAAATGGTATTTGTTGCTTTCTAATTGGAACGCAACTATTATTTTTGAACAAGAAGATTTAAGTGTTGTCTGGGAGAGTGGAGGTAAATTAACTAAAAGATTATTTTCTTATTGTATTAATAGAGAAGATATAGAAAATGCTATTTTACAAGGGCCTTAATTTTGTTTTTTAAAGATCGCTTAAAATTTCAAAAATAATTCGGTAACTTTTTTCTAATTGATTGTCTGTAATACAAAGAGGGGGTAATAGATAGATAACATTACCAAGTGGTCTAATAAATAAACCTTTTTTAATTGATAATGCTTTTATCATTTTGCCAACATTGTTTAGATAACCTTCATTTTTACCTATTTCAATATCAAATGCGGCGATAGTTCCCGTGACTCTTATGTTTTTTACAAATGGTAATTTTTTAATTTTCTTAAGATGGTAAAGGTGCTTTTCCTCAAAAGAAAGATATTTTATTGGATCTTTTTCTAATAAGTCAAGGCTCGCATTAGCTGCAGCACAACCTAAAGGGTTTGCAGTGAAGCTATGACCATGCCAAAAAGTTTTTTTAGGAGAATTGCTAATGAAAGATTGGAAAATTGTCTCTTTGGCTAATGTGATTCCCATAGGTAGGAATCCTCCCGTTAAACCCTTAGAAATAGAAATTAGATCAGGAATTATATTTGCCTTTTGAAATGCAAAGAGACTTCCACATCGCCCAAATCCAGTTAATACTTCATCAGCTATTAATAAAGAATTATTATTTTTTACTACTTCTGAAACTTTTCTGATAAATTCAGGCCTAACCATATTCATTCCTCCCGCACCTTGCACTAATGGTTCAAGAATGACAGCTGCAGTGGGCTTTTTAAGAAGTTTAGTTAATATTTGAATCGCGTTATTCTCTTTTATTTCAACCTCTTCATCATTTATCCAAGTTGAAGGCCATGGGGCCCTTTTAACAGGGAACATTAGATTATCAAAATTCTCATTGAAAATATTTCTTTCCCCTAAAGCCATTGCTCCAAATGTATCACCATGATAGGCCCCATCAAAAGCAATTATTTGGTTTCTTGTTTCACCTTGATTTTGCCAAGATTGATAGGCAATTTTTAAAGCTACTTCTACAGCGGTAGATCCATTATCAGAAAAAAATAGTCGTTCTAATTTTGTTAAGCCACTGAGTCTTTCTGATAATATTTGAGCCTGTGGATGTAAGAAGTCGGCGAATATAACTTGTTCTAGAGTCTTGGCTTGATGATAAATGGCATCTGCTATGTAATCATTACTATGACCATGTAGAGTAACCCACCAACTACTTATTCCATCAATTAGTTCTTTTTTTGGATTTTTTGTATAAATTAAAGCATTTTTCCCATGACTAACTTCTAATTGAGGTTTGCTATTTATAATCTGCGTAAAAGGTGGCCATATATTAGGATGCCAATTTTGATTAGGATTTTTTAAAACTGGAGATTCCATTTATTATTTTTTGGAGTTTAATAAGGTGATCAATTTATTTTTAATATTGAGCTCTTCCCAAAGTATATCTAATTTATTGGAGTCAATTTTTTGGATATATGGAAATTCAGCAATAATAGGAAGACTACTAAATTCAGTTAATGTTTTTGGATTATCTAAGTGTTTTTTTCCGTTTATAACTAGACCTAGAATTTTAATATTTCTTTTTTTTAATGCCTCAATACTAAGAAGAGTGTGATTAAGAGTCCCAAGGCCGCTCTTGCATACAAGTATTACAGGGATATCCCATTTCTTGATTTGATCTATTTGCAAATAATTTCTTGTAATTGGGACCATTAAGCCCCCCGCTGTTTCTACAATTAGGGACCCATCAACATTTGGTAAATTTAATAACTGTAAGTTTATAACTTTTTGATCTATTTCAGAGGCCCAATGAGGAGAAACAGGTTCTCTAAAGATATAAGCCTCATTGATTATTTTCGCTTTATTCACTTTTGCAAGTCTTACAATTGCTTGACTATCAGTCTCCGACTCAATTCCACTTTGAATGGGCTTCCAGTAAAAAGAATTTAATCCCCTTACAAAAAAAGAACTAATTAATGTTTTACCTATATCAGTATCAGTACCACAAATGACAAATTGGGATTTATTCTTAATAGCGCTCATGATTTTTTTAATATTTCAATATTAATTTCCCATGTTAGGTTAACTGAATTAGTTGATGTCTTAGGCCAAAACTTTTGTATTGCTTTTAATTCACATACTTTATTACGTTTACACTTAGTTGATTGAGCCCCCACGTTCACTATGCTTCTGAAAAGTTTATAAACATCTGGAAAGTTTTCTATGTATAGGTATTTATTTGAGAAGAATATTTCATCAGAATTGAAACTTTTGATTATATCTTTTGAAACAGGGAAAGTTAAGCCACTATATTCAATATTAGTTTCTAAGCAAGTTTGCTTCCATTCTGGGAATGAATTTATTGTGGGATATGAAATTATTAAATAACCACCAGATCTTAATTTGCTAAACCAATCTCTTATTATTTTTTCGGGATTGTCTAACCAGTGTATACAAAAGTTAGAGGTCATTAGAGGACAGTTTCTAATTGATGGAGGTAAACCATTATTTAAATCCCATAAAATCTTTTTACTAGAGTCTTTATTTTGAAGAAGCATTTTTTTGCTGAAATCAATTCGGGTAATATTTTTTGTAGAAAATTCCTTTTCGATTGCATCAGCTAATAAGCCAGTTCCTGAACCAAGATCTATCCATTCCCCTTTATGAATATTTAGACCTTTTAAGAAAAAAACAATCTTTTCGGCAAAATTTTTTTGAATATTTGAATAATTTAAATAATTTGGTGAAGCATTATTAAAATTATTTTTAATTGTTTCATTCCAAATCTTATTTTGCATATTTATTATCCAAAGTTCTTTTAATGATTTGGTAAAAATTTAAATTAGTTAGACAATGCCCTTGATTATCTAATTCAATTACAGTTGGCTTTTTTGTTAATGTTTTGTTTAGTAATTCAATAAAGTTATCCCTAGAATCTTGGTCAAGAATTAAATCGCTTTTAGAATTTATAACTATGACATTGCAATTTTTCTTAAAAGACTTTATATAATTTTTATCGGTATAAAGTTTTTTAAGGTCATTTAATAGAAGATTATTATTTAAACCTCCTAAGTTATTATAAAACATATTTTGGAAATTAATAGTCATATTATTTGGCAAAAAAGATCTATGTATAAATTCTTTTAACATGTTCTCTGCTTCAAATAAAATTATTTTTTTCTCCATTCTCTTTAAAGATCTATAAATTAAATTTCTTTTTTTGCTGGAGGGAAGAAAATTATTAAATGAATTTATTAAGACAACATGTGATGCTTCATCTAAAAGATTTTCTTGAATTAAATGGAAACCTAAAGAGTGACATAAAACCATTTTGATTTGATCGTTCAAAATATTTTTTATCCATTTTGATTCATTAACATTTTTTGAAAAATAACCTCTTTCATTATCTTGCCAATACCATCCATTTTTTTGAAATTCAACTTTGTAATTATCCCAGAAACTTTGATCTAACCCCCAACCATGCTGAGTAATTACTTGGTTCATTTGAAAGCTTTTAAAACAGAAATAAAATTCTTAAGTATCTCTAGATTTAAATCTCTTCTTATTGTTAGCCTTATTCTTGATTCGTTCACAGGAACAGTAGGTGGTCTAATTGCAATAGCTAAGAAACCGCTTTTTTCAAGATGTTTTTGCAGAAGTATTGCTTTTTCTTCTTGTCCAACAATTATAGATAAAATTTGAGACTCTCCTTTTACAGGGTAACTAAAATTATCAAGAATTTCTTTTTTCCATTTTTTAGAAGACATCAATAAATTAATCCCCCATTCGTTATGCTTTTTAATTTTTTGAAGCGATTTAAGTGCACCTGCAGATAAAGCTGGGGAAAGAGCAGTTGTATATCTAAATGCTCCACTACTTTGAATAAGGTGTTCACCAATTTTTGAGTTACAAGCTATAAAAGCTCCGCCGCTACCAAACGATTTGCCAAAGGTTCCAGTAAGCATAGTTATATCATCAGATAAATCAAAACTTAAACCTTTTCCTTCAGGTCCTAAAATCCCAATAGCATGAGCTTCGTCGACTAATAATTCAACATTATATCTTTTACAAATTCCAGCAATTTCTTTGAGAGGAGCAATTGAACCTTCCATACTGTAAAGGGATTCAACAATTATAAGAATGGATTTATGCGTTGAATTATATTTAAGAATTTTATTTTCTAAGTCTTTTAAATTATTATGTGCGAATCTTACTAGTTTTGATCCGGCAGCTTTTACTCCAACTAATAAAGAATTATGAATCAATTTATCTGCTATTACAATACTATTTCTGTTGGCTAAACCTTGTACGGCCGCAATATTGGCTTGGAAACCACTAGGAAATAAAAGAACTTTTTCCTGATTAAGCCATTCTGCAAGTTGTGTCTCTAATAATGTATGTATTGGTCTTGAGCCCGTTATGAATCTCGAACTACCTGAACCAAGGCCTTCAGATAAGCTTATTTCATAAGAGGCTTTTATTACATCATTGTCTCTACTTAATCCAAAATAATCATTACTACATAAGTCAATAAGTTTATTTTTTGCTTTCTCTGGATTTAAACTTTGAAGCTCATATGGCTTTTGACCTAAAGTGAATGTTTTTAATTTCCGAAGTCTATTTTTGGGGATTCTTATTTTATTCATTTTTAAATACTTTCAACTAGTTGATTTTTATAAAATGATCTAGATTTACTATTAAAGTGTGCAAGGTGGTTATTGTTTATTAATATCTATATAGATCATATCTTAAGAAGTTAACTCCTCCCCTCTTCAATCACAATTATTGCTTAATTTAGAGGAATATTTCCCATTCCCTCTAGATCCCTTCCAAATAGAAGCAATAAAAGCTATAAATAGTGGAAATTCTGTTGTTTTAACCGCTCCAACTGGCTCAGGTAAAACATTAATTGGTGAATTTGCTATTTATAGAGCCTTATCCCATGAGAGTAGAGTTTTTTATACAACCCCTTTAAAAGCTTTATCAAATCAAAAGTTTAGAGATTTTATTAATCAATTTGGAGAGAAGAAAGTAGGCCTCCTTACGGGAGATATTAGTATAAATAGAGATGCCCCAATCTTAGTAATGACTACTGAGATTTTTAGGAATATGCTATATGGAGAATTTGAAGAATTTGATGACCCATTGGTAAATCTGGAATCTGTAATTCTTGATGAATGTCATTATATGAATGATCCGCAAAGGGGGACAGTTTGGGAAGAAACGATAATTCATTGTCCAAGTAGAGCTCAGATAATAGCATTATCAGCAACGATCTCTAATGCAGACCAACTTCAAAATTGGATAGAAAAAGTTCATGGCCCTACAGTACTTGTGAATAGTAATAAAAGACCAGTTCCATTAGATTTTATTTTCTGCAGTGCAAAGGGACTCCATCCTCTTTTGAATAATAAGGGTAGTGGGATTCATCCAAATTGTAAGATTTGGAGAGCGCCAAAAGGGCAAAAAAAGAAAGGTAAAGTAGGCAGAATAATCCAACCAAAGTCTCCTCCTATTGCCTTTGTAGTCTCTAAACTTGCAGAGAGAAATATGTTGCCAGCTATTTATTTTATTTTTAGTAGAAGAGGCTGTGATAAGGCTGTTGAATATATAAAAGATTTATCTTTAGTAAGTTATTCAGAAGCAAATTTGATATCTCAAAGATTAGATGTTTATCTTAAAAATAATGTAGATGGTGTAAAAGACAAATTTCATTGTGAAGCTCTTAAACGAGGTATTGCTTCACACCATGCTGGTTTGTTACCAGCATGGAAAGAGTTAGTAGAGGAACTATTTCAGCAAGGATTGATAAAAGTTGTTTTTGCAACTGAAACTTTAGCTGCGGGTATTAACATGCCTGCAAGAACAACAGTAATTTCAACATTATCAAAACGTACTGATGAAGGACATAGATTATTATTAAGTAGTGAATTCTTGCAGATGTCAGGGAGAGCTGGAAGAAGAGGAAAGGATTTGCAGGGATATGTTGTTACCTTGCAAACTAGATTTGAGGGCGCAAAAGAAGCTAGTAACTTGGCTATTAGTGAACCAAATCCACTAGTTAGTCAGTTTACGCCAAGCTACGGAATGGTTCTTAACCTTTTGCAAAATTATACTTTAGATAAATCTCGAGAATTAATAAAAAGAAGTTTTGGGAGCTTTTTATATTTAGGAGAATCTTCAGAAGAAACCGCTATTCTTGATAATTTAGGAAGAGATTTAAAAGAACTAAAAAAAATAACTTCTAATATTTCATGGCAAGATTTCGATTCATATGAAAAGTTGAAAAGTCGTTTAAAAGAAGAAAGAAGATTGTTAAGGATATTAGAAAAACAAGCAGCTGAAAAATTATCAGAAGAAATTACTAGTGCACTTAACTTTATTAAAGATGGAAGTTTAATTTCCATAAAAGCCCCCCAAATAAATAGAAAAATTGTTCCAGCTTTAATTTGCAAAAAAATACATGAATCAAAAAAAATTAAAAGTTTGCTCTGTTTAACAATAGACAATTTATTTATCCTTATAAAACCTTCTTACATAGTCAATATTTTTCCTGATTTAGAGGAGATTGATATTTTGAAGCTTGAGGAACCCAAGATTAATTTCTCAGGAGAAGTTGTAAGAGGCGATAATGAAACTCAAACTTTTGCAGATAAAATTTTTGAAATTTCTGAAAAATATGATTTAAGAACTCCTCAATATGACCTGACAACTGAAGTTATGGCACAACAGAAACTAATCACTAATTTGGATGAAACAATAACTAATCAGCCTGCTCATAAATTTGGTGACTCTAAAAAATTAAAAAGATATAGAAAAAGGATTATCGAGATTGAGCAAGAGATAGTGATGAAAAACAATCTTATGGAAGATAAAAAAAATCATAACTGGAAAAACTTTACTGATTTAATAAAAATTTTGAATCATTTTGGCTGTTTAGATGATTTAGAGCTTACAGAAGTAGGAAAATCAGTTGGCGCAATAAGAAGTGAAAATGAATTATGGGTTGGACTTGTTTTACTTAGTGGCTATTTGGATGATTTGACACCACCTGATTTAGCCGCAATCATACAAGCAATTTGTGTGGATGTAAGAAGACCCAACCTTTGGTGTAATTTTAAGCCTTCCAAAAAAGTTATAGATGTTTTTAATGAGTTAGAGAGCCTAAGAAAATTATTAGCCTCGAAACAAAATAAGTTTAATATTAATACTCCAATTTTTTTAGAAACGGAGTTAACTGGGATAATTTCAGAATGGGCGAGAGGTAAAAAATGGAAAGAACTAATTTTTAATACTTCTTTAGATGAGGGGGATGTAGTAAGGATCTTAAGAAGGTCTATGGATGTTTTATCACAAATTCAATATTGCGTAGGAGTAAGTAATAAACTTAAAAATAAAGCAAAGTTAGCATTAAAAGCTATAAATAGATTTCCTGTTTCTGAATCGAATGATTTGTTGAAAATCTCTGATAATATTAATCCAGCAACGAAAAGAATTGATAATAATTCCTAAAAGTAGTTCAATTAAATCATTTTATTAATATTTATAGCATCCTCAAAATCATCAGCAGTTAAGTAACCTAATTTTATTGTTGCTTCTTTTAAGTTGATTGATTCATTAAAGGCAAGATTCGCAATTTCTGCTGCTTTTTCATAACCTATTTTGGGAACTAATGCTGTTACAAGCATTAGTGAATTTTCAAGATTATTTTTTATAGTTTTTGGGTTTGGTTGTATCCCTTCAACTAACTTTAGTCTGAAGTTACTTATCGCATTATTCAGTAATTTTATACTAGTGAGAATATTAAATCCAATTAGTGGCTTATATTCATTCATTTGTAAAGTACCGCTGGCATTAGCTATTGATACTGCGTATTCAAAACCCATTACTTGAGTGCATACCATTGATAATGCTTCACATTGGGTTGGATTAACTTTCCCAGGCATGATTGAGCTCCCCGGTTCATTCTGGGGAATTATTAATTCATAAATGCCTGATCTAGGTCCTGAGGACAATATTTTAATATCATTAGAAATCTTAAATAATGCACTTGCTAGGATTTTTATTTGACCCATTACTTGGGCTAATCGATCATGAGATGCCATTAAAGAGAAATGATTCTTTGATTTATAAAAAAATAAACCTGTATATTCTGAAATTGATTTTATAGATTCTTTTGAAAAATCTTTTGGACAGTTAATACCTGTACCCACTGCCGTACCACCTAGTGGTAAGAAACATAATTCATCAAGACTAATTATCAGTGCATCTTCAGCGTCCTTTAGTTGTTTTGACCATGCAGAAACTTCTTGACCAAGGGAAATTGGCACTGCATCTTGAAAATGAGTTCTACCTATTTTTATAAGATCTTTCCATTCATTACTCTTACTATCAAGAACCTTAGTAAGTTCCTTTATTGATGGAACTAATTTTTTAATTATTTGAGTAACAACAGATATCTGAATAGCCGCAGGAAAAGTATCATTTGTAGACTGCGATTTATTAACATCATCATTTGGATGAATAGGATGATGACTTCCAAGTTCTGAATTTGTTTTTAACGCAGCAATATTAGATATGACTTCATTGATATTCATATTTGTTTGTGTACCACTACCTGTTTGCCATATTTTTAAAGGGAATTGAGAATCGTGTTTCCCATCAAGTATTTCTGTACAGGCTTCAATGATGAGATCTTTTTTTACATTATTTATTAAACCCAATTTGCAATTAGAAATTGCAGCTGCTCTTTTTATAACTGTAAGTGAATAAATTAATTCAATTGGGATTAACTCCTCACCAATAGAAAAATTTATAATTGATCTCTGCGTTTGAGCTCCCCACAAAGCCTCTGAAGGAACTTTAATCTGTCCCATACTATCTTTTTCAAATCTAAAGTTCTTGGTCATCAAAAAAACTGTGGTTAAACTTCAAATAATATTTAGGGATTTAAATACTTAACTTATCCCATATTACATTTAAATTGTTGAGGTGAATTGAGGGGTCAAAGCATACCTTTAAATCATTCTCAGTAACTAATGTCATTATCTCTTGGTCCCCCTCAATATTCGCCTTGAAATTACCATTCTCATTATTCCAAGCTTGATGAGCACTTTTTTGCACCAAGCTATAAGCCTTTTCCCTAGACATACCCTTTTCAACAAGTAAAAGTAAAACTTTCTGACTAAAAATTACTCCCCCATATATATTTAAATTTTTGAGCATATTGTCAGGATAAACTTTTAAATTATTTATTATTTCTTTCATTTCTCTAAGCATAAAATGTAGGCATATAGATACATCGGGTAACATGATACGTTCATTAGAACTATGGCTAATATCTCTCTCATGCCAAAGCGGAACATTCTCAAGAGCTGTTACAACATAACTCCTCAAAATTCTAGATAAACCGCTAACTCTTTCACTACGAATAGGGTTTCTTTTGTGTGGCATAGCTGAGCTTCCTTTTTGCCCTTTTGAAAATCCTTCTTCGACTTCTAAAACATCTGTTCTCTGCAGGTTCCTTATTTCAGTAGCAAACCTATCAAGTGAAGCTCCTACTAATGCTATTGTTTGAACATATTCTGCATGTCTATCTCTTGAAATAACCTGAGTACTTGCTGTATCTGGTTTTAAACCCAGCAAATCGCAAGTAATTTTTTCTATTTCTGGGTTTGTATTAGCGTAAGTTCCCATTGCTCCACTTATTTGTCCAATGGAAATAGATTCTTTAAGGATTAATAATCTTTTTTTATCTCTTAATATTTCTGCTAACCATCCTGCCAATTTAAATCCAAACGAAATAGGCTCTCCGTGAATTGCATGGGATCTTCCAATCATTAAAGTATTTTTATGTTTTCTTGCTAATGATCTGACCACATTTTCTAGTTTTTCAATTTCCTCTAATAACAATTCGCAGGAATCTTTTAGCTGTAATGATAGGCCTGTATCAAGGACGTCGCTGCTAGTCATTCCAACGTGAATGTATCTCCCTGAATCTCCAACATATTCATTGATATTTGTTAGAAATGCAATTACATCATGTTTTACTTCTTTCTCAATTTCTTTAATTCTTGATTCTTCAAATTTTGCATTTAAACGAATCTCTTTTAACGCGGCTTCAGGTATTTTTCCAAGAGAACAATTCGCCTCGCATGCTGCAATTTCAACTTTAAGCCAACACTGGAATTTTGCATTTTCAGTCCAGATTCTTCCCATTTCGGGTAGTGTGTAACGTTCAATCACAATTTTTAAACATCTTCAATTTAAACTTTATAACTAAAATCTCATAATTGCTCTATACGTAAAAGTTCTACTTGTCATTGAACATATTTGTATAAGTATTATTCTCATAAATAAAAGCTTTTGGATTTGTAAATATCAATGCATTTTGAAAAATGTCTAAATCTTGAGATTGGATTATCTTTATAAATAGCAGGTATTTTGTTTTTAATAAAATTTTAAATTAATATTATGTTTCAAAAATATAATTTGAAAATAGCCAGTAATTATTTTTTAAATTAGCTTTTTAGAATAAATGATTAAAAAAAGTAGGCTTGATCTTTATCTTATTTACAAAGGTTTATGCGAGACTCGTCAGAAAGCACAGGGTCTAATTCTTGCGGGAAAGGTTAAAGATATAAATGGTAAGATTTTCGATAAACCTGGTCAACAAGTTTTAATAGGAACTGAATTTATTATTGAATCTGAACCTCAATTTGTATCGAGAGGAGGAGAAAAATTACTGGAAGCTTTTAAAAAATTAAAGATTAATGTTAAAGATAGAGTTTGTATAGATGCAGGAATCTCTACTGGAGGATTTACTGATTGCTTGTTGCAACAAGGGGCTAAAATGGTTTATGGGATAGATGTAGGTTATGGTCAAACGGCTTGGAAAATAAGGAAAAATCCAAAAGTCAAACTCTTTGAAAGATCAAATATTAGAAATTTAAAGCCTTTAGATATATATTCTGAAGAAAGTTTATTACCAAATTTTGTTGTAGCAGATTTATCGTTTATTTCACTAAAGTTAGTTTTACAACCTATTAATAATTTATTATCAGGAGATTTTATAGAAGGAATATTTCTTATTAAACCTCAATTTGAAGTAGGAAAAGATCGAGTAAGTAAAGGGGGCGTTGTAAGAAAGGCCGAATATCATATTGAGGCTATTGAGTCAGTTATTAATGCAGCAAATCAATTGCAATGGAATATTCAAGGTCTTGTAGCTTCGCCTTTAGTTGGGCCTGCAGGAAATCATGAATATCTAGCTTGGATGTCTAAGTTTGGGATTTCTAATCCAATAATAAATACTAAATTTATAGAAAATTTAGTAAAAGAAACTCTTTAATCAAAGGGCTTCTTGATCGGTATCCCCAGTTCTAATTCTTACAACAGAATCAATGGATGATATAAATATTTTTCCATCTCCAATTTCGCCTGTTTTTGCTGCTTCGGCAATTGCATCAATTACTGAACTTACTTTTTCATTTTCTACTACAACTTCTACTTTAAGTTTCTGAAGAAATTCAACTGTAAATTCAGAACCTCTATACCTTTCTACCTGACCTTTTTGTCTTCCAAATCCCCTGACTTCACTTACAGTCATTCCAACAATTCCAGAGTTTACTAATGCAATTTTTACATCTTCCAATTTAAATGGACGTATGATTGCCTCAATTTTCTTCATGTTTTTCTTTTGGATGTCTTAATTTTAATTCTTTTTCTGAAAAAGATCTAGCATTGAGACTCCAGAAAATGATGTGATATTTAGACCTGCACTAATTGCATCATTAACTAGTAACTTAGAGTTTTCTTCTGAAATTATTACTTGATTATTTGATAACGCCTCCCATTGAGTATCTTCAAAATGCGTTTGGAGCCATAACATTCCAATAACACTGGTGGGTTTAAGAGATTTATTTGAATTGTTGTCTATATCAACCAAACAGATATCCATAAGTTTTTAGAAACTAGATACATCTAAACCTTTTTAATGACCTTAGGATTGTTATCGTTGATACAAAACAAAATTTTATGTCCCTTGACTTATTGATTTGTAATACTTGAGTATATTTTTAATTTTTCGAGAATTATTAGCTTTTTTTATGGTTTTTTATATAGTTTTAATAAAGGTGATTTTGAAAAAAAATGAGTACAGCTAATTTACATGATGCGACCAATAAGCCCTTATACGGCGAAAGGCTAATAGAAGAATCAAAAATCATTTGTTTTGAAAATCCAAATAAAAAAAGAATTTATGAAATTTCAATTGAATTACCTGAATTTACGTGTAAGTGCCCATTTTCAGGTTATCCAGATTTTGCAAAATTAAATATCTTTTACCAGCCTAAGATGAAAGTATATGAGTTGAAATCCTTAAAACTTTATATTAATAACTTTAGAGATCTCAAAATATCACATGAAGAAGTGGTTAACAGAATTATGGATGATCTTTTAAATGCAGCTGCGCCGCACTGGATTCATTTAAATGCTGATTTTAATCCTAGAGGAAACGTCTCTATGAAATTAGATATCTATAGTGGACAGAAAAGAAATTAATTATTCTTGATCTCATCTGATAATTTTATAAATTCCTTTTTAAAACCTAAAAGATTTCTATTACTTAAGCCACCAATAAATAATTTATTTGTATTTTCATTAAATAAAATCCATATTTGGTTTGTGGGAATAAGACTAAAAATTGTTCCCAAAATTATTAAAGTAAAGGATAAATAAATAAATGGAATTGAAGGATCATTTTTAATAATTAAACCACTACTAGGAATTATTTTTTTTAAAGATAGTTTTGAAGAATTAATTTCTAATGGATTATTATTTAAATAAACAAAATTTTCAGAAAAATCTTCAATATTTGAGACTTTAAGTGGACCATTTTCATTATCAATAGTTAAAAGATAATTTTTTTTATTTTCTTTACCCAATTCAATTAAAAGCCCCCATATTTGATCTCCTATCTCAGGAATAGGCTTTAGTTGGAGTTGATAAAGAACAGTATCAATTTCTACAACAATATTAGAAACAGACCAATCCGCTTGATAAATAGTTAAACCTTTGAATCTGATAGGTTGATTTACTTGAGTTGTTTTTATTTCATTCAAATTTTGTTGTTTCGAAAAAAATTCTAAATTTGAAATAAACTGCTTTGGTTTACCATCACTTTCACGTTCAATAAAAAAGTTTTTTAATTTTATCTTCACTTTTGAATTTGTACTCTCATTTATTAAATCTAAACTTTCTCCTAATCTCAAATATTGTTCTTTAGATTGGCTACTGAAATTTCCGTACGCAGAACCGATAAGTAAAATAATTAACCCTATATGTACAATTATAGGTCCAAGTTTTCCCACTAAGCCTTTTCTTGCCGATAAGCGATTTTCAAATTTGGAAATGTTCCAACCTTTTTTTCTAAGTAAAGAATCAGCTTTTAAAATGTGATCTGCATCTTGGATTATTTCGTAATTAGTTGTTAATTCGAGTTTGTAGAATTTTTTTTCATCTTTATAGTCAGTCCATTTTAATGCTGCTTTTAAAGACGGTATTTGCCTCCTAAAGCTGCAAGCTGCAAGAGAAATACAAAGTAGTATTAATGAAAATAAAAACCAATTACTTGTATAAATATGATCTAATTGGAGTCTTATAACTTGAGATCCATTAATAAATCCTAATATTGGCGTTTCGTTGTAGAAATCAATATACTCTTGTTGATCATTTCCTTGAGGTATAAACGTACCAACTCCACTTGAAATGGCAATGAAAATTATTAATAGTATTGCAAATCTTAAACTTGATATCTTTAAAATAAATTTCTTAAAAATAACCATTTAGATCCAATTTGAAATTAAATTTAGAATCCCTAGCGAAACTAAAAATACCCCACTTAGAGTAGGAATTATTTGACTATATTTTCTGAGTTCTAGAAACTGCTTTAAATTTTCAGTTGTCGCTCCTGCAAGGATTAATGGTGTTATTTGACCAAGGCCAAAGAAGAATAAAAAAATTATTGAAATTGCAGGGTTTTTTGCTTGTGATACCCATGCTAGGAGTGTAGCCAGTACTGGAGTAATACAAGGTGAAGAGGCAAGACCAAAAGCTCCACCTATTACAAAAGGAGTAATTATAGAAGGCACCTTATCTTCCATAAATTGCAAATCGGGCCCATTAGGTAATTGGAATTTTAAAATTCCTAATAAGTTTAAGCCCATAATAATTGCTATTAAAGCTACTAAAGATGCGTAGTAAGAGGGCAATTGTCCATATATTTTTCCTAAGAATCCGCTCAAGGCACCCAATGTAATAAGGGAAAAAATTATCCCTCCAGAAAAACTAATAAGTTTAAACTTATTATTCTTAGTTCCACCCACATAAGCAATTGTGATTGGTAGTAAAGATAAAGAACATGGACCAAGACTTGTTAAAAGGCCTGCAGTAAAAACTAAAAATATGGTAAGTGGTCCTGGATTATTAAGCCCTTGCTCCATTAGTAAATTACCCTTTTGAGCTAATTCTGAAATAAATAAATTAATTGAGGCGATAACAGGAATCTAATTCTTTTAAATTCTAACTAATGAAGAGACTTTCGCGCACTAATCATGCCTATATAACCAGTTGATTCCAGTGAACACCTTAACAACATTCCTATCACAAAAAATGAGGATAATAAGGAATTTCCTCCGTAACTTACAAAAGGTAATGGTAACCCAGTTGTGGGCATTGTTCCTGTTGCCACAGCTATATGCATTATAGATTGACCTATTAGTAAAGTTACGCATCCAATAGCAACTAACTTTGTATAATTATTCCTACAATTTATTGCGATTCTTAAGCTTACATAAGAAAAAAGAACTAAAAAACCCAACAATAATGTTGATCCTAATAAACCAAATTCTTCTGCAAAAATAGCAAAAATGAAATCTGTGCTTTGAATTGGTAAATATTGTAATTTTTGTGTAGAGAGGCCAAATCCTTGTCCAAATAATCCTCCTGAACCTATCGCTAGTAAACTCTGAATTAATTGATAGCCATTGCCCTCTGCATCTTTCCAAGGATCTATGAATGATATGACTCTTAGCTTTTGATACTCATTACTCAAAATACTAATACAACCACTTAAAACTCCTAATGAAGCTATTGATAATAGTGAACTGAATTTTACTCCTCCACATAAACCCATCACCCAAAAAAGAATGCCTGTTAAACCTGCGGTACTTAAATTGGGCTGCTTCATTATTAGTAAAATTAAAAACCCAAAGGTGCTTAATGAAATAATTTTTCTATTATTTTTAACTAAATTCCAATGTGCAAATAAGTTGGCTGCTTCCAAAATTGAAAAAGGTTTAATTAATTCAGACGGTTGAATTTGTAGAGGACCTAGAATTAACCATCTTGAAGAACCGTTAACTGTACTGCCAAAGAATATTGTTAAAATTATCAAGAAAATTAAGAAATAAAAAATAATTTTTGAAATTTTTAAAAGATCTCTAATATTTGTATTTAAAACATAATAAAAAAAAGTTAATCCAGGAATGCACCAAATAATTTGTCTTTTTAAATAATAAGCCCAATCCCCCATTTCCTTGCTAGCGACCCACCAACTAGCAGAACCAAGAATAAACAAACCTAAAAGAGACCAAATACCAATCAAAATAAGTAGAAGTTTTCCTTCATAAGGCCAAATTTTCCAAGGTATAGGTAAGAAATTGTCCCTTAAATAGTTGCAGTTGTTTATGGAATCAAAAGTTCTATTTCTTTTAAAATCACTCTTATATTTTGTAGCTGATTTACTTATCTCCAATTTAAAGTTTGTAGATATACTATTGAGACGTTAAATGACTACTTTGCCAAGTCTTTATGCTCCTTTTTGAGTGAATTTGAGTTTTTAGATTTTGATTAATAAAAGTAAATTTATTTTTAGTTTTTCTAAAACACATAAATCAAATATCACAAATCTTAAGAATTAGGACTTTAAACAAAATATCCCTAGCTAAAAGGCCCCTCCCCATGATAGATTCCGTGGGTTTATATACTTACTTAAATCTGTATAGAGGGGGTTTTCTAAATTATGTTCACATCTGTGGACTCAAATAGAAAAAAAATTGTTGAGCATCTTCCTGGTAAGAATGTTCATGATTCCCCTACCCAGTGTAATTCTTTCATTAATAGAAGTAAATTTGTTTTTGCAAGTCAATTTCAAAAATTATTTTCAAAAAATGATGAATATACTAAATTGCAAATAACAATTTTTAGTATTACTTTTATCTTTGCCATTTTAGTGGCTTCTATAACAGGAATTATAATTGGGTATACTTTTGGTTTTAGTGTTTTTGTAGGTGCCATTGCTGGTATTTTTTACTTACGTTTGCTTGCGAAAAGCATAGGAAAAATAGGGAAAAAATCTAATGGGTTTTCTCAATTGCAACTGTTGGTTCCAGTTTTTCTCTTTCTTTTTGCAAGCAAGCTAGGATCTTTAGATATTTTTCCAGCAATGATAGGCTTTTTTATCTATAAGCCTTCTCTTATAATTTATTTCTCACGTTCTTAAATAAATTTTGCTTTTCAAAATTTATTAATTTTTATTTAAATCAAAATGTTTTTTAACTCCTTGCCAACAAATTTTGCAGCATTAGAAGTAGGTCAACATCTTTATTGGCAGATTGGAAATATAAGACTTCACGGACAAGTTTTTCTAACTTCTTGGATATTATTAGGTGCTTTATTAGTTTTCATCTCTTTAGGGACAAAAAAAATGGAAAATGATCCTAAGGGGTTGCAGAATTTACTTGAATTTTTATGGGACTACATTAGAGATCTTGCAAGAACTCAAATTGGTGAAAAAGTATACAGAGATTGGATGCCTTTTATAGGTACTCTATTCTTATTTGTGTTTGTAAGTAATTGGGGAGGAGCGCTTATACCTTGGAGATTAATAAAATTACCAAGTGGAGAATTAGGAGCTCCAACAGCTGATATTAATACAACCATTGCATTGGCATTGTTAGTTTCTCTATCTTATTTCTATGCTGGGCTTAGTAATAAGGGTTGGAGATATTTTGAATATTATGTTCATCCAACACCGATAATGTTGCCTTTTAAAATTCTAGAAGACTTTACTAAACCTTTATCTTTATCCTTTAGGCTTTTTGGAAATATTCTTGCTGATGAACTTGTTGTTGGTGTTTTGGTTTTTTTAGTTCCCTTGGTTTTACCCATACCTGTAATGTTTCTAGGGTTGTTCACAAGTGCAATTCAAGCATTAATCTTTGCTACACTCGCTGCTTACTACATAGGAGAAGCCGTAGAAGAACATCATTAGTTTCTTTTTCATACATTCAGACTCTTTTACAAAGGGCCTGTAATCTGGCAAAATGTTAAATCGCGTAGGTCTGAAAAATTCAGACCCATTCTAAAAAAAAAAGAATGTCCAAGCGTGTTAGACAAAAAGATTTATCACAAGCATTAAGCTCTTTATTTCAAAATTATGGATTCCATTACTTCCGCAGCATCTGTTGTAGCTGCTGGCTTAGCAGTTGGCTTAGGCGCTATTGGCCCAGGCCTTGGACAAGGTAACGCAGCTCAAGGTGCTGTTGAGGGTATTGCCCGCCAACCTGAAGCTGAAGGTAAAATCAGAGGAACTCTACTTTTATCGTTCGCTTTCATGGAGTCATTAACAATCTATGGATTAGTTGTTGCTCTAGTATTACTTTTTGCGAATCCTTTTTCCTAAAAGTTAATGTTGCTTTTAATTCTTATTAGCAATATTTAAATCTAATTTTTTAATTTCAACTGAAACATATGTTGGCCTTTGATTTTTTTGGTGCTACTGAAGGTGGTTTATTTGATATAAATGCCACTTTGCCTCTCATGGCAATACAAGTAGTCGCTCTTACTTATATTCTTAATTCTCTTTTTTTTAAGCCTGTAGGCAATGTTGTTGAAAAAAGAGAAAAATTTGTAAGTAACAATATTATGGACGCCAAAAATAAACTTTCAGAAGTTGAAAAATTAGAAGCTGATTTATTAAGTCAGCTTCAAAACGCTCGCTCTGAAGCTCAAAAGATTGTGAGCGAAGCTGAGAATGAATCTGATAAGCTTTATAAAGAAGCTCTTGAACTTGCTAATAATGAAGCAAACGCTTCTAAGGAAAAAGCAAGATTAGAAATAGAAAATCAGACATCTTCAGCTCGTGAACAGCTTTTTAAGCAAGCTGATGACTTAAGCGAACTTATTGTTAATAGATTGATTCTAGAAAAATGAATTTACCTCTTCTAGCTACAGAAGGTTTTGGATTAAATCTTAATTTATTCGAAACTAACGTTCTTAATTGGGCTGTAGTTGTTTTTGGCCTTTATAAATTTTTACCAGGTTTTCTAGGTAAAATGCTTCAAAAAAGAAGAGAAGGAATTCTTCTTGAATTAAAAGATGCAGAAGATCGACTTCTTAAGGCCACACAAGCTTTAGAGAAAGCAAAGACTGACTTATCTTTAGCAGAAGAAAAAGCTAGTCAAATAAAAGCAGATTCTCTTAAGAGATCTGAATCAATCAGGATGGAAAGTGAGAAAAAAGCTATTGAAGAGATGGCACGAATAAAACAAAGTGCAATTTCTGATGAAAGCTCAGAAGCCTCAAGAGCTATTTCTCAACTTCGTAAAGAAGCTGTTGAATTAGCTATTCAGAAAGCTTTAGATTCTCTACCAAATAGACTTGATCAAACAACTCAAGAAAATTTGGTAACTCAATCCATTAATAATATTGAGGAGAAATAATGCCACTTTTAAATTCTGTTACTACCCCATACGCAGAAGCATTACTTCAGGTTGTCAGTGAAAATGATCTAACTGAAGAAATGGTAAAGGAGGTAAAGCAACTACTTTCTTTAATAAATGATTCTCCTGATCTTGAAAAAACATTATCTTCTCCAGTTTTAGAGACAGATACTAAGAAAAAAATCATAATTGAAATTTTTTCAGAAAAGATTAATTCTTCCCTTCTAAATTTTTTAAAACTATTGGCTGATAGGCAAAGAATTGGAATTGTAACCTCAATTCTCGAAAGATTTTTAGAAATTTACAGAGAAAATAGTAATATTGCTTTGGCAACTGTTACTTCTGCTGTCAAGCTTACTGATGACCAAAAAGGTTTAATTACCAAAAAAATCATCAATATAGCTGGTACTGAAAAATTAGAACTTGTAACTAAAATCGACCCATCCCTCATTGGGGGTTTCGTCGCGAGTGTAGGATCTAAAGTAATTGATGCTAGTCTTGCCTCTCAAATTAGAAAGCTTGGTTTGTCACTATCCAAGTAAATTCAACATCCAACCTTAAATTCTTAAATCCATGGTATCTATACGCCCTGATGAAATCAGTTCAATCTTAAAACAACAGATAACTGATTATGACCAATCCGTAAATGTAAGCAATGTAGGAACCGTTCTACAAATTGGTGATGGTATTGCAAGAATATACGGCTTAGATCAGGTCATGGCTGGTGAATTATTAGAATTTGAGGATGGGACTGAGGGTATAGCTCTTAATCTTGAAGATGATAATGTCGGTGCAGTTTTGATGGGTGAAGCGTTAGGTGTACAAGAAGGAAGTAATGTAAAATCAACAGGAAAAATCGCATCTGTCCCAGTCGGAGAAGCTATGAAGGGGAGAGTTGTTAACCCTTTAGGGCAGCCAATAGATGGAAAGGGTGAGATTCCAACAAGTGATAATAGACTTATTGAAGAAATGGCTCCAGGAATAATTAAAAGGAGATCAGTTCATGAACCTATGCAAACAGGTATCACTTCTATAGATGCGATGATACCTGTGGGAAGAGGTCAAAGAGAATTGATTATTGGAGATAGGCAAACTGGAAAAACTGCTATCGCAATAGATACGATAATTAATCAAAAAGGCCAAGACGTAGTCTGTGTTTATGTAGCGATTGGTCAGAAATCTGCATCAGTAGCAAACGTTGTTGAAGTTTTAAGAGAAAAAGGAGCTCTTGAATATACTGTTGTTGTAAGTGCTGGAGCCTCTGAAGCGGCAGCCTTACAGTATTTAGCTCCTTATACTGGAGCTGCAATAGCTGAGCATTTCATGTACCAAGGTAAAGCTACTCTTGTTATTTATGATGATTTAACTAAGCAGGCTCAAGCTTACAGACAAATGTCTCTTCTTTTGAGAAGGCCACCAGGAAGAGAAGCTTATCCTGGAGATGTTTTTTATTGTCATAGCAGATTACTTGAAAGAGCAGCAAAACTGTCAGACGATATGGGTGGTGGATCAATGACAGCTTTGCCAATTATTGAAACTCAAGCTGGAGATGTCTCTGCTTATATTCCAACAAATGTCATATCAATTACTGATGGACAAATTTTCTTAAGCGCAGATTTATTTAACTCAGGCTTAAGACCTGCAATAAATGTTGGAATTTCAGTTAGTAGAGTTGGGGGAGCTGCACAAACAAAAGCAATTAAGAAGATTGCTGGAACACTAAAATTAGAATTAGCTCAATTTGATGAATTAGCAGCATTTTCTCAGTTTGCCTCTGATCTTGATGAGGCTACTCAGCAACAACTTGAAAGAGGTAAAAGATTAAGAGAATTGCTAAAACAAGCACAATTCTCACCTTTAAATCTTGCTGAACAAGTTGCAGTTGTATATGCAGGTGTTAAGGGTCTTATTGATGAGGTACCTGTTGAAGATGTAACCAAATTTGCTGCTGAACTTAGAGAATACCTAAAGTTAAATAAAGCGGAATTTATTGAGGAGATTCTAAAAGAGAAAAAACTTAATGAAGGCTTAGAAACAACTTTAAAAGAGGTAATAAAAGAAGTTAAATCCTCAATGCTTGCCACAGTTTAAATTTATATAGGAAGTTATTATGGCAAATCTTAAAGAAATCAGAGATCGAATTGTTTCTGTTAAAAATACTAGAAAAATAACAGAAGCTATGAGATTAGTTGCGGCTGCAAAGGTAAGGAGAGCACAAGATCAAGTACTGAAAAGTAGACCTTTCGCTGACAAACTTGCCCGTGTCCTGGAGAATATTCAATCTAGGGTTCAGTTTGAAGCTGTAGACTCTCCTCTGTTATCCAAAAGGAACGTAAAAACAATCTCATTAGTTTGCGTAACTGCCGATAGAGGTTTATGTGGTGGATACAATACCAACATAATTAAAAAGGTAGAAA